>NZ_CP011010.1:0-367500 GCF_001274595.1 Stenotrophomonas maltophilia
AGTAGGGGACAAGCATTCCGAAGGCGGGCGCTCGGTGGTAGTCTGAGCCATCCATTTCCCCCCTTTCCGGCCTGTGTTTGGGCGCCTTGTCGCGTCCACGCCCCGGCCACCGGACGATTATTGCTGATGGATGCTTGGTCCCGTAGTCTCGAGCGCCTCGAAGCGGAGTTCCCGCCGGAAGACGTTCATACCTGGTTGAAGCCGCTGCAGGCCGATCTGCGCGTGGACAGCCTGGTGCTGTATGCACCGAATGCCTTCATCGTCGACCAGGTCCGCGAGCTGTACCTGGCCCGGATCCGCGAACTGCTGGCTCATTTCGCCGGTTTCAGCGACGTTTTTCTTGAAATCGGCTCGCGCCCACGCCCGGTGGAGGCGCAGAACGCGCCGGTTTCCACGCCGTCGGCGCACGTCTCCAGCGAACCGCAGGTACCGTTCGCCGGCAACCTGGACAACCACTACACCTTCGCCAACTTCGTCGAAGGCCGCAGCAACCAGCTGGGCCTGGCCGCTGCCTTCCAGGCGGCGCAGAAGCCGGGCGACCGTGCGCACAACCCGCTGCTGCTGTACGGAGGCACCGGCCTGGGCAAGACTCACCTGATGTTCGCCGCCGGCAACGCCATGCGCCAGGCCAACCCGGGGGCGAAGGTGCTGTACCTGCGTTCGGAGCAGTTCTTCAGCGCGATGATCCGGGCCCTGCAGGAAAAGACCATGGATCAGTTCAAGCGCCAGTTCCAGCAGGTGGACGCGCTGCTGATCGATGACATCCAGTTCTTCGCCGGCAAGGACCGCACCCAGGAAGAGTTCTTCCACACCTTCAACGCGCTGTTCGATGGCAAGCAGCAGATCATCCTGACCTGCGACCGCTATCCGCGCGAAGTCGAAGGCCTGGAAGCGCGTCTGAAGTCGCGGCTTGCCTGGGGCCTGTCGGTCGCGATCGAACCGCCGGACTTCGAGACCCGTGCCGCGATCGTGCTGGCCAAGGCGCGCGAACGCGGTGCCGAGATTCCCGATGACGTTGCGTTCCTGATCGCCAAGAAGATGCGCTCCAACGTGCGCGACCTCGAAGGCGCGCTCAATACCCTGACCGCGCGCGCCAATTTCACCGGCCGCGCGATCACCACCGAATTCGCCCAGGAAACCCTGCGCGACCTGCTGCGTGCCCAGCAGCAGGCGATCAGCATTCCCAACATCCAGAAAACCGTTGCCGACTACTACGGCCTGCAGATCAAGGATCTGCTGTCGAAGCGTCGGACCCGCTCGCTGGCCCGCCCGCGCCAGGTCGCCATGGCCCTGACCAAGGAACTGACCGAGCACAGCCTGCCCGAGATCGGCGATGCCTTTGCCGGTCGCGATCACACCACGGTGCTGCATGCCTGCCGCCAGATCCGGACCCTGATGGAAACCGACGGCAAGCTCCGCGAGGACTGGGACAAGCTGATCCGGAAGCTGAGCGAATGATGCACGGATGCCGATGAGGCGTCATCGCACAAAACGGTGCAGAATCCGGTAGCAAGCGCGGGACACGTTGTGGATAAAAATGGCGTCTGAAATCGCGCCGATTCTATCCACAGCTTTCCCCACCCCCTGGGGGTCGGTAATACAGAGGGTTTCGATGTCTGAAATTCTTTTATTTACAAAGACTTAGCGTTGTTTTCCAGCGATTCTGTCTCTACCAGCACCACCAAGCTTTTGATTTATTCCACATTTTTTAAAGCATAGGGGCACGGAACCACATGCGTTTCACACTGCAGCGCGAAGCCTTTCTCAAGCCGTTGGCACAGGTCGTCAACGTGGTCGAACGCCGCCAGACCCTTCCGGTTCTGGCCAATTTCCTGGTCCAGGTGCAGAACGGCCAGCTGTCGCTGACCGGTACCGACCTGGAAGTGGAGATGGTGTCGCGGATCGCGGTTGAAGATGCGCAGGACGGCGAAACCACCATTCCCGCCCGCAAGCTGTTCGAGATCATCCGCGCCCTGCCCGATGGCAGCCGGATCACCGTCTCGCAGACCGGTGACAAGATCACCGTGCAGGCCGGTCGCAGTCGCTTCACCCTGGCAACCCTGCCCTCCAACGACTTCCCGTCGGTGGACGAAGTGGAAGCCACCGAGCGCGTAGCCATCGGCGAAGCTACCCTGAAGGAGCTGATCGAACGCACCGCGTTCGCGATGGCCCAGCAGGATGTGCGCTACTACCTCAACGGCCTGCTGTTCGATCTGCGCGGTGACGCCCTGCGTACCGTCGCCACGGACGGTCATCGCCTGGCGCTGTGTGAAACCGATCTGGCCAAGCCCAGCGGGTCCAAGCGCCAGATCATCGTGCCGCGCAAGGGCGTGACCGAACTGCAGCGCCTGCTGGAAAGCGGTGATCGCGAGATCGAGCTGGAAGTCGGCCGCAGCCACGTGCGCGTCAAGCGCGACGATGTCACTTTCACCTCGAAGCTGATCGACGGCCGTTTCCCGGATTACGAGGCTGTCATCCCGATCGGGGCCGACCGCGAAGTGAAGGTTGACCGTGAAGCCCTGCGTGCCTCGCTGCAGCGTGCCGCGATCCTGTCCAACGAGAAGTACCGCGGTATCCGCGTGGAAGTCTCGCCGGGCAACCTGAAGATCAGCGCGCACAACCCGGAACAGGAAGAAGCCCAGGAAGAGATCGAAGCCGACACCACGGTCAGCGACCTGGCCATCGGCTTCAACGTGAACTACCTGCTGGATGCCCTCTCGGCGCTGCGCGACGAGGAAGTCATCATCCAGCTGCGCGACTCCAACTCCTCGGCGCTGGTGCGTGAATCCAGCAGCGAGAAGTCGCGTCATGTGGTGATGCCGCTGCGTCTCTGACACCAGCGCTGTTCCACGTGGAACCGAATGACGCCCGGGATTTTCCCGGGCGTTTTTTTTGTTCCACGTGGAGCATGAGTGTTCGTCCTGCTACAGGCGCTGATTCGACGCCTTGGAACGGGGACCTCTGCTGTCCCGTCGTTGGGTTCCAACATTGACGGTGCGAGTGGGCTCTCGGATTGGAGGCAATCAGGATTCCGGCTGCTGGATCGTCATGCTCAGTCGAATGGCCTTCTTGTCCCAGGTGAAGCAGGCCTCGCGATCGTCTGCGAAGCAATGACTCCTGTTTCTGCAGACGCCACTGTCCACAGGGCCCGTTCGAGGCAGATCGGGCTGGGCCTAGCTTCTAAATCTGGGTATAAATCTAAAGCATGGTGGTGATGGTAGGGCCAGATTTCGTGGAAAAACGCCTTATCTGTTTGATTTTAAAAAGGTTTATGAGGATGAAACCCCCTGTATAGAGGGCCTTCGGGCTGGGGGGGAACCTGTGGATAGTTTCGCCGGCACGGTAAAAGGGCTTTTTTATCCACAGATTGCCCATACCTTGTGTATAAGTCATACCGTCCCGCTGTGGATAGCGTGGAACTGTCGGTCTGAATTCGTTGAATTCTGTGGAACCCTCCAGGGTCCTGGACCGCAGAATTGAAGGAATCCGGGTGGTTTGCCGCTGGCATCGCCGTTGAGGCATCCCGCGATTCCCACTGGATGGCCGTGAAACTGCTGAAATCTGTGGGCCTACGTAGTGGTGCCGTGCCCAGATTTGAAGGAATTCGCGCCCTTCCCGATTGCGGCGGGGCCGCAGGCATGAGCCGCACACCACGTGAAACGGGCGAGCAGTGGCCGGCAGCCGTCGCGTTCCGGGGCGGATGGTGCCCGCAACACGACCGGCTTGACCGATGCAGTAAGCTGATGGATTACCCACCCTTCTACCGCCCAGTGCGGATGGTCCTTCGCGCCCCATGCAGATCCGCCGCCTCGCCCTGCACCAACTGCGTCGCTTCAGTGCGGTGGACCTGTTGCCGCAGCCGGGCTTGAACCTGCTGACCGGCGACAACGGTGCGGGCAAGACCAGCGTGCTCGAGGCGCTGCACCTGATGGCTTATGGCCGCAGCTTTCGCGGCCGGGTTCGCGATGGCCTGGTCCGTCAGGGCCAGGAGGCGCTGGAAATCTTCGTTGAATGGGACGAGCAGCGCGCCCATCACCCGCCGCATCGCCGCAAAGCGGGCCTGCGCCACAGTGGCCAGGACTGGAAAGGCCGATTGGACGGAGAGGACGTCGCGCAGCTGGGCAATCTCTGTGCGGCGCTGGCGGTTGTCACCTTCGAGCCGGGCAGTCATGCGCTGGTGAGCGGTGGAGGTGAACCCCGTCGTCGCTTCCTCGATTGGGGCCTGTTCCACGTGGAACCTGATTTCCTCGCTTTGTGGCGCCGCTACTCGCGGGCACTGAAGCAGCGCAATGCGCTGCTCAAACAGGGCGGGCCGTCGCGGATGCTCGATACCTGGGATCACGAGCTGGCCGAGGCGGGAGAACCGCTGACCAGCCGCCGCCAGCACTACCTGGAGAGACTGCAGCAGCGCACGGTGTCGTTGGCAGCCACCCTTGCTCCGCAACTCGGAATCCAGGGGCTGGAACTGAGCCCAGGCTGGCGTCGCCACGAACTTCCTCTGGCCGACGCCCTGCTTCTGGCCCGGGAGCGGGACCGCCAGGCCGGCTACACCTCGGTGGGCCCGCACCGCGCGGACTGGAGCGTGGATTTCCACAGCATTCCCGGTCGCGACGCACTGTCACGTGGCCAGGCCAAGCTGACCGCGCTGGCGTGCCTGCTAGCGCAGGCCGAGGACTATGCGGAACAGCGCGGCGAGTGGCCGGTGATCGCACTCGACGACCTGGCCTCGGAGCTGGACCGCACCCACCAGGCGCGTGTGCTGCAGCGCCTGCTTGATGGCCCGGCGCAGATCTTCATTACCGCCACCGAAACCCCGTCGGCACTGCAGGATCTGGCCGACATCACCCGGTTCCACGTGGAACATGCACAGATCGTGGCTGTGCCATAGTGGTCACACCAGGGCCGCTCGACCCCGGCTGGTATAATTCGGGTTGGAATCCTTTCATTCTCGGCGCATCGCTCCACGCGGTGGCCGACCTGCGGAGCCTACGGCAAGCGCAATGAGCGACGAACAGAACACCCCGGCAAACAACGGCAACTACGACGCCAACAGCATTACCGCCCTGGAAGGCCTGGAGGCTGTCCGCAAGCGTCCCGGCATGTACATCGGTGATGTGCATGATGGCACCGGCCTGCACCACATGGTGTTCGAGGTCGTCGACAACTCGATCGACGAAGCACTGGCTGGCCATGCCGACCACGTGGCAGTGACGATCCACACCGATGGGTCGGTCTCGGTGTCCGATAACGGTCGCGGTATCCCGACCGGCAAGCATGAGCAGATGAGCGCCAAGCTGGGCCGTGAGGTTTCGGCAGCCGAAGTCGTGATGACCGTGCTGCACGCAGGCGGCAAGTTCGACGACAACAGCTACAAGGTGTCCGGCGGCCTGCACGGCGTGGGTGTCAGCGTGGTCAACGCGCTGTCGCAGAAGCTGCTGGTGGATGTGTTCCAGAACGGCTTCCACTACCAGCAGGAATTCAGCAACGGTGCGGCCGCGACCCCACTGGCCAAGCTGGAAACCACCACCAAACGTGGCACCACCGTGCGCTTCTGGCCGTCGACCGTGGCATTCCACGACAACGTGGAATTCCACTACGACATCCTGGCCCGCCGCCTGCGTGAACTGTCGTTCCTCAATTCCGGCGTCAAGATCGTCCTTGCCGATGAGCGTGGCGACGGCCGTCGCGACGACTTCCACTACGAAGGCGGCATCCGCAGCTTCGTGGAGCATCTGGCGCAGCTGAAGACCCCGCTGCACCCGAACGTCATCTCGGTCACCGGCGAGCACAACAACATCGTGGTGGACGTGGCGCTGCAGTGGACCGACTCCTACCAGGAGACGATGTACTGCTTCACCAACAACATCCCGCAGAAGGACGGCGGTACCCACCTCGCCGGCTTCCGTGGTGCGCTGACCCGCGTGCTCAACAACTACATCGAGCAGAACGGCATCGCCAAGCAGGCCAAGATCAACCTGACCGGCGACGACATGCGCGAAGGCATGATCGCGGTGCTGTCGGTGAAGGTGCCGGATCCGAGCTTCTCCAGCCAGACCAAGGAAAAACTGGTCAGCTCCGACGTGCGCCCGGCGGTGGAAAACGCCTTTGGTGCGCGCCTGGAAGAGTTCCTGCAGGAAAACCCGAACGAAGCCAAGGCCATCGCCGGCAAGATCGTCGATGCCGCGCGTGCACGCGAAGCCGCGCGCAAGGCCCGCGACCTGACCCGCCGCAAGGGCGCGCTGGATATTGCCGGCCTGCCGGGCAAGCTGGCCGACTGCCAGGAAAAGGATCCGGCGCTGTCCGAGCTGTTCATCGTCGAGGGTGACTCGGCAGGTGGCTCGGCCAAGCAGGGTCGCAACCGCAAGAACCAGGCGGTGCTGCCGCTGCGCGGCAAGATCCTCAACGTGGAACGCGCGCGCTTCGACCGCATGCTGTCGTCGGACCAGGTCGGTACGCTGATCACCGCGCTGGGCACCGGCATCGGCCGTGACGAGTACAACCCGGACAAGCTGCGCTACCACAAGATCATCATCATGACCGACGCCGACGTCGACGGCGCGCACATCCGCACCCTGCTGCTGACGTTCTTCTACCGTCAGATGCCGGAGCTGATCGAGCGCGGTTATGTCTACATCGGCCTGCCGCCGCTGTACAAGATCAAGCAGGGCAAGCAGGAGCTGTACCTGAAGGACGACCCGGCGCTGGACAGCTACCTGGCCAGCAGCGCAGTGGAAAACGCGGCGCTGGTGCCGGCCGCCGGCGAGCCGGGCATCGAAGGCCTGGCGCTGGAAAAGCTGCTGCTGGCCTACGCCGCTGCACTGGATTCGATCGAACGCAACGCGCACCGCTACGACCGCAACCTGCTCGAGGCGCTGGTCGATTTCGTGCCGATGGACATGGACAGCCTGCGCACTGCCGGCGAAGGCGAAGGCCTGGATGCACTGGCCAAGCGCCTTAACCAGGGCAGCCTGGGCAGCCCGCGCTTCAGCCTGGAACTGCAGGAAGCCAACGACGAGCGCCCGGCCGCCGTGCTGGTGACCCGTCGCCATATGGGCGAGCAGCACATCCAGGTGTTGCCGATGTCGGCCTTCGAAAGCGGTGAACTGCGCGCGATCCACCAGGCCTCCAAGCTGCTGCATGGCCTGATCCGCGAAGGTGCAACCATTTCCCGCGGCGCCAAGTCGATCGAAGTGGACAGCTTTGCCAAGGCGCAGAACTGGCTGCTCGAAGAGGCCAAGCGCGGCCGCCAGATCCAGCGATTCAAGGGTCTGGGTGAAATGAATCCGGAACAGCTGTGGGACACCACCGTGAATCCGGAAACCCGTCGGCTGCTGCAGGTGCGCATCGAAGATGCCGTTGCCGCCGACCAGATCTTCAGCACCCTGATGGGCGATGTGGTTGAACCGCGTCGCGATTTCATCGAGGACAACGCGCTGAAGGTCGCCAACCTGGATATCTGACACAATCGGGACACGGCCGGTGCGCGGGGAGGCGCGCCGGCCTTCGACCCTTGAACGCAGGTACCTGATGTCCGCTTCCGCCCCGGTTTCCGCCCCGCCCCCGATTCCGCCGGCCTCGGCCGCGCCGCGCGCCGGTTCCCCGTTGGCGGGTTTCTTCATCGACCTGGGCATCGCCATCGTCACCCTGTTCAGCCTGAGCCTGATCACCGGGCTGTTCTGGGGGTTCTACCGCGCGATCGTGGTCGGCCGTGCCAATGCGGAGGCCCAGGGTGGCGGGCTGTCGCCCGACGCGATCAGCGCGGCGGTTGGCCAGCCGGGTGCACTGGCGCAGATCCTGATGGCGTTGATCGCCACCGGCGGCGCCGCACTGGTGGTGTACTTCTGGCGGCGTCCGGCCACGCCGGACGAGCGCTCCACTTCCCGCCAGGCGCTGCGGCGGCCCTCGACCTGGGGCTGGACCGTGCTGGTGGCTGCGCTGATCGTGATCGGCAGCAATGGCATCGCCTTCCTGGCCAGGCAGTTCGGCATCGAACCGGTGCCGACCAACGTGGAGCTGATGCAGAACGCGATTGCGCGTTTCCCGTTGTTCCTCGTGCTGTTCGCCGTGGTGCTGGCGCCGGCCTACGAAGAGCTGTTGTTCCGCCGCGTTCTGTTCGGGCGCCTGTGGAAGGCGGGACGTCCCTGGCTCGGCATCATCCTCAGCAGCCTGGCATTTGCCCTCGTGCACGAAGTGCCGGGTCTGAGCAAGAACTCCCTGCTGGGCATGCTCCAGTTGTGGCTGGTGTATGGCGGCATGGGCGCCGCGTTCTGTTGGCTTTACCAGCGTACCGGCACGTTGTGGGCGGCCATCACCGCACATGCATTGAACAACGCCGTTGCGCTTGCCGCGATGGTGTTGCTGGGGTCAACGTAACGCCGTGTCCGCTTGACGAAAGATTAAGCCGGTACGCTACACACTGCGGACATGAACACGGGGGAGCTTCCATGAAACAACTGCTGCTGGCCCTTGTCATCACCACCCTGGTCAGCGCCTGCGCGACCACCACGTCCCCGACCGGGCGCCGGCAGATGGTGGGCGGCGTCTCCCAGGCCCAGCTGGACCAGTTGGGAGCGCAGGCGTTTGCTGAAACCAAGCAGAAGGAAAAGATCAGCACCGACGGCCGCCAGAACGGTTACGTGCAGTGCGTGGTCAACGCGCTGGTCGCGCAGCTGCCGCCTCAATACCGTGGCGTACGGTGGGAGGCCGCGGTGTTCATCGACAAGGAACCCAATGCGTTCGCACTGCCCGGTGGCAAGGTGGGCGTGAACACGGGCATCTTCACCGTGGCGAAGAACCAGGACCAGCTGGCTGCCGTGATCGGCCATGAAATCGGCCACGTCATCGCGCGCCACCACGAAGAGCGCATTACCCGCCAGATGGGCGCGCAGACCGGCCTGGCCGTGCTCGGCGCACTGGCCGGGGCCGCCTACGGTGAGGGCGCGGCCAGCACCGTGAACCAGCTGGGTGGGATGGGCGCCCAGACCGCCTTCCTGCTGCCGGGCTCGCGCACCCAGGAGAGCGAGGCCGACGTGATCGGCCAGCGGCTGATGGCCCAGGCCGGTTTCAACCCGGCGCAGGCGGTCGACCTGTGGCAGAACATGATGGCCGCCAGTGGCGGTCGCAGCCCGCAATGGCTGTCCACCCACCCCGACCCGGCCAACCGGATCCAGGAGCTGCGACGCGATGCACCGGCGCTGACGCCGGTCTACCAGCAGGCGCAGGCGGCTGGACTGCGGCCAAAGTGCGGATGAGTGCGCAGTTCTATGCTGTATTGCAGCACATAAAACGATTTCTCACGCCATCTGTTTCTGATACGTTTGGCGGCTCAGATTTTTCTGACAGTCCGACTTTGCCGCTAACCGGCGGTTCGATCGAGGTGAACGATGATTTTCCGTAACCACAAAGCTGTGCTTTCCGTCCTCGTCGCGACCGCCCTGACCGGCGCCGTGGTCACCGATGCCTTCGCGCAGTCCTCGCGTTCGTCCGAGCGTGGCAACCGTGGCGGCAGCAAGCAGGCCAAGTCCGAGGCGCTGTACCCGAACGCGACCCGCGAGGAGCCGACCGTCAAGGCCTCGGCCAAGATGGGCAGCAAGCTGCAGAAAATGATCGACAGCTACAACAAGGAAAAGTTCCCGGAGACGCGCACGCAGGCTGACGCGATCCTGGCCGACAGTGCCTCGAACGAGTACGACAAGTCGCTGGCCGCGCAGCTGGCCTCGCAGGCCGCCTACCAGACCGACGATACCCCGGCGGCGATCGCCTACCTGAAGCAGGTCCTGCAGTTCAACGGCCTGGACAACAACGGCCACTTCCAGTCGATGCTGATGCTGGGCCAGCTGCAGCTGCAGGAAGACAAGACCGCCGAAGGCCTGGCCACCCTCGACAAGTACTTCGCCGAGAGCAAGTCGACCAAGCCGGAAGAGCTGATCGCCAAGGGCCAGGCGCTGTACCAGCTGGAGCGCTACCAGGAAGCGATCCCGGTGCTGAAGCAGGCCATCGCCGGCGCCACCGAGCCGAAGGACAACTGGAACCAGCTGCTGATGGCGGCCCTGTCCGAAGCCGGCCAGTCCGGTGAGGCGGTCAAGGAGGCCGAAGCACTGGCGGCCAAGAACCCGAACGACAAGAAGACCCAGCTGAACCTGGCCAGCATGTACATGCAGGCCGACCAGATGGACAAGGCGGCTGCGGTGATGGACAAGCTGCGCAGCAGCGGCCAGCTCACCGACGAGCGCGAGTACAAGCAGCTGTACTCGATCTATGCCAACACCGAGCACAAGGAAAAGGACGTCATCGCGGTCATCAACGAAGGGTTGCAGAAGGGCATCCTGAAGCCGGACTACCAGGTCTACCTGGCGCTGGCCCAGTCCTACTACTACTCCGACCAGGTGCCGCAGGCGATCGATGCGTGGCAGAAGGCCGCCCCGCTCTCCAAGGACGGTGAGACCTACCTGAACCTGGCACGCGTCCTGCATGCCGAAGGTCGCATCCCGGAGGCCAAGCAGGCCGCCCAGCAGGCGCTGGCGAAGGGTGTGAAGAACCAGGCTGATGCCAAAAAAATCATCAACCTGAAGTAAGTAGGAATAACGCCTGAATGCCTGCTCAGTTGATGCGCAGGCGCTCAGGATTGGTATAAGCTTGGAGGTTCCTGCGGTGTCATGCACCGCTGATCAGGGATTCCGCCCCCGGCATCCCGGCCCCACTATTGAGCTCTTGGCGCATGACGGAACAACTAGTCGTTCACCGGTACGAACAACCCGATGACAAGGGGCTGAGCTGGCCTCGCATCGTCGGCATCGCGTTTGTAATTGCCCTGCATCTGGCCGCCTTCATGATGCTCCTCATTCCCGCCGTGGCTCCCAAGGCCGTTGCGGAGAAGGAGCGCAACGTCATGGTGACCATCGTCGATGCGCCGCCGCCGCCGCCCCCGCCGCCGCCGCCGCCGCCGCCGACCGATACTCCGCCGCCGCCGGTGAAGAATCTGTCGCCGCCGAAGCCGTCGCCGGTCCCGCCGCCGCCGCAGGCGCCGGTCGTGGACGTGCCGGAACCGCGCCCGAACGACATCGTCACCCCGCCGTCGCCGCCGTCGCCGCCGTCGCCGCCGAGCACGATCGAGGCCAGCGTGGACATCTCGTCGAAGGCCATGAATCCGCCGCGCTATCCGCCGGCAGCCTTCCGCGCCGGTATCCAGGGCGAAGTGATCCTGATCATTGATGTCGATGCCAGCGGCAACGTCACCAATGTCACGGTGGAAAAGTCCAGCCGTAACCGCGACCTGGACCGTGCTGCGATGGAAGCAGCTCGCAAGTGGCGCTTCAACGCCGCTGAATCTGGCGGTAAGAAGGCGGCAGGTCGCGTTCGCGTCCCGGTCAACTTTGCGCTGAACTGATGGGCCGGGTGGCCGCCTGGCCACCCCCCGCCCACGGTTCGATTGTTTAGCTTAGCTACACCCTTTATCACCACACACAACAAAGGTAAGCGTCATGCTGCAGGAACTTTTCATCGCCGCTGCTGCCGGGGGCAATCCGTCCAACGCCCTGTCGCAGATGGGCTTCGAGCACCTGATCCACGAAATGACCACCAAGCCGGGTGATTTCGCGGTTTCCTGGGTCGTGCTGCTGACCCTGATCGTGATGTCGGCCATGTCCTGGTACTGGACCGTCATCAACATCTTCCGTTCGGTCCGTCTGAAGAGCGCCGCTGATCGCGTCGTCAGCCTGTTCTGGGACACCCCGAACGCACAGGACGCCATCCGTGCGATGGAAGAACAGCCGGCATCCGAGCCGTTCTCGAAGATCGCCCTGGACGCTGCCCAGGCAGCTGCCCACCACCAGCGCGCTGAAGGCGGTGCTACCGGCGGCGTCGGTGAGAACCTGAGCCGTTCGGAGTTCGTCGACCGCGCCCTGCGCCAGGCCGTCACCCGCGAAAGCAACAAGCTGCAGTCGGGCATGACCCTGCTGGCGACCGTCGGTGCGACCGCTCCGTTCGTCGGTCTGCTGGGTACCGTGTGGGGCATCTACGGCGCGCTGATCAAGATCGGTGCCACCGGCTCCGCTTCGATCGACGCCGTTGCCGGCCCGGTGGGTGAAGCGCTGATCATGACCGCGATCGGTCTGTTCGTCGCAATCCCGGCCGTGTTCGCCTTCAACTTCTTCAGCAAGGTCAACAGCGCGACCATCAGCAAGTTCGATACCTTCGCGCACGACCTGCACGACTTCTTCGCCACCGGTTCGCGCGTCCGCTAATTGCGACGCGCTGTACCCAGCGAGAACGTAGTCAACACGATCTAGACGGAGCCCGTTATGGCTTTCAGTAGTGGTAACAGCGGCGGCCCCATGGCCGACATCAACGTTACGCCCCTCGTGGACGTGATGCTGGTGCTGCTGATCATCTTCATCATCACGGCGCCCCTGATGTCCCACAAGGTCAAGGTGGATCTGCCGGAAGCCAACCTGATCCAGAAGCCGGAAGACGCTGAAAAGCGTGCCGGCCCGATCACCCTGGCAGTCAAGGAAGACGGCTCGATCTACTGGAACGACGAAGAAATCAACAAGCAGACTCTCGAGTCGCGCTTGGCGACCGCCGCCCAGCAGACCCCGCAGCCGCCGCTGAACCTGCGTGGTGACCGCACCACCAAGATGCGCGTCATCAACGACCTGACCAAGGTCGCGCAGGAGCAGGGCATGCTGGACGTCGGCTTCGTCGCGACCAAAGAAAAGGGGCAATAAGCCATGGCATTCAGTAGTGGTGGTGGCAAGGGCCCCATGGCAGACATCAACGTCACGCCCCTCGTGGACGTGATGCTGGTTCTGCTGATCATCTTCATCGTGACCGCGCCGATCATGACGTACCCGATCGCCGTGGACCTGCCGCAGCGCGTGCTCAACCCACCGCCGCAGCTGGTCGAACCGCCGCCGCCGATCGAACTGAAGATCGACGCCAGCAACCAGGTCTCGTGGAACAACAGCCCGATCAATGCGAGCGAGCTGCAGCAGCGGATGGAGCAGGAGGTCCAGCGTGACCCGACCAACCAGCCGGAACTGCGCATCGACGCCAGCCCGGATTCCGAGTACGACGTGATGGCCAAGGTCCTGGCCGCCGCGAAGAATGCTCAGATGAAGAAGATCGGTTTTGTGCAGCAGTAATCGCTACGCCGCAACACAACAGTCATGACGCGACTGCAGACGCCCCTGGAAACAGGGGCGTCTTTTTTTATCCCTGGCCGCCCGGGCCGCTATGATCGGCGGATGCTCGCCCTCTTCGACTCCCTGCGCCACTGGCTCGACGGCATCGCCCACCTCGGCACCATCCTGGCGGTGGCTTATCTGCTGTACCTGTTCGCCCTGGCGGGCTGGATCATGCTGCAGAAGCGCGAGCCCGTCGCGACGCTGAGCTGGATCCTGTCGCTGGCGTTGCTGCCGTACCTGGGCCTCTTCATCTACTACCTGCTCGGCCCGCAGAAGGTGAAGCGGCAGCGCCTGCGCCGTGGCCGTGCGCGTTCGGGCATGGAGCACTACAGCGACGTCTGCCCACCCGATGCCGACTGCACCGAGCTGGCCAAGATCGCCCAGGCCACCACCGGGCTGGCACCGAGCAGCGCCACCGAAGTGACCTGGCTGGTGGATGGCGCCGCCACCTACGCTGCCCTGCTGGAAGCCGTCGCACAGGCGCGCGACCACGTGCATCTGGAGTACTACATCTTCAACCCGGACCACGCCGGCACCGCGCTGCGCGATGCCCTGGTCGAACGTGCCCGTGCCGGTGTGCAGGTACGCCTGCTGCTGGATGCCGTGGGTTCTTCCGCCCTGCCCCGCCGCTTCCTGCAGCCGCTGCTGGATGCAGGCGGCGAAGCGATCTGGTTCCATCCGCGGCAACTGCTGAAGCCGTTCAAGCGGCCCTGGTTGAACCTGCGCACCCATCGCAAGCTGGTGATCGTGGACGGCCGCCTGGCCTTCACCGGCGGCATCAACATCACCGACGACGAAGACGAGAGCCGCAGGGCCGACGCCTACCGTGACCTGCACATGCGCATCCGCGGCCACGTGGTGCGCAGCCTGCAGCTGGTGTTCGCCGAGGACTGGCTTTACGCCAGTGGCCAGGACCATTCGCGCTTCGATATCGCGCGGCTGTGGCCGGCCGAAATGCCGCTGCGCGCGGACGGCCCGATCAACGCCCAGGTGCTGGTGTCCGGGCCCGACTCGGGATGGGAAACGATCCACCGCCTGCATGTGGCCGCTATCCAGGAGGCGCACGAACGCGTCTGGCTGGTCACGCCCTACTTCGTACCCGGCGAGGCCGCCCGCATGGCGCTGACCTCGGCGGCGCTGGGCGGCCTGGACGTACGCCTGCTGGTGCCGAAGATGAGTGACTCCTGGTTCGTCACCCAGGCCGCGCGCTCCTACTTCGACGAGCTGCTGCATGCCGGCGTGAAGATCTACGAGTACGGCCCGCGCATGCTGCACACCAAGGCCTTCATCGCCGATGACGATGTCTGCATCGTCGGCAGCGCCAACTTCGACCACCGCAGCTTCCGGCTGAACTTCGAGTTGTCGATGATGATCAGCGACCGTGACCGCGTCGCCGCCCTGGCCGAGCTGCTGCAGGGCGAATTCGACCGTGCCACCCGCGTGCGTGACCAGGCCGGCCGCTCGCTGTGGCTGCACCGCCTGCCCGAGGCGTTCGCGCGGCTGGCCTCGCCGCTGCTCTGACGCAGCGCTACACTGCGCCGATCATCCGGGGAGCCCGACTATGTACTGGTTGTACCTGCTGCTGGCGCTGGGCTGTTTCGCCTTTGCGCTGAAGACCCCCAGCGCCGGGCTGATGACCCTGTGCCTGCTGGCTGCCCTCGCCTTCCTGCTGGCCTGGGTACGCGGCCGCTACGTGGCCCGCTTTGGCGACCTGCAGCGCGACCCTGCCACCCTGGTCGATGCCGAGGAACTGCGGCGCCTGCGCGAACAGGCCCGGGCCCGCCGCAACGACGACGGCAACGACCACGATCCGTCCCCTCTTTCCAAGTAGTTCCGTTCCATGACCCAGCTCAGCGTCAACGTCAACAAGATCGCCGTCCTGCGCAACTCGCGTGGCGGCGCCGAACCGGACGTGGTGCGTGCCGCCCAGGCCTGCCTGGATGCCGGCGCGCATGGCATCACCGTGCACCCGCGGCCGGACCGCCGCCATATCACCGCCGAGGACGTGCTGGCCCTGTCCACGCTGACCCGCGCCCGTGGCGTGGAGTTCAACATCGAAGGCAATCCGTTCGCTCCGCCACGCGAGGGTTACCCGGGCTTGCTGCCGCTGTGCGAGCAGACCCGCCCGGCACAGGCCACCCTGGTGCCGGACGGCGACGGCCAGATCACCTCCGACCATGGCTTCGACTTCGAGCGCGACGCCGAGCGCCTGCGCCCGCTGGTCGCCGAACTGAAAGCAATGGGTTGCCGGGTCAGCCTGTTCGTCGACGCCGGCAACCCACTGCTGGAGCAGGCAGCTGAAGTCGGCGCAGACCGCATCGAGCTGTACACCGGCCCCTACGCTGAGGCACACGCCGCCGGCGACGCCGAGGCGATGCTGGCGCTGTTCGCCACTGCCGCACGTCGAGCGCAGGCCGTCGGCCTGGGCGTCAACGCTGGCCACGATCTGTCGCAGGACAACCTGCGCGACTTCCTGGCCCACGTGCCGGATGTGCTGGAGGTGTCGATCGGCCACGCGCTGATCGGCGAAGCGCTGTATGACGGCCTGGATGCCACCGTGCGCGGGTACCTGGCGCTGCTCTGACCCTTACCCAGCAGAGTCGAGCCATGCTCGACTGCCCCGGGACGGATGGGAAATGGAGTC
Organism: Stenotrophomonas maltophilia; assembly: GCF_001274595.1. GTDB lineage: Bacteria > Pseudomonadota > Gammaproteobacteria > Xanthomonadales > Xanthomonadaceae > Stenotrophomonas > Stenotrophomonas forensis. The sequence continues at coordinate 15,829 of NZ_CP011010.1, forward strand.
GAGCATGGCTCGACTCTACAAGGGGGCTGAACCCTTCAGGCGGCCGTCGCAGCCGTTGAGACGGTTGCGGCGTACTCTGCGTGCATGGGTATTGCGATCAAGGGCCGAGGTTCCACGTCCCACCTTGCCGGGCGCTTTGAAAGCACCGTGAGCGAGGCGATAGATGATGGCTGGGCGGTCGACGAGAGCGAGGAGTTCCTGGCCCCGCGCCTGCGCACCGAGGTGCGCGCCGAAACTGCACGCAGCATCATCACCCGAAACAACTCGCCGGATGTCGGCTTCAGCCAGTCGGTGAATCCGTATCGGGGCTGCGAGCATGGTATCAATACCCCCTGATTGTTCACTAGATAAATACCTAGAGATCAACAACTTAGGGGAGAATCGGTAAACACATTGCTCTGGCCACAAGCCCCGCGCAGTGCCGGCCAACACGCCCATCCTGGAGGTATTGGCCAACCTTCGTGGTCTGCAAAGAGAGTTAGAGCCCTGCGGCGCGTAGCAGGGCCGACATCGACGTACCCATGCCTTTAGCCACTCGCTCCAAGGTAGCGAGAGTGAGGTTCTTTTCGCCACGTTCGATCTTGCTGTAGTAGGCGCGGTGCATCTCGATGTGGTCAGCAAAGGCTTCTTGGCTGACGCCCAGATCAATACGATGCGCTCGGATCACATCTGCAAGTTTCGCTTGGTTCGTATGCTCGACCATACGAAGCAGCTTGTGGTTCTAGTACTTTAAAGACTACGCCTCTAAAGGTAGTCTACTTATAAGTACTAATCGCCTCTCCCATGAACTTTTACCTCGTATGTCCGGAACTGGAGTTCACTCTTGAGCTTCCCTTTTCTCCCATGGGCAGGGAGCAAGTCGCAATGCAGGTGCGTCGAATGCAAGAAGAGGAAGGGCAAGCAAGAGGCTTTGAGTGCCGCCTGGCAGAAGAGCTCTCAAAGCTCATTCCCCAACTAACGGATTGGGACATCAAGCCGCCTACGGGTGCGCAGATGGCATACGCGACTTCGCTTTGCGCACAGTTGGGCATTCCACTGCCTGCAGCAACGCGTCGATCGCGGGCATTGATGCAGATCTTTTTGGCGGAAGCCAAAGCGCTCCATGGCCAACGCAGCTGACAAAGGCCTTGCCAGCCGAAGCTGTGGATAAGCTTGGGCAAAACCTCTTCGCCAGATGACCGTATGGCCTACAGCTACCTGAATTTCACGGTGTTGCGGCGCCTGTGGTTAGCAATAATACTAACAGCCAACCACCCCAAGTTGTTGTCATGGAACAGGATGCTCGAAAGGCCCAAGTTCCCCTCAAAGGTAGAGGGGCCGCATCGCGTGTCCCAAGCCGTTTCGATACCACTGCAACAGTGGGAGTCGACGATGGCTGGGAATCGGTCTACCAGGAGATGGAAAACGCGCCACGGCTGAGAACTCAGGTGCAGGAAGAGCGAGCGCGCACAGTGATCAGCCACAACTCATCCCCTGACGTTGGGTTTAGCGCGTCGGTAAACCCGTACCGCGGCTGCGAGCATGGGTGCGTTTACTGTTTTGCTCGCCCTTCTCACTCCTATTTGAGCCTCTCACCAGGCTTAGACTTCGAGACGCGCCTGTTTGCAAAGACAAATGCCCCGGAGCGGCTCAGAGCAGAAATTAGCAAGTCGAGCTACAAGTGCGCCCCGATTGCCCTGGGGATAAACACAGACGGCTATCAGCCGGTTGAAAGGAATTACCAGATTACACGCCAATGCCTTGAGGTGCTTGCCGACGCAAAGCATCCGGTGAGCTTTGTCACCAAGAGCGCCTTGATCACCAGGGACACCGAACTGCTGGCGTCGATGGCCAAGGATCGGTTGGTTACGGTCTACTTCTCGGTCACCACGCTCGACAGGAAGCTATCTGCAAAACTGGAACCACGAGCTGCTGCTCCCCACGCAAGGCTGCGAGCAATGCATCAGCTGCATGAGGCAGGAGTACCGGTAGGGGTTTTGATCGCACCGGTCATTCCCATGATCACCGACCATGACCTAGAAGCCATCCTAGAGGCTGCTCACGAACACGGCGCTCGGGCAGCAGGCTACGTGCTTCTCAGGCTACCTAACGAGATTAAGGACATTTGGAGAGAATGGCTCGAGCTGCACTTCCCGGACCGCGCTGCGCATGTGCTTAGCTTGATGCGACAGATGCATGGTGGAAAGGAATATGACGCCAGCTTTGGCACAAGGATGTCCGGAACTGGCCCTGTAGCGGACTTGATCCGGAAGCGCTTTGAAAAGAAGCATCGTGAGCTCGGTTTCACTAGGCTGCCAGCGCTGGCCACTCATCTTTTTCAACCTCCCCAAGAAAAGTCGCCACAGGGGCAACTTTTCTAGCCGAAGGGAAAACGTGGCTAGCATCAGTACAAAGCTATGGATGCAGTCCGAGCGGCGCCTACAGGGATAGGGCGTCCTGGGTTTCTGAGTACTGATACCATCTCCCCGAAAAGGAAATAGCATCTCCTCCTCAGCGAGCTTAGACGGCTCTCCAAACATATTTGGTTATCCCGCTTCCTCATGAAAAGGACCAGCGTATGCCCAAGCAAGTGAGAGGTTTATCAGTCTACCGAAGCACGATTGAGCGGCTGCCACAGTTTCGTCTTCTTAGCGGTCCAATCACAGAACACCAAGCGGCGATGCTGGGATTCGACAGCCTTCCACTCGCAGGCGCTTCCATTGTGCCAAGCGCCGAAGGACCCGCGACGTTATTCAATGCCCGAGGCAAAGAGGTCATCCGAAAGGACCTTCCGATGGTCACCAAGTCTCGATCAATCAATACCTCGTGGAAGGACTGGCACGGACGCACTCACCACGGTACCCAGACAAGATCCTATGAGACCTATCCCAGGGAATACGTTGCACCACCTGGTGAATTCCTCACTGCTGTAGATACAGACAGTGGTATCGCAATGGCTACTAGGATCATTGACCGGACGGAGCCAGAAGAGAGTATTGCAAACCTCCTCAACATCTACCTGGAATGCTTCCAACACTTCGAAATCGTTGACCCGGACCTTGCGGTGCCGGTGAGGGTCGAGAAGATCAACTGGCGCATTCTCCCGCCGGGGAAGTTCCCGTTCGATAGAGCAATGCAGGTATTGGATAGCTATCTGAAGCAGTTGACCGACAGCGACCGCGCAGTCGCTAAGCAGCGCATCCGGACCATCACTCGTCACGAGCCCGACTTCATGGCAGTCGGACTAGGCGGTTTCAGTGAGTACATCGTCTTTGGGTTCACGCGAAGGAATCGGTACGTGTTCGAGAGTCCCGAGTCAGGCAATGCCACTTACATCTTCAGGAACGAGTGGGAGGCGGTGTCTCAGCTCACCAAACGCCAGATCCTTCAAGAGCAGCTGCAGGAGACCAGGATCATCCACACCTCGCGTTGGGCCGTAGAGGTCTCAGAAGAAATCCAACGGAAGTGAAGTGGTTGGGCAAAGTTTCAGAAGGGCGTAGCCCGAACCGGTACCATGTGACCCACGCCATGGATAGGTACCTACCGATGCGTTTACTCAGGCTTAGAAGCTTAGATAGGAACTCCCAATGAAGCCAACCATCCTGGCACTGGACCTCGAAGGTACGCTCATCTCCAACGCAATCAGTCAGATTCCTCGCCCTGGGCTTCACCGGTTCCTAGAGGATGTCCGATCGCAGTTCGAGGAACTTGTACTGTTCACTACGGTTCCCGAGGCACTTGCAAGAAGAATTGCCGGACTCTTGGCTAGGGAAGGCAGTGTTCCGGCATGGTTTGTCGAACTTCGATACATCCATTGGTCTGGAAGGACAAAGGATCTTTCCTATGTCTCCCCCCGCGTGGGTGAAGCCCTTCTCTTGGATGACCATGGCCCATATGTGCATGATGGGCAGGAGAGACTGTGGGTCGAGATCCCGATGTTCGGCTCTCCGTACTCGCCAGACGATGACGGGTTGCAGAACGCAGCTGAACGCCTGACCGATCGCATCATGGAACTGCAGAGTGCATCCAACCAGGGCCACATGATCGCCGGTCATGGCTGAGCAGCGCGTTGTCTCGATGGCTCATTGAAAGAGCGCGCATGCAGCGGCCGTCCTCTCTCACATTCGGCACAGTTAGGGATCATCACGCGGGTAGCACTCGAGAAATTCTCTGATAGCGTCGCCCCGGAGAACCCGGAGAACCCGGAGAACCCGGAGAACCCGGAGAACCCGGAGAACCCGGAGACGGCCACCCAAAGGTCGCCAGCAATCAGAAGTGGTGCAGTGCCGTTGCGGCAACCCTACTTTTTCCGGCAGCAATTGAATTGGTAGCTCCAGGCGCACCCACCGCCCAGCCAACACGCTTCCCTAAAGGACGCGCAGTAGCAACCGCGGCGTCTCCCAATTGGTGATGTCAACTCACTGCCAGCCTTGGGTAGCCATTGACCGCGCGCTATCGATTGCCGCGCCAGGCGGACACGCACGTTGGTACTGAAGGGGCAAATCTAGCCTGGGCAACGAGCGAACCCACCTCTCTATTGCGCACTTCACCCGTACCAGCGAGCGGGCCTTCCTTCACACCGAACGTACCAGTAGGGTCACGATCACGCGTAAATCAATGAATCAATGGAAGTAAAAAGAAGGCATGATTCTCATTTCAGTTGTTAAAGTACCGTAAGGCTCACGGCAAAAAAAACTTCTCGTATACCTGATAGCTTTCGGCGCCATGGCCTATGACGTCGAAATATGCACCGCACGTGCGATCGCTCCGGAAGCGACAGAAATCGCGGGTACGCGAGGCGTACCCTTACCCGAGGGATTCTGCTTTTTGGTCAGCAGGGCTGATGGAACGATCGTTCAGCCCGCATTTGAATTCTTAGCAGATGCCCATCTAACGATCGGTCCAAAGCCAAAGCTTGCCTGCAGCAAGAACACGACAGCAGCTATCGCGGCGGACCTCACCGACTTCCATCACTTTCTTGACGCAAGAAAAAAGCTCGTTTCCGACGTAGATGAGGATCTCCTCAGATCCTATGCGGACACCTTGACTGACCTAGACTCAGCGGTGACCCTGGACAAGCTCGCCGCCGCGACTATTCATCGAAGATGGTCGACCCTGACCAAGCTGATCGCATTCTGCGTAAAGCGGGGATACCTGAGAAAGGCACCAGCGCTGCTGAGCAAGCAGACGAAGCGAGGAACTGTTCAAGTTCTCGACGTTGGCGTCGATCTTCCCGGGCTGAACGACGCTGACGAACTCATCACTGCGCTCCATCCCGAGACCGTCGTCGGTATTCTTGACGAACTAGGTCCCAACCCTTTGCTCGAACGGAACGGTCTCGTTGAACTAGCATTCGCTACCACCGCACAGCGACTGATGGCTGAGCTTTGCTATCAAGCAGGACTGAGGCGGGCGGAAGTATGCGATCTGAAAGCGCAGACCGTCCTTGAGACTCATACGAGAGGGCGCGATCCTTTCAGTGCAGTGGCTATCCCCGTCGTCGGGAAAGGTAACAAGAAGCGCAACGTTCCCGTTCCAGTTTGGCTACTCGAGGCGCTGAAGCGTTATGCAAAAGGTGTTCGGCAGCGCCTCATTGACCTCCGACTGGGGTACCACAAGCTCGAGGATCACGGCGTCCTCTTCGTCCTCAACGCAAACAACCGCAAGCATGCGGGCAATCCGATAACCCCGCAGATCTTCGACCGGCATTTCGCCCAGGCCAAGGACAGGCTGCTCAAACGGCTTTCCAAAGAGCTTGACCTGGCTCGCTACGAATCCACGCAGCGCGAGCGGATAACCATTCACGCCCTTCGACACACCTTCGCCTTGTACACGTACATGGAGAAGCGCGCAAACGGTGACATGGATGCGATCAAGTATGTCCAGTCAGTACTGGGACACAGTCTCAGGGATACGACCGAGTCCATCTACCTGCGAAGCGCGAACGCATTCGAGAGCGAAACCAGGGAATCGATCAGGCTGCACCTTGAAGGTCAACCCTTTATGCGAATCGGCGTCGAGGCCTGACGAGCTGGAGCGCGCACGGCTCCGCGGCCAAGGCATACGCACTAATCCTCGCATGTGACCGACTCACCTATCAAATCAGATTGAACACGGATTGGAGCGTTACGTGGCAGGAAGAAGGTCCGCCCAACTGCGGCACGCCGTAGTAGTTGAGGAAAAGGTAGGCAACACAAAGAAATGGGATGTCCGCGAGAGCGCGGGTCGCCTAGAAGTCGCGTTCAGGCGCGCCGGAGACCTGCGCGACAACATCGTCAATCTCAGCCGTTGGAAGGGCATAGGTGCAGCGGCACCGCTCTTCGCCGAGGCGTTCTGTCGAGCTAACAAGAACAGCAGGGAGACGACTAGATCCTCTTCAGCTAACAACATCGTGAGTGGCCTGGTGCAGTACCTAACCGTAAAAGGGGTAAAGATAAGCGGCCCAGACGACACTCCGATGGATCTCGGCGAATCATTTCTAACGTATCTGAAAGGTGGGGATACCACGCACCCGACAGTTCTCTCGGTGCAGACCCAGCGCCACTATTACGGGACCTTCAAGAAGGTCGTTCTTGCACTGCACGAGATGGATCCACGGTGGAAGGTGATCCGTATTCCGCCAAAGCCGTTCGCAGGACTGCCACGGAAGAGCAAGCCCAAAGAGCTGGACCGTGCGGCTTGGGCCAACGTCATGAAGGCGGCTGTCGAGGAATGCATATCGACAATGGACGAAGTGTGGCCGCTTCTAGATAGGGTTCACAGTGCCCTCGCTCAGAAGAAAAAGGGCGACGCTGTATCGCTAAGCGACCCGGCAGAGGCAATTGCTCAAATCTTGGCAAACTTTGACGGTCATCTTCCTCGCCAAGCCGCGGTTCACAAGCTCCCAGGCGTAGGAAAGATCAGCGAAAGCGAGTACTTCCGTCTGAGGAGACTAGCGCACCCCATCGGCGGCGATCTGATCCCATTCTTTCTCGTACTAGCCATGCACTCGGGCTTCAACGAGCAGCCACTTAGAACACTCACCCTAGATGGCATATCGGAGCACTACCCGCTTGGACAAAAGCGAACGGTGATCAAGTCCTCTAAGCGCAGGGCAGGAACTTCCGCTCAGGGCGCGACACAGCGAGCAGCCTTCCCCGCTAGCGATCACCCGCTAGCGCCGGAAAGATTGATCAGTTTCGTGATTGCTTGGACCAAACGAATTAGAGACTACGCTGCTGGTGAGCTTGCCAATGACTTCTTCCTCCACGCCGTTTCCGAAGGCGGGCGGCACAAGCGCCGAGGAATGCACATCGATTCCTACTCAGCCAGAACCGACGACGTGACCACGCGGGTGACCGGTTACATCACATTGTTCTGCAAACGAAGGGGGCTTAAGTACTCTGGCTCCCAAGCAAACAGGCTTGCGTTCTCCGAAGCGGTTGATGGGCTGACCGACGGCGACGCCTTCGAGCTCCGAGCAATGCTAGGCCATCGGCTATTGTCAACTGGCCAAGACAGTTACCAGACAACCACGATGCAGCGTCGGCAGAAGGAACAGCTGGCAGGAGCCCTGACGGCACAGGAGCGTTGGGTGACTTCAAACGGAAAGATTGACACGCGATCCGCGCGGAGTGACCGCGATCAAACGGCAGCAACGCAGGGCTTCTGCTGTGCAGATCCATTCCAAAGTCCTCAACCCGGGCAGCGCCATGGGAAGCTCTGCACCGCCTATGGTGCTTGCCCTGCGTGCCCACTCGCTGCGGCTGACCCAAACGAGGCCTATGCCCTCGCCCGCTTTCTTCAACTGCAGGAGCTATACGAAGAAGCCAGGGCAGACCTTGGCAGCGAGATCTGGAGGCGAAAGTTCGAGAACGCCTACCTTGCTCTCCGCGATTCATGGATTCCGGCAGTGAGCACAGCTGCGAATCAACAATCAGCGGCGATGATCATGCTGACGACCCTGCCCGGACTTGAATAGCTAGGGCGCTAACGCCACTAGCGCGTCCACTCTAGAGAGAAAGCCATGCCCGCACTAAGAAATTTCGAAAAAGCACAGGCAGAGACTCTGCATCCTTCATTCCAAGTGGACTATGACAGTGATATCTGGACCTTCGCCCAGACCACAGTCGGCCAACAGAAGGAGTTTGTCACAGTTGACTGGGCAATCCCGCTGGCGCGTGGAGAATTGCTCACAGACCACAAACACAGAGCACTCCTCGCCGAGCTGAAGTGCTACCTCAAGACCGCCATCATCGAGGACACGGTGCGCATGACGGTTGGGTCTATCCCTGCCACCTACATGGGCTTGAGGGAGCTGGTCAAGTTCATGGGGCAGCGGAAAATCCACTCCCTCTTTGACATTTCGACAGCGGTAAGCTGGGAATATATCGAAGGTCTCGAAGAGCAGTACATGACCGCTGGAGATGACACCGGTCGAGACAGGGCGTGGACGCATGCGACCGCCTACAAACTCATCCACCCACTTACACAGATCTACGAGATCGCGGACAGATTGCGCGCTAGAGGCGGACAAGCACCGTCCGAAGCGCCGTTTGACGGACGAAGGACCTATGACGTCGTGACAGAGCCGCTTGGGCTTGCTCGAACGGGTGGATTGATGCCTGTCCCGGACGAGATCTCCGTACCAATCCTTTCTTACGCATGTGAGTGGATTGACCACGGCTCTGAGGATGTGATCAGACTTCAGGCTGAGGTCATCCCTATGCTCATCGACGCACGGAGTGCCACGGGCGCGAGACGAATTGCCTGTCTTCGTCAGATCAAACGGCACATCGAGGAATTCCAGATGAGTCCGATCCCAGGGACACTAATTTCCTGGCATGAGCCATTGACCGCCATAGATCGGATTGATGACGCTGGAGACGAGCGCGGGATTAGCGGAACTCAAAGCCTGAGACGCCTAATACTGATGACTCAGAGCGCATGCAGTATCTTGCTCCAGGGATGCACTGGAATTCGAGCTCATGAGCTGATTGGCCTCTCCCTGGACCACGATCCGACGCTACAGCACGGCGTGGTCAAGTCAGTGACATCGCTAGACGGACTGATGGAAGTTTTCTCCATTTGTGGCATTTCCGCCAAAAGGGAAGCGACGCGGCATGAGTGGACTGCCGGGCTGCGCCCGTTGGGCACAAATCACCTGCCGATCGTAATAAAATCCATCGAAGTACTGGTGCGGCTAATGGAGCCTTGGCGAGCTCTATCGGGTAGTAAGTCACTGATGCTTAGCTTCTCCCACGCCAAGTCCCTTCCGTCGGGTCCCGATGGAATCGGCCGAATGACAGCCTCCAGAAATTCTCTGCTGCAGCGTGAGTTCGCCGTCGAAGCCCTCACGAAGAAGCGTGGCATCGAAACGACGCAAGCTATCTACGAGGTGAGATCCCTTCGCCCGCAGCGATGGAGGATCACCTTTGCGCACTATGTCTTCCGATCCAAGCCGGAACTAATGCCAGCGCTACGGACGCACTTCCGTCACATGAGCGAGCAGATTACGGATCAGGGGTACATTGGAAACGATGCGGCCCTGCTCGAGAACTTGGAAGGAGAGAGAGTCATGGAGACCTCTCGGTTCCTCGTTCAAATCACGCTTGGCAAGCCAATCGGAGGTGGACCGGCGCAGCGGCTTCTCATGCAGCATGCCGAATCAATGACCGAGGCACTGTCCGAGATGGACGGAGAGACGCTGATCGATAAGGCCGTGGCATACGTGAAGCTCACCGACCTGCGGATATGGACAGGGACTTACGCGAGTTGCCTGATTGATATGTTGCCTGACCGTTCCAGTTGCAACCCACAAGCAAGCCTCCTCACTGTTCGCGCCTCGCCGAACTTCGGCCTACGGTCGCCCGGGCTGTGCGCGGGGTGCAAGTGTTGCATCATCCTGCCAGAGCATAAGGACTTCTGGGAGGATCGCCTCCTGAAAAATCAGGCCATTGTCCAGGCAGAGCGGACCAACTCTAGGAATCAGCCTTCCAAGATTGCTAAGAGTCGTGTTGTTCAGAGTCGAACAGTCCTGAGGATGATATCCAACGCTACCGGGGACGCTTCCGATCGTTCCGGCGAAAGTTGACGACATTGGCTCCATCGTCTCTGTTGGTACTTCTTTTCTGAAGCCGGGACACTGCTAGTTGGAGAGATGCGTTGTGGATGTTGGTCTTGTAAAGCAGAGCCTTTAACCTTGCATTCTCAGCCTTAATCTTAGTGAGCTCTTCAGCCACCGAGCCTCGCTTCTCCTCTTCAGCCAGCTCCTGAATTTTAAGCCAGACGTGCCCAAGTCGAGCGTGCCTTGATCCAAAGCTCCCTCTATTTACCCCTGCTTCGGCAGCGACCGAGGTAGGCGTGATGATCCGATGACCTGCGGCCATCTTTGCTTTCAGCAGTTCATTGGTCGGGCGTCGCTTCACCAGGCGGTCAAGAGCCGCCAAAGCCCTGTCCTCTACTGAGTTGGGTCTGCTCATTTTGCCGTCCGCTGATGTCTCATTAGTAGGCAGATAGCGTACGCCACCTTCGCCGCCCAATCATCTATGTGGACAAGGAGGACCCTGGAATTAATCCTGATGCACTCGCTGCCCGGCGAGATCGACATGCTTCAGACCCAGATGTTCAGCAACGACTTTGGTACAGGGTCTACCGTGACCATCGCAATGACGAAGCGCCGCAAACCATCGTGCTTGATAGGGCGAGCATGGCTAGGTTAGCGGGCTATGGGGCCGGGGTCAGCGTTGAGGTGCGGGAACAGATCACCAACCCTTTCGCACCACGTGTGAGTGCTACATAGAGGTTTTGCGCGCTCATGCTCTCTGGATAAAGGACCACGGCAATGTCTGCCTCGAGACCTTTCAGCAGGAGAGTGCTGCCGACTGCTTTGCGCGCAATGGGACGGCTGAGGTGACGATTTCGCTCCCGGGCTTGAAGCGCGGCTCCCAATAGATCTTGCTCTTGGTTAATAACGCTTCGCATGGCTGATCGACAGCAGTGCAGAATCTCGGGTCGATAGACCCGAGTGCCTGTCTGTTCGGCCAAGGCGTCCACCAGCCGTAAGGCGCTAGCCATGCTCCGCTCGGACTCAAAGGCGACTGCCTCAGCTTCTACAGGAGTTGGAGGGGTCTTGGCTCTCCCTCTACGAATGGTGCCGACACGCGTCACAAGATTTGGCGCGCCGACACCCGTCATCATGAGAGCGGAAAAGGTGGCCAAGTCCTGCAGCGCAGTAGGAGCCTGAAGATTGAAATGCCTCGCGAAGTTGACGAGGTCTCGCATGTCCACGGCTTCTACCGCCATTGCCCCAGGCGTTTGGCTGGTGAGCTGATGGCGCCCTTGGACATTCATGGACTCGCCAATGACCAGAACCGTTCCTTGGCTGCCAGGCGCATTGGTTCGTGCCGCAGTCAGCCTTTGTTGCACCTCACGACCGGCAACCAGCTGGATCCACCGAACGGATGGCGGAGCCGTGGTCAGATCAATGGGTAAGCTCGCCGTAAGAGCATGCCTTTGGGAGAGCAGCCACTGGCCCAGCTCTTCGTTACCTGCAATCTGCCAGCGCCAAGGAGTTCGAAGGCTACCCTCGGCTGGGAAGGATGATTGAACGTCCCGTTCCCAGTGAACCAGCCGATTTCCGCCAAATCCGAAGATGGCCTGTAAAGGGTCTCCGAGGACGCAGGTGGGCAAAAGGGAAGCGAGGGCGGACACGATGGAGTGTTGGACGGTGCTGCAATCCTGATACTCGTCAACCAACAGCCGGGCGTAGGTGGCTGCGATGGGTTGAGCGATATGCCCCGACTCCAAGAGTCTTCGGACTGATTCACGGATCGCGGGATAGTCGCTACTCGCGTTGTTGAGCTTCAAGAGTTCGGGATGATGGCCACTGCGCGTCGGGAACTTGGCGATGAGACGCATGGCGAATCCATCAATCGTCGAGAGTCGATAGGCAGAGCAGGGAACCCCCGCGCGTTTCAAGCGTGTCCTCAACGCGGTGACGCCAGCATTTGTGTGAGTTAGAACAAGGACCGGCCTGTCCCCAGCGTGGGATTTCAGCGCGTCGGCAATCAGCTGAGTTTTGCCGCACCCTGCTGGGGCGGTAATAGATCCGCGTTGGATGGCTAGCAGATCGATGTCAGGCGGCACGGGTAAAGGCCCAGAGTTGGTCTACTACTGCCTTAAAGCTGGCGTCCGCATCGGCGTAGCCGCGAGAGACGATATCCAGGACGATTGACTGGTAAGTCGTGAGAGACTTGAACCAGCTCTTCTTTTTGGTGCGCGAGACCTCGCCAAGCAGTACGCGAATATCGAGCGGATACGGCGACTTCGGCCTCAATGCTTCGATGGACGCCAAGCTTGTTAGACCGTTCGATTTGGCAACCAGCTGTTGGTTCACAAGGTCTTCACCGACACGCTCTTTAGCCTTCAGGAGCAGGGCATCAATTGATGTGTCAGGAAGGCAGAGGAACAGCTCGTCCTCCAACGTCATTCCTGCCCGCCAAGTCGTGAGGCTGCCACCTGATTGGAGATATGCCTCTGCAACACCTGGCGCGGCGGGCTTGTCAGCGTCGATGAAGACGAGGACTCGGTAACCCAACTTCATAAGCGCAGTTGCACGGGCAAAAGCGTTATCCGGAGTGCCTCCGCCTGCGTTGACGTATGCACCACCTAAAGCCAAATAAGATGGTTCTTTGTTGGCCACTCCCCATAGATCGAGGCCACGCACAAATCCCACCTCGCTTGCTCCCTCGCACACAATCACAGACTTCGCCAGGAAAGCTTCCGGGTCAGTCCGCAGCGTGCTTTGAATCTCGTCGGTTGAGCCAGCGGAAATGACGACATGGCCAGCCGGTCGTGGTCGAACCACAAGTAGCTGCTCACCTGAAAGCTCGCGAAGTGCCACAGGGGAGTGTGTTGTGAGAAACGCTTGGAGAGGCGGGGGCGTCTCCTTGGCTCCCAAGGAATCCAGCAGCCGCATGAGCCGATGGGGTTCCAATCCATATTCCACCTCATCCACCAAGGCAATCGGCGCTGACTCCGATGCGGCCCGTTGAAGTCCAGTCACCAAGAGTCGAGAAGAACCCGTACCAAGTGACCGAAGGGGGATGCCTGCCTCGCTGTGGAGCGCGATGGCGCCTTCGCCGATGGAGACGGAGTGCGAATCGAGTAAGGCTTGCGGCATCGACCCGACGTTAACCCCAAGGCTCTGGGCCGTTGTTTGGACGATTCCGAGTGTCTGACTCAGGTGGGGCGACGCTTGAGCGCCAAAGTTGGCGCGTGCCTGACGCGCTGCGAGAGCGAGCTGGGCTCCCAATTCTGCGCGTTCGTCGGTTAGCCGGTTGAGGACCGATCCGCGGCTCCAAGACAAGTTGGAGCTTGCAAAGCTGCCTATACGTGCCGGGGCCAATGCGATTCGTTCTTTCCAAGGCAGGCTTCGTTCCAAGCCTTGTTGAAGCGACCTATCGGAAACCAGCGTCCAGCTGGGCTCAAGGTCCGCCCCGACTTGAAGCTGCAGGGTAAGCACCGTCTCCAGGCCCGCGGCGGGTTCGTCTTCGAGGGTGTCAAATACCGCATCGAACCCTCGCAAGAAGTCCCCATAGACATCAATGTCCATCAGCGATGCTGGCAGTTCCCCGAATGTCACGGCAATACGAATTGGCTCTGAGACATCGAGGCCAAAAAAGTCCATGTCGCCGAAGGAGATGCTTCGTCGAGCACCCAAGCACAGGTCGATGGCATCGAGGATGGTGGATTTGCCACTGTCGCCAGGACCGATCAAACAGTTGATGCCCGGAGCTGGCGCCCAGTCGAGTGCCTTGATGGACCGAAAATTCCGGATGGCCAAATGGCGAATTCGAGGCATGGGGGCGTCCTGTAAGAGGCATGGTCAACGATCCGTGTAGGACGCGGACTGACACCAACTTCGACCACGCCCCTGAGGCAATCCTAGCCCTAAAGCCTTCTGCCAGTCATCCGCTCATTGGTGGAACTTGGCGCCATGACAAAGCTACTTCGCGAACTGCCCCCGCTTTAGCTCGGTAACACCGAAAGAACAGTTCCAAATTCACTTCTTCCGTAGTCGCCTCGCCCCTATACAAGAAGGCTAAGCATCCTGGACGACGGAGGTCCACTCATGGCCGGAAGAGGACATCAATTAGGTCGTAAGGTAATGAAGTACCACGCTTCAAAACGCTGCCTGGGAACTTGGATTGGCCATTGCGATCGTAGTCGCCTCGCCCCTATACAAGAAGGCTAAGCATCCTGGACGACGGAGGTCCACTCATGGCCGGAAGAGGACATCAATTAGGTCGTAAGGTAATGAAGTACCACGCTTCAAAACGCTGCCTGGGAACTTGGATTGGCCATTGCGATGCCCTAGGATTATTGGGTTGACACTCTGATAAAGTTGGACCGAGCTCGAAAGATCCACAGGGAAAGGGGGGGGGGCGGCATGGCTCGAAATACGTCTGGAGCAGCTGGGCTGGTGGTGGTCGGATTTTTCGCATTACTTGTCGCAATGTGCAATGGGGGCGGGCAGCGCGACTCACAGCGCTCCTCAGTGGATCAGGCACCGGTCGCTCCTCCGGCTCAGACGGAATCCTCTCGTCCGGAGATGACAGAGACGCAGTTCGTGTCAACCAGTACGCTCAACCAACGGTCTTCTCCCAACGGACAGATCATCGGAAGGCTCGACGGCGGCGACTCTGTTGTGGTGTATGAACGCAAAGGAGCGTGGGCACGAATATCGGCCCAGGGCGCCCCTGCCAAATGGGTCAGCTCGAAGCTACTTTGTAGCGGAAGCGGCTGCTACCGGCCTAATAATCGGCCCGTGTCACCCTCGCGCGAAAAGTTCCGGCCCGCACGTACCGATTATTCTGATGGGAGCTGTCCGTGCTCTGGATCACGCGTCTGTATTGGTCCTCGCGGCGGACGCTACTGCATTACGTCTGGAGGCAACAGGCGCTACGGTGTGTGACCAATCTGGCTGCCTACGTCGGCTTCTGGCCGATAGCGGACATAGGCCCCGCGGCGAATGTCCACCTCTTCTTTGGCGATTCGGTCAGAGCTCAATTCAATCTGATCAACTGCCTACCAGCTTGTCGACTTCGCCTGCGAAATGATCTTGGGATCTGGGAAGCTACCCTTGAGAGTGCACCGAGGCGACCGCGATGCCGGCCGGATTTCCCCTCAGGCGCTATGCCAGTCTACAATATACCGTCAAATACCCAACGGATCGGCTAGCGATGACTCCACCCTGACGCTTGATTGAAGAAGCGACCCAGACACTTAGGTCTGGAAGGGTGCCTGTTTCTTTCGTTTGGCGCGCACTGCTGTGCGCGGAGATCATTTTCTATGTCTGCAATTTATCCCCTGCGCCAGCAATGGCTCGGTAACATCCGTGGTGACCTGCTGTCGGGCATTGTCGTTGCGCTAGCCCTGATTCCTGAGGCAATCGCGTTTTCCATCATCGCCGGCGTCGACCCAAAGGTAGGTTTGTATGCCTCGTTCTGCATCGCCGTCATCACCGCCATCGCCGGTGGCCGCCCTGGCATGATCTCGGCTGCGACCGGCGCCATGGCGTTGGTGATGGTCACGCTGGTGCGCGAGCACGGCATTCAGTATCTGTTTGCCGCCACCATCCTTGCCGGCGTCCTGCAGATGCTGGCCGGCGCCCTGCGGTTGGGCTCGCTGATGCGCTTTGTGTCGCGCTCGGTGGTGACCGGATTTGTGAATGCACTGGCGATTCTCATTTTCATGGCGCAGCTTCCCGAGCTCATCGGCATGCCGTGGATGGTGTATGCGATCTGTGCTGTGGGTCTGGCAATCATCTACCTGCTGCCGCTGCTGACCAAAGCCGTTCCTTCGGCATTGGTGGCGATCGTGGTTCTCACGGCCGCTTCCATGTATTTCGGCTTCCAGGTACGCACCGTAGGCGACATGGGGGCGCTGCCTGACAGCCTGCCGTCGTTCCTGATTCCGGATGTGCCATTCACCTGGGAAACACTCCAGATCCTGCTGCCGGTTTCGGCGACTTTGGCGGTCGTTGGCTTGTTGGAATCGCTGATGACCGCGCAGATCGTCGAAGACATGACCGATACCCCGAGCCAGAAGAATCGCGAATGTGCTGGCCAAGGCTTGGCTAACACCGTAACGGGCTTCTTTGGGGGCATGGCAGGCTGTGCAATGATCGGCCAGTCGGTGATCAACATCACTTCCGGTGGCCGGGGCCGTCTCTCGTGCCTTGTGGCCGGCGTGGTTTTGCTCCTTCTGGTTGTTTATGGGTCAAACCTGGTGAGTCAGATTCCAATGGCCGCACTGGTCGCGGTGATGATCATGGTCAGCATCGGCACCTTCAGCTGGCGCTCGCTGCGCGAGCTGGCCATTCATCCCAAGAGCTCTTCGGTCGTGATGATTGGCACGGTCATCGTGACCGTGGCTACCCACGACCTCGCCAAAGGCGTGTTGACAGGCGTGATCCTGTCGGCGGTGTTCTTCACCCGCAAGGTCGGCAAGATGCTGATCATCGACGACACCCAGGTCGAGACCGACTCGCGCGTCTACGTTGTGAAGGGGCAGGTGTTCTTTGCGTCTGCCGGACAGTTCGTGAGTAGCTTCAACTATCTGGATGTCCCCAAGGAGGTCATCATCGATCTGAAGGACGCCCACTTCTGGGACCTGACCGCCGTTGATGCGCTCGACCGGGTAGTGATGAAGCTGCGCGAGCACGGCGCGACCGTTGAGGTGTTCGGTCTCAACGATGCAAGTGAGACCTTGGTAGACCGCTTGGGAAAGCATCGTACGCCAGGCGCCACACGGTCGTCGGGTCATTGAACAGATGAGCGAAGCGGGCACCGAGGGGTGCCCGCTTCCTTTTCGGCAGTCATCGAGTTGACATATGGCAAGGCAATACTTCGATTATTCTAGATAAATGGTTGCGATGACATGCGTCCCCTGAATGTTCTGTTCCTTTGCACAGGCAACTCGGCGCGCAGCATTCTTGCCGAAGCACTGGCCAGCCATTTAGGGCGTGAACGTATCCGCGCTTACAGTGCGGGCAGTCATCCCAAGGGCGTAGTTCATCCGGTGGCCCTGCAGGTGCTCTCGGAGATTGGCTTCGACGTTGCCGGGCTGTCGAGCAAGCCGTGGGAGGCATTCGCAGGTCCGGAAGCACCGCAGATGGATCTCATCGTAACGGTGTGCGATCGTGCCGCGGGTGAAGCGTGTCCCGTGTGGCCAGGCCACCCGGCTACCGCCCACTGGGGCATCCCCGACCCGGCCGCAGTGCAGGGCAGCGCTGAGCAGGTCCACAAGGCGTTCCTGAGCACGCTTCACCAGCTCCAGCACCGTCTCGGATTGCTGTTGGCGCTCAAGCCTGAAGCGCTGGACCGCATGGCCCTGCAATCGCAGGTGCGGGCGCTGGGCAATGGCACCGAGGCTCAGGGGCCAGATGGCAGCGGAGAAACAGCCCCGACGTAGTCGCTGATTTGCCTTGCTGCCTCGCGCGCGTATCGGGTCATCCCAATCAGCGTGGCCGAATCGTCGGCCAGGAAGGCTGGCTCCCGTTGGGTGATCCACGTGGTCTCGGTCACCTTGGAGACTATCGAGCTCCAGCCCGCCGGCAAGAACAGATGCAGGGATTTCCACGCATGCTGCCACGCCCCGCCAAGCGACGTTTCGGCATCAACAATCACATAGGACAGCCCGCTGCGGCGCAGAAAGCAGCCAGCCGAAAGACCCACCTGGCCACCTCCGATCACCACCACATCGACGCTGTCCATCGGGACTTCCTCATGCTGCCGCACCTGGGCGGTTCAGCGGCTCCGTGCATCGGCAGGAAAGTAGCGTTTGCCCAGCCGCAGGGCGACGTGGACCAGCAGAATCAGCACGGGCACTTCCACCAGCGGGCCGATCACGGCCGCGAAGGCTACCGGGGAGGCCAGCCCGAACGCCGCGATCGCCACGGCGATGGCCAGTTCGAAGTTGTTGCCTGCTGCGGTGAACGCGATCGCGGTGGTGCGGGGGTAGTCTTTGGCGATCAGCTTGCCCATGAAGAAACTGATGACGAACTGGATGATGAAGTACAACGTCAGCGGGATCGCGATGCGTACCGCGTCCATCGGAATCCTCAGCACATCGCCGCCCTTCAGGCTGAACATCGCCACGATGGTAAACAGCAGTGCGGCGAGGGTTACCGGGCTGATGGCGGGCAGGAACGTCTCTTCATACCATTGCACGCCCTTGCGCGCCTTCAACCATCGGCGGGTGAGGAAGCCCGCCAGGAACGGGATGCCAAGGTAGATCAGAACAGCCTCGGCGATGGTCCAGAAACTGACATCGATGACGCTGCCCTGCAGACCGAACGCCGGCGGCAACCAGGACAGGAAGAACCACGCATAGACGCTGAACAGCGCAATCTGGAAGATCGAGTTGAATGCCACCAGCCCGGCGACGTACTGGCCGTCACCGCGGGCAAGCTGATTCCAGACCAGCACCATGGCGATGCACCGTGCCAGCCCGATCAGGACCAGGCCGGTCATGTACTCGGGGTAATCGCGCAGGAACAGCACGGCCAGGCCGAACATCAGGAACGGACCGACGATCCAGTTCTGCAGCAGCGAGAGCATCAGTACCCGTTTGTCGGCGAAGACCCGCGGCAGTTCCTCGTACTTCACCTTGGCCAGCGGCGGATACATCATCAGGATCAGACCAATCGCGATCGGGATGTTGGTCGACCCTATGGAGAGGCTGTTCAACGCGCTGGGTACACCTTCGAACAACGCCCCCATGCCGACGCCGAGCGCCATGGCGGCGAAGATCCAGAGCGTGAGATACCGGTCCAGGAAGGACAGGCGGGAGGTATCAGTGGTCATGGGGATTTCCGGAAAGACGGTCAGTTGATCTGTGCGATCGGGTCGAGCCGGGCCTTGAGGGCCTCGCTGTCATCCCAGACGCTGTCTGAGATCTCCAGAAACGCCTTCAGGCGCGCCTTGATGATCTGGTGCGCGCGATCGAACGCTTCGGCTTTCTGTCCGTCCGAGCCTTCAACGCCGGCCGGATCGAACAGGCCCCAGTGCACCCGTACAAAGTCGCCGAACACTACCGGGCATGCCTCGGCTGCCGCGCTGTCGCAGACGGTGACGATCAGATCCATCGGCGCGGCATCCGCTTCGGCGAACTCGTCCCACGACTTGCTGCGAAGGCCGTCCACCGGGAAACCCTCGCGCTGCAACTGAGCAATGGCAAACGGGTTGACGCGGCCGGCCGGCTGGCTGCCGGCGCTGAAGGACTCGTAGCGGCCTTGGCCCCACTTTTTCAGGGTCGATTCGGCCAACACGCTGCGAGCGGAATTACCGGTACACAAGAACAGGACGCGACGGGTCATCTGAGCAATCTCTAAGGTGGGTTGGTCAGCAGCCAGCGGGTCGTTCGCAGGCCTGTTCGTCGGCACAACAGTTCTCCGTGAGATAGGCCACCAATGCGGTCATCGCCTCGAACTCGGCCCGGTAGCAGATCGTCCGACCACGTTGCTCGGCGCTGATCAGGCCCGCAGCCAACAGTTCCTTCAGGTGGAAGGAGAGCGTGGCACCAGGCAAGCAGAGCGTCTGGGCAATGTCACCGGCCAGCTTGCCGCCTCTGCCGGCCTGTACAAGCAGGCGGAAGATCGACAGGCGGGTGGCGTGGCCCAAGGCAGCAAGAGCGCGGGTTGCAGCGTTATGTTCCATGATTCTAGAATAATAGAATCGATTCCGTAGGACAACCCCGTGCAGCAGATCCCCAACTTGGTCCCAGGTGCCTTGGACATCCCGACGGCCACCAAGCTCAACGACCCGGCCGCGCAGCCGCACCGCCCGCGCATCCTGATCCTGTACGGGTCGCTGCGACCTCAGTCGTTCAGTCGCAAGCTGGCGCTGGAGGCGCAGCGGCTGCTGGAACAGCTCGGGGCGGAAACCCGCCTGTTCGATCCACATGAGCTGCCGATGCTTGACTCGGTGCCAGCGACCCACCCAAAGGTGCAGGAGCTGCGCCAGGCCTCGCTGTGGTCGGAGGGACACGTGTGGGTCAGCCCGGAACGCCATGGCACCCTTACCGCGGTATTCAAGAACCAGATCGACTGGCTGCCACTGGAAGAGGGCAGCGTGCACCCCACCCAAGGCCGCACGCTGGCCGTGATGCAGGTCTGCGGCGGTTCGCAGTCGTTCAACGTCGTCAACGCGCTGCGTGTGCTCGGCCGGTGGATGCGGATGGTGACGATCCCCAACCAGTCCTCGGTCGCCAAGGCCTGGCAGGAGTTCGACGACGAAGGTCGAATGAAACCCTCGGCGTACTACGATCGCGTGGTGGACGTCATGGAGGAACTGGTCAAGTTCACCCTGCTGGTACGTGGGCGCACCGACTACCTGGTGGACCGTTACAGCGAGCGCAAGGGGGCCATCGAGGCGGCGGCGCTGGCGGCCGCTGCAGGGGTGGTGGAAACTGTTTTGAACGAGGAGGAAAGTGCGTGAACGCGGTCATCTACCACAACCCCAAGTGCGGCACCTCGCGCAACACCCTGGCGATGATCCGCTTCGCCGGGATCGAGCCGGAAGTGATCGACTACCTGGCCCACCCGCCCAGCCGCGCGCGCCTGGGCGACCTCATCAGGGCCGCGGGCTTGAGCGTGCGCGACGCCCTCCGGCAGAAGGGCACTCCTTATGACGAGCTGGCACTGGGCGATGCGGCACTGAGCGACGACGCGCTGCTTGATGCCATGCTGGCGCACCCAATACTCATCAATCGTCCTTTCGTGCAAACCGATAATGGCACGCGCCTGTGC
This sequence comes from Stenotrophomonas maltophilia, assembly GCF_001274595.1. Classification (GTDB taxonomy): domain Bacteria; phylum Pseudomonadota; class Gammaproteobacteria; order Xanthomonadales; family Xanthomonadaceae; genus Stenotrophomonas; species Stenotrophomonas forensis. The sequence goes on from NZ_CP011010.1 coordinate 36,602, forward strand.
CGCCCTTCCGAACTGGTGCTGGATATCCTGCCGAAGCTTCCCGGACCATTCCGGAAGGAAGATGGAGAGTTGGTGGCCGAGCACAGGGGAAGCCCGGCGACCTAGTCTGGGTGCTGGGCCGGGCTGGCCGCCTTTGAGAACAACCGGAGATCCTGCCCCATGCCAACGCTCCATCCCGCAAAAAGCGAAAGTGCGTGGCGTGTCTTCCTGGTGTTCCTACGACTGGGACTGACCTCGTTCGGCGGCCCGATCGCCCATCTGAGCTACTTCCGCCTCGAGTTTGTCGAGCGCCGCCGGTGGCTGACGGACCGTAGCTACTCGGATCTGGTGGCCTTGTGCCAGTTACTGCCAGGCCCAGCCAGCAGCCAGGTTGGGATGGCGCTGGGCTTGGCTCGCGCCGGCTGGCTTGGCCTGCTGGCCGCCTGGGCAGGTTTTACCCTGCCATCGGCCGTACTGATGATCCTGTTCGGATTTGGCGTTGCTCGATACCAAGGCATCCTCGAATCCGGTTGGCTGCATGGCCTGAAGATCGTTGCAGTTGCCGTGGTGGCGCAGGCTGTATGGGGAATGGCCCGGACCCTATGCCCGGACCGCCTGCGGGCAGGGATGGCGCTTGTCGCCGCCGTATTGACGCTAGCACTGCCCTCGGTCTTCGGCCAGATGGTGGTGATCATCTGCAGCGGCCTGCTCGGTCGCTGGGCGCTGAAAATCGAGCCTGCCCAGGGCCAGTTAGCTTGCAGCTATCCCGTCTCGCGAAGAACGGGCTCGGTAGCGCTGATGCTGTTGGTGCTGCCGCTTGTTCTGCTGCCTGTGTGGGTGGTGGCTAGTGGCTCCCCGTTGGCTGTGCTGTTGGAGGGGACGTACCGTGCTGGTGCCTTGGTCTTTGGCGGCGGCCATGTCGTACTGCCGTTGCTGCAGACCGCGGTTGTCCAAAGCGGCACGGTGACCACTGCGGATCTGCTCGCTGGGTACGGTGCGGCGCAGGCGGTGCCAGGCCCTCTCTTCACTTTCGCGGCGTACTTGGGAGCCCTGGCCAAGGGGCCGCTGGGTGGCTGGCTTGGAGGCCTTGTGCTGTTGGCAGTCATTTTCCTGCCAGCCTTTCTTGTGCTCGTGGGGGCGCTGCCGTTCTGGGAGGCCCTGCGCCACCGAAAGGGTTTGCAAGCTTCGATTGCTGGCGTCAACACCGGGGTGGTCGGGATTCTGCTGGCTGCGTTGTACAACCCGGTGTGGACGAGTGCGATCCATGACCGATGGGATGCCGCGATGGCGCTGGTTGCGTTCGGGCTACTGGCCCTCGCGCGTACACCGCCGATCTTGGTTGTGTTGCTGGCTGCCATGACGACCTGGGCCCTGCCACGGTAACGCCGCCAGGTCAATCAGGCGCGCCTCTGCAGCACAACATAACGTCTGCTTCTGGCCAGCAGCGGTCATTCACAATCCCTCGGTCAAGTCGAGTCGCAGGACGCGAACGTGACAGGCCCTAGCTAGAGATGTTATCTCGCGCGACTATTCTCTCGACCAGTGTATTGATCGCCGCCTCCATGGCGTGGGCAGTCTTGTCGCCGCTCTGGTTGGTGATGACGAAAATGCCAAGGTCATACTTCGGCATGATGTAGATATAGCACTGCGAGCGGGGCACACCACCATGATGGGCATAGTAGGTGCCCTTCAAGTGGTCGCCGCCGACGATGTTCCAGAAATAGCCGATGCTGAACTCGGAATCGAATTCGACAAGAGTACGGTGTGATTCCGTCACGACGGGCCCACCGGCCAGCTGGAACTTGAGGAACTTCACCATTTCCGGAACGGTCGCCTTTACGTTCCCCGATGCTCCCCAAGGCAACTCCGGCATGGGCGAGGTCGGTACCGCGTTGTCACTGTGGTAGCCGACCGCAAGCCGGGGCGCCTCAGCATCGCCCAGCCTGATTCTGAGGTCCGCCATTGCCGCGGAATCGCGGAAGAATTCGCGTAACAGCGACTCATAGTCGCTCTTGTAAACCGTCTCCAGAATATGCGCCGCCAGTTGGGTTCCAGCACTGGAGTAGGCGTAATCCTTTCCGGGCACCTGGTGAATCTCGACGGCATGCAGGTCCCTGAAGAAATCCGCCTTGCCATAGCCGGCGTAAATGGCATTGAGTTCACGAGGCGTACGCTGATCGGTGAAGTCCGCGAGCACCGTGTTCGCGCGTTCCGGCAACATGTTCGGAAGACCGCTCGTATGCGACAGCAGGTGACGGATGCGGATGGGGTCGCCCTTGTACTGCAGGTTCGGATAATTGCCGTGCAGATACTCCCGGACATCGTCGTCCAGCCCCAGCCTGCGCTCCAGGACGGCATTGGCCATCAGGGTCCCTGCCATGGTCTTGCTCAACGAACCGATTTCGTAGAGGGTCGCGTCGGTCGGAGGGCTCAGCCTGCCGGCTTCCATGTTGCCGCGATGACGGATGAATTCCTGGCCCCGATATACGACTGCGATCGAGGTTGAGTGGAGCAATGGCTGCTGTATCAGTGTTGCGGCCACCTCATCGAGGTCCGCCCCGAGATCCTTTGCCGGCACATGCTCGCCCTTGCAGCCGGCAGCCAAGAACACGACGGACAATACGAAGTAGTTGAGCCACCGCCCGTTTCGAACAATCCTCGAAATCGCTTGCATGCGTCTGTGCTTGAAGGGTTGTGGCAAGAACTCTCAAGATAGCCGAACACCGAGGGCCGCACACCTGTCCCTGTTCTCGCGGCGGCCGCCCCTGGCGCCAGCCAGAAGGTGTGCGTGTGGACGTCCGCTTCGTGTCGAAAGCACACGTCGTCCCGGAGCTTCGTCGGCATCAATGGGTGGAGTCGTTCGTCCGCGACTGGTAGAACTCGCCGATGCGTCGAACAAACCGCTGCGGGTTCGCACCGGCAAGATTGGTCAGCACGATCACGGCCAAGTCTTCGTCCGGGTAGACGACGAATGCCGCGCGGGCACCGCCAATGCCTGCGACCTGGCGCGGGCGATCAGCCTTCAACACCGGCCAGCCTAAGGCCCAATCGCTTTTCGCCCCGCTGTTCAGTGGCTCTTGCTGCCACATGCGCTGGACATGTGCATCATCGATCAACTGGTCCTGCGACAGCGCAATGATCCAGCGCGACAGCTCTTCGGCCGTCGTCTGGATTCCGCCACCCGCCCACAGGCTGTAGGGCATTTCATAAATCCAATGCGACAGGCGCTCACCGTCGTCCGGTGCCAGCGAGCCCCGCGGCGACACGCTGTAGATCGTGGCGGCTCCGGCAACCAGGTCATAGCTGTCACCGAACGTGGTGGAGGGCATGCCCGCCACATCGAACTGTCGCTGCGTCACGAATCGCTCGTACGGTTGCCCGCTCAACTTGACGATGATCCGCGACAGCAGGCCGTAGTTGGTCTGGTTGTACGAAAACTGTTCGCCTGGCGATACCTCCAGAGGCCGAGCCTCGACCGCGCTCCATGCCTCCGGCTCCGTCGCACCGCCAAAGGCCCCCTGCGAGTCGATGATCTCCGGAAGGCCTGATGTATGCCCCAGCAGCTGCCGGATCCGCACCCCACGCCAGGTCGCGGGCACATCGTCCAAATAGCGTGACAAGGGGGCGTCCAGGTCCACCCGCCCGTCCTGGACCAGTTGCATCATGGCTACGCCGGTGAACGACTTGGTGGCCGAGTTGATCGGAAACAGCGTCTTGCCGGTAACAGGCACCCGGTTCTCGACATTGGCGAACCCGTAGTTCTCCAGCAGCACTACTTTCCCATATTGCACCACTGCCAACTGGAGGCCCGGAATCCGGTGCTCCTGCATGGCCTGCTGGATGAAGGCCCTGGCCTTGCTGTTGGCTGCCTTAAGAGAACCGGCCGCAAGCGCCTGGGCTGGAAGCCATGCCGACAGGGCAACGGTCAGCAAGGCGGTGCGCAAGAGTGCAGGCAGCATAGATTTCCCTGGGCCAGGTCGTCTGGAAAATGGATTGGCGAGTGCCGACGGAACCGATGCCGGCCGGCAACCTTAGGCCCAGGCACCCGGGCACGACAGTGCAAAGAGTCATGCTCACAATAAGGTGGAGCGCCTGCTGTTCGCCCGCTGTCACATCAACTGCGACTAGCTGAAATCTTTGATCGCCTACCTGGCAGGGCATTCCGCGCACCAGCATCCTGTTCGATCTGATGACTAATGATTCTCAGGACTTGCTGCGGTACCGGTGTGCGGCTACCTCGCTATCACTACTTGATCAGGAAGTCATTCAGTGATTTTCCGCTTGCTACCAGCTCGGCTATCCATCGCGGTTGCCGCCCTCGACCGGACCACGTCTGGCCGCGCACTGCAGGATTGCGGTACTTGGGAGCGATCTTGGGCACTGTCGATTTGGCAGGCCTCCGATCACCTCGCTTCTTGGCGGTTTCGGAGGGCACGATCACTGAAGCGCCGTAGAGTTCCTCTATCGTGTATCCATGATCCTTGACGTACTTGTTGATCTTGGCGCGCATCGCTGTGGCCTTAGGGCGTGACAGCACTTTGGACTGCTGCTTCTCCGCCTGAGCAATCAGTGAGCGAAGTTCCTTGGCAGAAAGGCCGCTGATATCAATAGTCATGAATTCTTCCCCGATGTCGAGGCCCTAGCCTATTCTCAAATGACATTGCGTGTCACTCCATGTCCACTATGAGTCGCTCAATCTCAGGATCGACTACTAAAAAGTTTATCGTGTTAGCTACTCTCTCACTGCACATGATTTTCACGTGGCATATGGACCTGAGGACTAAAGACGCGCAGTGAGTGATTGCTGTGGTGTCGCCAAGAGTTCTTTGAGATCGCCAGTTTGAGGCATTGGATGAATCGACGTTAGACTCAAGCGCTTTCCGTAGCAGATCAGGGAGGCAAGGCGCATAACCGTGAGATCAATTCCCTTCATTGTCGCTGCCGCGTTGGCGGGAACTTCGCTGGCTGCAGATGCTTCTGAGGATAACCTCCATAGAGATCCTTACTTTGATCCAGGAGGCGCCGTCAGGTTCAACTATGGCTGGCTCGACTACGGGCCGACCAGCCGCCTGCAGCTTGAACTGCTGCGTGCAGACCTTGACGCTGGAACCGGACCGTTTTCCTTCTCTGCCCAATACCGCTGGTACGATGGCTTCGACGCCGTGCATCACGCCTACGCGGGCTGGCAGTTCTCCGATGCTACCCAGCTCAAGGCAGGTATCCAGCAAGTCCCGTTCGGGCTGCTCCCCACCGTTTCGCAGAGTTTCTGGTTCGGCTCCGGCTACTACCTGGGCATCGAGGATGATTACGATCCGGGCCTTGTGGTGATTCACCGCAGCGGCAGCACAACTTGGCATCTTGGCTGGTTCTCCGGAGACGAATACGGGTCCGGGGCTCGCTACGATCGCTACTCCTTTGATGTCGCGCAGACCGAGGCGTTGCCGTATCGCGAGCGGCAACGACTGCATGCACGCGTGGAGAGCGCGCGCGACTGGGGCGGCGGCGAACTGTTGCTGGGCGCATCAGCGTTTGCTGGCAAGGTGCAGAACACTCAGACACGGCGTCACTACGGTCATCAGGGCGCGGCCCTCCACGCACAGTGGCAGCGCGATGGTTGGACCGCGCAGTTGCAGTGGGCGCGGTACCGGTATGCCGTGCCCGGAGATCGCATCGCAATGTCGGCGTTCCAATCCCCCTTCCAGGTTGCAGCGCAGGCGGATGTGCCAAGCGCCAACATCGCCTATTCGTTCGGCCAGAAGGGCTGGCTGGATGACATCACCTGCTATAACAACCTCAGCATGACCCGCCCGGTCGGGCACCGCGCGGGCCTTCGTGATTCGTGGCAGAACGTGACCGGTTGCAGCCTGCAGAAAGGCATCATGCTCACCTATGTCGACTGGATCGCTGGCCGCAACATGTGGTTTGCTGGTGGTGATGGTATCGGCATCGACGAAGGAGGCCCTTCCAGCTGGCATTCGCGGCTGAACCTCAATATCGGCTTCTACTTCTGATCGGCCTCGCGCAAGCCGCAGGTTTTTCCACCCAATAACACGGAGGTATCCATGCAGAGCACGGCTCCGCAACATCCCCCCGTTCGCCAGCGGATCCTTCCGCAGGTGTTCATTCCCACGGCAGCCATCGTCATCGCGCTGCTGGCGCTTGCCGCCTTCGCGCCCGAAATGGCCACGCGGTGGTTCACCGCGGCCAAGTCATGGGCCGCCAATGATGCAGGTTGGTTCACCATCCTTGCAGTAGCCGGCTTCCTGGTCTTCGTCGTCGGCGTCGCCATCAGCAGTTACGGCCGCATCAAGCTCGGCCCTGACCACAGTACGCCGGACTACAGCTACGGCTCCTGGTTCGCAATGTTGTTCGCTGCCGGCATGGGCATCGGTCTGATGTTCTTCGGCGTTGCCGAGCCCATCATGCACTACGCCACGCCGCCGGTTGGTTCGCCTGAGTCCGCCGCCGCTGCCCGCCAGGCAATGCGCATCACCTTCTTCCACTGGGGCATCCACGCATGGGCGATCTACGCGGTGGTAGCGCTGTCGCTGGCGTACTTTGCGTACCGACACAATCTCCCGCTGCGTGTCCGCTCCGCGCTGTATCCGCTCATCGGCGACCGTATCCACGGCCCGTTGGGACATGCCGTAGACACGTTTGCCGCGCTGGGTACCATCTTCGGCCTCGCCACCTCGCTGGGGCTGGGCGTCATGCAGATCAACGCCGGCCTGAACTACCTGTTCGGCCTGGAGGTCAGTACGCTCGCCCAGGTTGGCTTGATCACCGTCATCACACTGGTGGCCACCGGATCGGTCGTGGCTGGCCTGGACAGCGGCGTACGCAGGTTGTCCGAGCTCAACATGATCCTGGCGGCGGCGCTGCTGGCCTTCGTGCTGGTCTGTGGACCCACCGTGCACCTGATGCAGGCACTGGTGCAGAACACCGGCATGTACGTTTCCCAGCTGTTCTCGATGACCTTCAACCTTTATGCCTACGAACCCACGGGTTGGCTGGGTGGCTGGACGCTGTTCTACTGGGGCTGGTGGATTGCGTGGTCGCCCTTCGTTGGCATGTTCATCGCGCGCATCTCACGTGGACGCACCGTCCGTGAGTTCGTGGTGGGGGTGCTGCTCGTACCGCTTGGCTTCACATTCCTGTGGATGACCATCTACGGCAACACCGCGTTGCACATGGTGCGGGCGGAGGGAATCCAGCAGTTGGTGCAGGCGGTCTCAACCGACAGCTCGATGGCGCTCTTCGAGTTCCTGGAGCACCTGCCGCTGACCATGCTGACCTCTTCGCTGGCGGTCATCCTGGTTGCGCTGTTCTTCGTAACCTCAGCGGACTCCGGTGCCCTGGTAATCGACATGCTCACCTCGAAGGGTGAGGAGGAATCACCGGTCTGGCAGCGAATCTTCTGGGCGCTGCTGGTCGGCGGCCTGGCGATTGCCCTGCTGGTGGCCGGCGGGCTGGAATCGTTGCAGGCAGCCACCATTGCCAGCGCGTTGCCATTTACGATCGTCATGATCCTGATGTGCTGGGGACTGCTGAAGGCCATGCATCTGGATGCCACCAAGCGCTCGATCCTGCGGGAGGCACGTATCCTGCCGGGCACCAGCGAGGATTGGCGGGCGCGCCTGCGCCTGCTGGCGCACAACCCGTTGAAGATCGAGGTGACCGGCTTCATCGAGCAGCGCGTCATTCCTGCATTGGAAGAGGTTGCTGCTGAGCTTCGCAAGCAGGATCTGCCGGTCCAGGTCTCCAAGGGAGAGGATGGTCGTGCGTGGCTACAGGTTGGCCATGGCGAGGAGATGGACTTCTTCTACTCCGTACGGCCCCAGCCCTATGAGCCGCCGACGTTCGCCCTGCAGGATCCCCGTCGGCCGGTCAGCGAGGGCACCCGTCATTACCGTGCGGAGGTCTATCTGCGGGAGGGCGGGCAGGACTACGACGTCATGGGGTGGACCAAGGTTCAGCTCATCCACGATGTGCTCGATCAATACGAACGCCACCGTCAGTTCCTGGACAAGGTGCGCTCGTAGAATCCGTACACAGATGCCGCCCGGAGGGGCGGCATCTGCCTTGGGCCGGGCATGACCCTGCCTTTGACGTGGCCTCGGCACCCGACCGTGCTATTGATGGTCGAACTGCCCAGGAAGTAGCCCATGCTCACCCGACTGAGGCTCGCAGCCAGCAAAGTTACCAAGCGGATGTGGTTCCGTTCGACCCTGTATGGCGCCCTGGGCATCATCACGGCGTTGGCCGGCGCGTTCCTGAAGTTCCTCATTCCCGTTGGCCTTGCCGCACGGATCGGCGCAGATTCCGTCGGCAACATCCTTGGCATACTTGCCGCGTCAATGCTGACGGTCACCACCTTCTCGCTGTCCACCATGGTCTCGGCATACGGCTCCGCATCCAGCAGCGCCACCCCGCGCGCGGCCCGCCTGCTGATCGAAGACGCCCGGGCCCAAGGTGCGCTGGCCACCTTCATTGGTGCCTTCCTGTTCTCGATCGTGGGCCTCATCGCGCTCAGCACCGGCATCTACGGGGACAGCGGCCGGCTTGTGCTGTTCGGGGCAACCATCGCGGTCATCATTGTCATCACAGTGACGTTGCTCAGGGCTATCGAGCAGTTCTCACGCTTTGGCCGCGTTGGCGAAACCATCGATCTGGTGGAGCGGGCGACCAAAGCGGCAATGAAGCGCCGCGCCGCGGAGCCTCGGCTCGGCGGAGCCAGTGCTGTCCCGGTAGGGGAGGGGGCGGTACTGCTGGTTGGCGATCAGGTTGCCTACGTTGAACATGTGGACGTCGCCCGGATCGACGGCATTGCACAGGAACATGATCTGCGCGTTCATCTGCTCTGCCAGCCGGGTACGTTCGCAACTCCGGCCCGTCCCTTGATAGCCATCGAGGGAAATCCACTTCCGGACGTGCAGAGTGAAGTGATCTCAGCCATTTCCTTCAGTGACGCGCGCTCCATTGAGAATGACCCACGGTTCGGACTGGTCGTGCTTGCGGAAATTGCCCAGCGAGCCATGTCACCTGCGGTGAACGACCCTGGGACCTGCATCGACGTCATCGGGACATGTGTCAGGCTGCTCTGTGCATGGTCCAGCCACGCAGGGGACGCTGCGACAGGCGAGGTGCTGTATCCGCGCGTGCACGTGCAGTGTCTCGACGTACGCGACATGTTTGAGGACGCGTTCACTCCGATTGCCAGGGATGCCGCCGCGTCCCTGGAGGTCAGTATCCGGCTGCAGAAGGCCTTCGCAGCGTTGGCAGGGTCCTCGAATGAAGCGACAAGAGTCGCATCACAGGCGCATGCCCGCATCGCGTTGGAGCGCGGCCTATTGGCCATGGATTTCGAAGCTGATCGCGAGGCGCTTCGAGCCGTCGCATCTTATTTGACTCTGGAAGATGTGGACCGCCGTTCGTAGTATCTTCCTATCAAAGCCCTTGAAGCGCTGCGCTGGCTATCAGTGCTCGACTGTGGTCTGGAGCACATCCGGTCAGCTCACCTTCCACAGCATGTATGCGGCAGTAATGAAGATCAGTACTGCAAATACCGTGTTCAGAGCTCCACGATAGTTGGCCAGCTTCGTCGAAGTTGCTGCACCTGCAATACCGCCAGCCACGCCGGCAACGACGAAAACTGCCGCGAGCTTCCAGTTGACCAGACCTGTACGCGCGTAGTTCAGTGCGGTGGTCATGCCAAATGCGGCGACGGCGACGAGCGAGCTTCCGACTGCGGCGATCATCGGCATGCCCGTCGCGGCCACCAGTGCGGGCACGATGAGAAAGCCTCCGCCAATGCCAAAGAAGCCAGAAAGCCCGCCGGCGGTGGCGCCCAGCCCAATCAGCGCGGGCGCGTTGCCTCTGCCGAGCCGCGCGTCCGTGAGTCCAGGCGTGTTGCGCCTGCGAAGCATGGCGATGCCGACAACGATCATAGCCACAGCAAACAGCGCCAACAGGCTCCTGCCGTCGAACGCCTTGCCCAAGCTGGAACCCAGGTATGCGCCCGCGATCCCCGCCAGAGCGAAGACCGAGGCACAAGGCCAGCGAACGTTCCCTCTACGGGCATGTATCACCAGATTCGACACCGCATTGACCGCTACTGCCAGGGCGCTGGTGCCGATAGCCACATGCGGATCTCCCACTCCGACCACGTAGAGCATCAGTGGTACCGCCAGGATGGATCCGCCCCCACCGACCACGCCCAGGACGAAGCCGACCAGGACGCCAGACAGGCCGCCCAGAACCAACTGCAGCAGAGATAGCGCTTCCATATGTCAGTCGCCGGACGCCGGGCCTTGCTGCAGCCGTGTTGCGATGGAAGAAAGGTCATAGCCTGCATCCGAAGCAACAGACAGAACGTGGTCAAACGCCGCTCCATTGTGAACGACTTCCGACAGCGCCCAAAGCATCGCAGCACGGGTGCCGGTTCTGCAGTACGCGGCAACAGGGCTTGGCAGCGCTTCGATCAACCTGGCAAAGGTATGCACCTGATCATCGGTAATGACGCCAGGCAGCGCAGGAAGATAGGCAAACTGCATGCCCGCCTGGTGGCAGGCGGCCTGCAGCGCATGGTGACTGGGCTGCTCCGGCTGTTCATCGTCGGGGCGGTTGCAGATCACGCTCGCAAAGCCCTGCTCCTTCAGGGCTTCAATGTCCTTTGGCAGGAGCTGGCCGGACACCTTGAGGCTGGCGGAGAGTGGCTTGAGGTTCATGGTTTTCCCGTAGTTGCAGTGGGGCGGTGAATGTGGCCATGCAGGAGCACGCCAGCGATCATTGCCGTGGCGAAGATGATCGCGAAGGGCTGGCCGGTTCCCAGCAACGCGATGGCTGGGCCGGGACATAGTCCGGCCAGACCCCAACCCAGGCCGAATATCGCCGCACCGATCACCAGGCGCCGATCGATGATGCGATGGGTGGGAATGTGCAGCGATACGGCAAGCAGCGGCGTTCTGCGGGCGCGTATCCACAGGTAGGCTGCGCCGGAAGGGATCAGTGCGCCCAGCATGACCAGCGCCAGGGAGGGGTCCCAGGCGTCGCTCACATCAAGGAAAGCAAGCACGCGGGCTGGGTTGGCCATACCGGATACGACCAGTCCCAGTCCGAAGAGTGCGCCGCACAGGAACGCGGCGAGACGGATCATGCCGTGCCCCCCGCCACAATCCGTACCAGGGTCGCCGTGGCCATGCCCACGAGCATGAACACGCAGGTCGCCACCACTGACCGCGGCGACGCCCGGCCCAGGCCGCAGACACCGTGTCCACTGGTACAGCCCGCCCCAAGGCGAGTTCCGTAACCCACCAGCAGTCCGGCAATCACCAATACCACTGCTCCGTTTGCGGAGAGCGCCGGCAATAGTATGGGCCTGGCCGCCAATGCCAAGCCTGACGCCAGGGCAAGTCCCGCCAGGAATAGGGCTGCGCTCCCGCGTCCGCCGTCACCCGGCATGCCCAGTGTCTTGGCAAGTAGACCCGAGATGCCGGCAACGCGGCCGAGAAGGACCAGATAGGCACCGGCCGCTGTTCCAATCATGGCACCGCCAGCGAGTGGCCAGTACCAAGCCAAATGAGAGAGCGTCATAGCAGGTCCACCGGCAGCTTGAGGTAGCGCACGCCGTTGTCCTCGGGTTCGGGCAGATGGCCGGCGCACATGTTGACCTGCACTGAAGGCAGGATCAGTCGCGGCATCGGGAGCGTCGCGTCACGGGCTTCCCGCATTTCCACGAACATGGCTTCGGTCACGCCCTCGTGCACATGCAGGTTGGTTGTCCTTTCGGCACGGATGGTTGTTTCCCATACGAAATGGTTTCGACCGGTGGCCTTGTAGTCATGGCACAAGAAGACGCGGGTGGCGTCGGGCAGGGACAGAAGGCGCTGGATCGAGCGATACAACTGGCGAGCCGAGCCACCTGGAAAGTCGCATCGGGCGGTGCCGTAGTCCGGCATGAACAGCGTGTCTCCAGGAAATACGGCGTCGCCGATCACGTACGCCAGACAAGCGGGAGTATGGCCTGGCACGTGCAGCGACATCGCCTGCAGATTACCGATGCGGAAGGAGGCACCGTCAGCGAACAGGTGATCGAATTGGCTGCCATCACGCTTGAACGCAGTACCGGCATTGAAGACCTTGCCGAAGGTTTCCTGGACAGTGGTGATGCGCTCGCCGATGGCCAGCGTACCTCCCACCTGGCCCCGCAGCCATGGTGCTGCTGAGAGGTGGTCGGCATGCGCGTGGGTTTCCAGCAACCATTGCACCTGTAGGCGCTCGGCCCGCACGTAGTCCACCAACGCCGATGCGGAGGCAGTGGAGGTGCGGGCTGCGGCCATGTCGAAGTCAAGGACGCTGTCGATGATGGCGCACGCTGAAGAAGATGGATCGCGTACGACGTGACTGGCAGTGAAAGTGGCAGGATCGAAGAAGGTCTTTACATGAGGCGAGGGGAGCAGGCCGGCACGCGCATCGTTGACGACGCGGACAGCCTGCTCCAAGGGGGCGTCTACCGCTACGGATTGGTTCACGACTGGCTCCGGGGGGGATTGGTTGCTTAATACTTACATGGTTACATAAGGTGTGCAACTATAGAAGAATGCTAGACTGGACGCCTTCCCCATGGTGTTTGCATCACATCACCCGGCCAAGTTGCCCTTACCCGTGACCAGCCCCCCATTCAGCCCGTCAGACCTAGCCACGATGAAGGAGCGCGTGCCCGAGGTGGCCGAGTTGCTGCGCTTCATGGCCACTCCCTCCCGCCTGTTGCTGCTGTGCCAGCTCGCGCAAGGTGAAATGACGGTGAGCGGACTGGAGGACGCCACCGGCATCCGACAGCCGGCGCTCTCCCAGCAACTGGCCGAACTCCGCCAACGAAAGCTTGTAGCGACCCGACGGGAATCGCGGTCGATCGTCTACCGCATGGCAGACCCGCGCGTTGCAGCACTGCTGGGCGCGATGCATGGGATCTTCTGTGCGGACGATACATCAACTTGAAGTGGCCTAAGGCGTCTAGAAGGGACGGGCTACACTCACTGACCTAGGGGAATTTAGGCCATCGGCGTAGTCTGCCCCAAAACCAATTGACCGCAGCAGGCTCGAGGTCTGCTGCGGCCTAGGGATGTTTATCAGGGATGGGGTGGATGTCTGCTTATGGCCGGAAGCGGACATCGGCGACGCCGAAAATTGAGGCGAGCGACGTCGAGCCTGCAGCCAGATCTGGGCGCGAAAGGCTGCCCATTGCTGAGAGTAGAGATTTTCAGGGCGAGGGCTCTGCACAAGCATTCCGCAGCGTGAGAACCAGTGCATCCCATACGGGGCCCTGTCACTTTGTATTCCAGAGAAAAGTAACGGGTCGCCGTCCAAGTCGTCGCTACTGATACTTGGCCCTCGGTCCGCTTAGCGGCGGCACGCATACGATCAGTAACTGAGGAGCCCGAGGCGCACAGGGCCGTGCATGGCTCATTCCCCCTAGATCACTAGCGTGCGCGAGCCGTCCACTAGACCTTGGCCGCACCACTAAGCTCACAGATGGACATTGAGATCAAAAGGGCGCAGCGTTTGCTTCTCGCCCCAAAGGGCTACTGATTTCGGAGAGCGCAAATGAGCAGAACAAGTATCTCCCATCCACTGAAGATTGCCACCTTACCTGTCGGCACGAACGGCGGTGGGATCGGCGTCACCTTTGCACCAGGAAAACATCAGGAAGTAGCAATGACTGGCTCTTGGGCTCGAGACCTGGACGTCGACCTCGCGTCGATCGCGGAGTGGGGAGCACAGCACCTGATCACGTTGATTGAGCCGTGGGAGTTCGAGGAGCTGCGAATCACCTCGTTGGCGGAACGTGCCAGAGCCCACGGTTTGATGTGGTACGGCCTGCCAATTACAGATGGTGCGGCTCCTGACGCGCGACTCCTTGGGCCATGGCGATCCCTAGGGCCACAGTTCGCAGCCAAGCTCTTGTCTGGAACCAGGATCGTGGTGCATTGCAAAGGCGGGCTGGGTCGGGCCGGCACCGTGGCGTCGATGCTCCTCATTGAAACAGGCTTTGCCTCAGATGGCATCGATGCAATTGCTAAGGTTCGCTCGGTGCGACCTGGTGCGGTGGAGACGGCGGAGCAGGAGGAATTCATCCTGAACTGGTCTAATCGCGGAGCCCGGAGACTGAGCTAGCCACAACACCCCACTAACCTACCCGTCATTGCCTTGGGCTGGAGCACAAGATGCCTGTATTGCGCAGTTAGTCTGTGGAGGGCTTCTCTCCAGAGTGCGAAGCGCTGAACACTTTTCTCCAAACACATATAGTGTTGCTGCTCGTACTGCTTTGCGCGCCCCTCGCATGCCTATCTGAACCTGTCGCCGGGCCTGGATTTCGAGACCAAGTTGTTCGCCAAGACCAATGCGCCGCAACTGCTGCGCAAGGAGCTGTCGAAACCGGGTTACGTGCCGCAGCCGATCGCGCTGGGCATCAACACCGATGCGTACCAACCGATCGAGCGCAAGTTCAAGCTGACCCGCCAGCTGATCGAAGTGATGCTGGAAACCAGGCATCCGTTCTCGTTGATCACCAAGAACGCGCTGGTCGAGCGCGATATCGATCTGCTCGCGCCGCTGGCCGCGGAAAACCTGGTCAGCGTGCATTTCTCGGTGACCTCGCTGGACCCGCATCTCTCGGCCAAGCTGGAACCGCGCGCATCGGCACCACATGCACGGCTGCGCGCGATGAAGCGCCTGCATGAGGCCGGCATTCCGGTCGGGGTAATGGTGGCGCCGGTGATTCCATGGATCAACGACAGCGAACTGGAAGCCGTGCTGGAGGCCGCGCATGACGCTGGCGCCAGTACTGCGGGTTACGTGCTGCTGCGCCTGCCACTGGAAGTGGCGCCGCTGTTCCGCGATTGGCTGGATACCCATCATCCAGATCGCGCCGCGCACGTGATGAGCACCATCCAGCAGCTGCGCGGTGGCAAGGACTACGACAGCCAGTTCGGCACGCGCATGCGCGGCGAAGGCGTATATGCGGACCTGTTGAACAACCGCTTCAAGCTGGCGCGCAAGCGCCTCGGGTTCAATGCACAGAACAGCCACTGGCCGAAGCTGGATTGCAGCCGGTTCCTGAAGCCATTGCCGCCGAAGAAGGATTCGCCGCAGGGCTCGTTGTTCTGAGTAGCGTCGAGCTTGCTCGACTGGCGACGGAAAAGCAGTCGAGCAAGCTCGACTCTACGGGGAATACAACGTAGTCGAGCAAGCTCGACGCTACGCCCCAAACAACTTCTGCGCGCTCTGGAACAGGATCCAGCTGGTGGCGATGAACTTGTCGCCGCCCTGCGGCCGGTTGCCGCGATGGGTGTGGGTGAACGCGGTCGGGGCTATCAGCAGGCTGCCGGTGCGCGGCGCGATCTTGCGGCCCTGGAACAGGAACTCGGTTTCGCCTTCCTCGAAGTCATCGTTGAGGTACAGCGTCCACAACACGTGCCGGTGCAGGGTCTCGGCCTGGGCGTCCTTCGGGTACAGCTCGCAGTGCCAGTACGGATAGCCGCCCTCGCCCGCCGCGTACCACTGCAGGTTGATCGCACCCGGGCGCAGGCAGGTGCGGGCCAGGTCGGCCAGCTGCTGCTGCGGCATGTCGGGGAAGTCCTCGGCAGACAGGCGTCGCGGCTGGCCATTGCTGTCCTGGATCTGCAACATCAGCGGAGCGATCAACGCCTGTGGATAACGGCGTAGATAAGTCAGCAGGCCGTTGAATACCGCGATCTGCAACTGCTGGTCGACATCCTGCCAGCCGTCCAGTCCACTGATGCGCAGATCCTTGCTGTGCTTGAGTTCCGGGAACACACCACTGCCCACCGCACCGGGCAGCAGGCCACGCGTTGCACGCATGCGCTCGACGATCGCCGCGCAGACGTCGCTGGGGACGGCATTGTGGATGACTTCGATGAAATCGACCGGGCCCTGCTCGTGCATGCGTGCATTCCTTAGGCGGCAACGGCTCGATGGTGCCGTTTGCCGCCTTCGGTGTCACCCCATGGTCATGTCATCGATCTGCCATGACCGTTGTCGGTGACGGCCCTCAGCCCTGCGCGTCGTCGTGCGCGTGGTGGTAGCGCACGGCTTCGGCCACTTCCTCGCGCGAGCCGAGGAACACCGGCACGCGCTGGTGCAGCTGGTCGGGCTGGATATCGAGGATGCGCTCGCGGCCGGTCCAGGCGGCGCCACCGGCCTGCTCGACCAGCAGGCCCATCGGGTTGGCTTCGTACATCAGGCGCAGCTTGCCGGCCTTGGACGGGTCCTTGTTGTCCCACGGGTAGATGAAGATGCCGCCGCGGGTCAGGATGCGATGCACGTCGGCGACCATGCTGGCGATCCAGCGCATGTTGAAGTTCTTGCCGCGTGCGCCTTCCTTGCCGGCCAGCAGGTCGCCGACGTAGGCCTGCATCGGCGCTTCCCAATGCCGCTGGTTGGACATGTTGATGGCGAATTCCTGGGTGGCCGCCGGGATCTGCATGTTCTCGGTGGTCAGCACGAACTCGCCCTTCTCGCGGTCCAGGGTGAAAGCGTGGGTGCCATGGCCGACGGTCAGCACCAGCTGGGTGCTGGGCCCGTAGATGCAGTAGCCGGCGGCGATCTGCTTGCTGCCCGGCTGCAGGAACGCGTCATCGCCCGGCAGTTCGACGTTGGTCGGGCAGCGCAGCACCGAGAAGATGGTGCCGACCGAGACGTTGACGTCGATGTTGGAGCTGCCATCGAGGGGATCGAACAGCAGCAGGAAGTCGCCACGCGGATAGATGTCCGGCACCGGCTGGCTGTGGTCCATTTCTTCCGAGGCGCAGGCGGCGAGGTGGCCACCCCAGGCGTTGGCTTCGAGCAGGATCTCGTTGCTGATGACGTCCAGCTTCTTCTGCGCTTCGCCCTGCACGTTGCCGGTACCGGCCTCGCCCAGCACGCCGCCGAGGGCGCCCTTGCTGACGGCGATGGAGATGCTGGTGCAGGCGCGGGCGACGACCGCGATCAGCTGGCGCAGGTCGGCATTGATGCGGCCGGCGTGCTGTTCCTGGATCAGGAAGCGGGTCAACGAAGTACGGGACATGAGCGGGCAGGTCTCGGCAGCGGGAAAACGCCTATTGTCGCCGGTCTGGCGGGGGCGTGCGTGACCGCGGGAAGGCGTAATCGTTTCCAGATGCGTTGCGCTCGTGGCGCCTTCCTTTTGTCGAGGCTCGTGGGAGGGGGAGGCGATGCAGGACACGCTGCAAGTACGTCCATGTAAGCTCGATGGCGCCATCCATGGCGCCAACGGTCCTGCATCGCCTCCCCCTCCCACGCGCTTCAGGGTTCGCCGCGAGCGCGGTGGGTGTGGCAAAGGCAGGGGCAAATGCAAAAAAACAAAGGCGCCTCGCGGCGCCTTTGTGATCAAACCACTGGTGCGTTGCTTCAGCCCTTGGCGACGGTGGCCACGGCCTTGGCGACGTATTCCAGGTTGTTCTGGTTCAGTGCGGCCACGCAGATGCGGCCGGTGCCGACGGCGTAGATGCCGAACTCGTCGCGCAGGCGTTCGACCTGCTCACGGCTCAGGCCGGAGTAGGAGAACATGCCGGCCTGCTCGTTGATGAAGCCGAACTGCGGCGCACCGGCGGCGGCCAGCTTCTCGACCAGGCCGTGGCGCAGGGCATGGATGCGCTCGCGCATCTCGGTCAGCTCCTGCTCCCACATCGCGCGCAGGTCCGGGTTGGTCAGCACGCCGGCCACCAGCGCGGCACCGTGGGTGGACGGGCTGGAGTAGATCGTGCGGATCACGCGCTTGACCTGCGACTGCACGGCCTTGGCGTCCGCGGCGGTCGGGGCGACCATCGACAGCGCACCCACGCGCTCGCCGTACAGCGAGAACGACTTGGAGTACGAGTTGGCGACGATGAAGCTGTCAATGCCGGCCTCGGCGATGATGCGCACGGCGGCGCCGTCCTGCTCGATGCCCTTGTCGAAGCCCTGGTAGGCCATGTCGATGAAGGGGAACAGCTGCTTGTCTTTCAGCAGCTGCGCGACCTGCTTCCACTGGGTGACGGTGAGGTCGGCGCCGGTGGGGTTGTGGCAGCAGGCGTGCAGCAGCACCACGGTGCCGGCCTGCAGCTTGCCCAGGTCGGCCAGCATGCCGTCGAAATCGACGCCATGGGTGGTTGGGTCGAAGTAGGTGTAATCCACCACCTCGAAGCCGGCCGCGCTGAACACGGCGCGGTGGTTTTCCCAGCTCGGGTTGCTCAGCGCGACGGTGGCGTGCGGCAGCAGCTTCTTCAGCACGTCGGCGCCGACGCGCAGCGCACCGCTGCCACCGACGGTCTGTGCGGTGGTGACGCGGCCGGCGGCCAGCAGCGGCGAGTCCTTGCCGAACACCAGTTCGCGCGTGGCCTGCGTGTACGCCGGCAGGCCATCGATCGGCAGGTAGCCGCGCGGTTTGGCTTCAGCGGCGAGCTGCTGCTCGATCTGCTTGACGGCGCGCAGCAGCGGAATGCGGCCACTCTCGTCGTAGTAGATGCCCACACCCAGGTTGACCTTGGTCGGGCGGCTGTCGGCGTTGTACGCCTCGGTCAGGCCCAGGATCGGGTCGCCTGGGACCAGTTCCACGTTTGCAAAGAAGGACACGGCGGTACTCGTTCGGTAGACGGAAAGGGGGAGGAATTGCGCCACGCGGCTTGCGGCTTTCCAGCCGGAAACAGCCCATCGTAACAAAGCCTGCCGGGGCTGGCCGCCGCCATCGTCATCCCCGGGCCCGTACCATGGCGTGCGTTGCCGCCCGATCCATCAACCTGAATCATGAATCCCGCCGCACGACGCCATTGCCTGCCGCTGTCCGCCCTGCTGATGTCGCCATTTGCCAGCATGGCCGAGCCCGCCCCCACCGCCCTGCCTGCCGTCCAGGTACAGGCCGCGCGGGTGCCGGGCATCGACCCGTTCGCCCTGCCTGCCAGCCTGGACACGGTCTGGATCGACGCCGGCCGCGCCGGGGCTGGGGCGCAGCTGTCCGAAGCACTGGCCGGGGTGCCGGGCCTGGTCGCGCGCGACCGGCAGAATTTCGCGCAGGATACGCAGCTGTCGATACGTGGATTCGGCGCGCGCTCGACCTTCGGCGTGCGCGGGGTGCGGGTGCTGATCGACGGCATACCGGCGACCATGCCCGACGGCCAGGGTCAGTTGTCGCATGCCAGCCTGCTCGGCACCGAGCGCATCGACGTGCTGCGGGGGCCGTTCTCGGCGCTGTATGGCAACTCCTCCGGTGGCGTGCTGCAGGTGTGGAGCGCACAGGGCCAGGCCGGCGACCCGTGGCGGCTGCGCCTCAATGCCGGCGCCGACAACACGCTTAGTACCGGCGCGCAACTGAAGGGTGCAGGCCACGGGCTGGACTACAACATCGCCGTCAACCACTTCCGTACCGATGGCTGGCGTGACCACAGCCGGGCGCGCCGTGAATCGCTCAACGCGCGTATCGGCGGTGAGCTGGGCGGTGGGCGGCTGGAGCTGCTGCTCAATGCGCTGGATGCGCCCGATGCACAGGACCCGCTGGGCCTGACCCGCGCGCAGGTGGCGGCGGACCCGCGCCAGGCCACCGCCGTGGCACACCAGTACAACACCCGCAAATCGGTGCGCCAGCAGCAGGCCGGGCTGCGCTGGACCCGCGAGGCCGGCGCGCAGCGCTGGCAGCTGATGGGCTATGCCGGCCAGCGCGCGGTGCGTCAGTACCTGCCGATTCCGCCGGCGGCCCAGGCCAATCCCCTGCATGCGGGCGGGGTGATCGACCTGGACGGAGGCTACGGCGGGCTGGACGCGCGCTGGGGCTGGCACGGCGATCTCGCCGGACGGCCGCTGGACCTGGTGGCCGGGCTCAGCGCCGACCGTCAGCGCCAGCACCGCACCGGCTACGAGAACTTCATCGGCAGCACGCTGGGCGTACGCGGGCAGCTGCGCCGCGACCAGATCGACGTCGTGCAGAACGTGGACCAGTTCGCGCAGGCCTGGTGGCAATGGAGCCCGCGCTGGTCGTTGCTGGCGGGCGTGCGCCACAGCAGCGTGCGCTTCGAATCGGACGATCGCTACATCACCGGCCGCAACCCGGACGACAGCGGCCGCCGTCGCTACCAGGCGACCACCCCGGTGGCCGGCATCAGCTTCGAGGCCAGCCCGCAGTGGCGCCTGCACGCTGCCGTTGGCCGCGGCTTCGAGACGCCTACCTTCAACGAACTGGGTTACCGCGCCGACGGCCAGGCGGGACTGGCACTGGATCTTGCCGCCGCGCGCAGCCGCTCCGTGGAAGTGGGCAGCAAGTGGCACGCACAGAATGGAACCCAGCTTGATGTCAGCCTGTTCCGTGCAGATACCGACGATGAGCTTGCCGTTGCCAGCAATATCGGCGGACGCAGCACCTATCGCAACGTTGGCCGGACCCGTCGCCAGGGGCTGGAGCTGCAGTACCGCCAGCCGCTGGCCGGGCAACTGGAACTGCAGCTGGCCTGGACCTGGCTGCAGGCGCAGGTGCGTTCGCCCTACCTGACCTCCAATACCGTGGTTACCACCGGCAGCCGCCTGCCCGGCGTGCCGCGCCAGCAGGCCTTCGCCCGGTTGCAGTGGACGCCGGGCGACTGGCAGTGGGCGCTGGAAGCCAATGCCAGCAGCGACACGGTGGTGAACGACGTGGCCACCGAGCGAGCGCCGGGCTTCGCCCTGCTGCATCTGGAAGGTGGCCGCCGCTGGACCCTGCCCGGCGGCGAGCTGCGTGCCTTCGCCCGGCTGGAGAACGTGCTGGACCAGGCCTACATCGGCTCGGTGATCGTCAACGACGGCAACGGCCGCTTCTACGAGCCGGGACCGGGGCGGCGGTCCAGCGTGGGACTGCAGTGGTCGTGGCGCTAGGCGGGTCGTGGCACTGGGCGGCACGACCCGTCAATCAGGCGCCTTGGCCGGCACGAACGGTGAGGTCGGGTCGCTGGCCGGGAAGGTTTCCTCCAGTGCCTCGTCCTGGTTGTCGCTGGCCCGCTGCTTGCGCTCGCGGCGCTTGAGCGGGCTTTCCTGGCCGCCGCGATGGCGGTCGCCGCCGTCCTTGCGGTCCTGGGCCGCCTGTTCAGAGTCATGCTTCACCGGCAGGTGCTCGTCGCCCTGCGCGGCATCGAAGAAGGGGGCCCCGGTACCGCGGTAGTCGGCAGTGTCGGCGTCGCGCTTGCCACGCTGCTCGCCGGCAATGGGCGGGTGGTTTTCCCGCAGCGGGTCTCGGGAGGTTTCACGGCTCATGGTCTGGCTACCTGCGCTCGGGGCCTCCACTACACCGCCAGCAAGGTAAAGCCGCCGCGAACCTGGCGTCATGAACATCTCGCTCACCCGCTGGTAACGGCACCGCGCGTATTCCTGCCCACCCGCCCCCGCTGCAGGAGCCGGCCATGCCCCGTCTTGAACGACCCGCACCGTCCGTGTTCAACGCCCTGCTCGATCCGCTCGGCCAGCGCACCGCGCAGCGCCGCACGCGTCGCCATGAAGACCCGCAGGCGGTGGCGCAGGACTACCTGCAGTACATGCTCAGCGATTACGAGGAGCGTCGCGGGCCCGGCCATCGCAACTGGCGTGACCTGTGCCCGGTCTATGCCTTCGCGCTGACCACCCACGCCGCCGACTGGCCGCGCGGTGACGCCGCCGATACCTGCGAGGAACTGGCCGAGCACTGGGAGCAGATGCGCGGGCAGTCGCGGCTGAGCTGGTCGCAGGCGCGGCCGGTGGTGGAAGACGCCTGGCGCGCGCTGGACCATATTCCGGCCGCGGCAGTGCGGCCACTGCTGCAGTAGTGCCGGCCGCTGGCCGGCAGAGGTTCGCTGCCTGAAGTTTTCTGGGGTTGCCGGCCAGCGGCCGGCACTACCGCATCTGCATAGAACCCACGTGCACGGCACCGACACGGGTGGTTTACATCGCCGGACTGAAGCTGGCTGTCCCCTGCCCCGTCACAGGAATCTCCATGGCCCGCCCAATCTGGACCGGCACGCTGTCCTTCGGACTGCTCAATGTGCCGGTGTCGCTGATGTCCGGCGAACGCAAGGTCGACCTGCAGTTCCGCATGCTCGATTCGCGCGACCGCAAGCCGATCCGCTTCGAGCGGGTCAACGCCGATACCGGCGAGGAAGTGCCCTGGAAGGACATCGTCAAAGCCTACGAGTACGACAAGGGCAGCTATGTCGTGCTGGAGGAAGGCGACATCCGCTCGGCTGCGCCGGAAAGCCACGAAGCGGTGGAAGTGGAATCGTTCGTGGATGCGGCGCAGATCGATCCGCGCTACTACGAGAAGCCGTATCTGCTGGTGCCAGGCAAGAAGGCCGAGAAGGGCTATGTGCTGCTGCGCGAGACCCTGCGCAGGACCGGCAAGGTCGGCATCGCGCGGGTGGTGGTACGCACGCGTGAGTACCTGTGCGCGGTGATGCCGCAGGCAGACGCGCTGGTGCTGATGATCCTGCGCTATCCACAGGAGCTGGTGGACCCGGAGGACTACGCGCTGCCCGCCGGGAAACTGTCCGACTACCGCATCACCGGCAAGGAATCGGCAATGGCCGAGCAGCTGATCGAGTCGATGGCTGGCGACTGGAACCCCTCGCAGTACCACGACGAGTTCCGTGAGCGCCTGCAGCAGGTGCTGAACAAGCGCATCAAGTCCAAGGGCGGCACCACCCGGGTGGAAGAGGAGCCGGCACCGCATGAGGATGCGGCCACCAACGTGGTCGACTTCATGGCGCTGCTGCAGAAGAGCCTGGATGCGAACACGCGCACGCCTGCGAAGAAGACGGCAACGCGCAAGGCACCCGCGAAGAAGCCTGCGAAGAAGGCCGCGCGGAAGGCCACCAAGAAGGCCACAAAGAAGACCGCACCGCGGCGCAAGGCAGGTTGAGCCATGTCGCTGCACCAGTACCGGCGCAAGCGTCGCCTCGGCAGAGGTAGCGGTCAGACGCCGGAGCCTGACGACACCCCCGCCCACGGTGACCCGAAGCGACGGCCAACGTTCGTCATCCAGCTGCATCTCGCCAGTTCGCGCCACTACGATTTCCGCCTGGAAATGGACGGTGTACTGAAGAGCTGGGCCGTGCCGAAGGGGCCTTCGCTGCGCGTTGGCGAGAAGCGGTTGGCGGTGGAAGTGGAAGACCATCCGCTGTCCTATGCCGGCTTCGAGGGAGACATCCCTGAAGGTCATTACGGTGCCGGCCACGTGGAGGTCTTCGATCATGGCACCTGGGCCTGTGAAGGTGATCCATTGCAGGCGCTGGCGGCGGGCAAGATCGACTTCGTGCTGCACGGGCAGCGGTTGGCCGGCAGTTGGAAGCTGGTGCGCACGGCGATGAAGGGGCGCCAGGTGCAATGGCTGCTGATCAAGCGCGATGATGAGCAAGCGCGCGATGCCGAAGCGGACGATCTATTGGAAGCGCCCGTGCCGAAACGCTCATCGGCGGTGAAGGCGCGCACGGCAGGAAGGACAGAGCGCGCTACGCCGGCCGCACGCAGGACTACCCGCAAGGCCGATGCACACTGGCATGCGCGGGCGCTGAAACTGGACGGTGCACGTGACACGCCCTACCCACGCGCCTTCAAACCGCAATTGACCGATCACCGCGACACCGCGCCGGATGGCCAGCACTGGCTGCATGAGATCAAGTGGGACGGCTATCGACTGTTGGCTGATCTGCACGATGGCGAAGTGAAACTGCGTTCGCGCAACGGCCTGGACTGGACGGCCGATTTTCCCGAAGTCGTGCAGGCCATCCGGGCGCTGCCGGTGCGCGATGCGCGCCTGGACGGTGAACTGGTGGTACTGGATGCGCAGGGCCGCAGTGACTTCGCAGCACTGCAACGGGTGATCGACGGCAGTTCGAAACAGCCGCTGCGCTACATCGTCTTCGACCTGCCAGGTGTTGCCGGTATCGACATCAGCCGCGCGCCCCTGCTGGAACGCAAGGCGCTGCTGAAAGCGCTGCTGGGCAATGTACCCGGCATCCTCGCCTTCAGCGAGCATGTGATCGATCACGGGCCACAGGTGTTCGCTGCCAGTGGCAAGGCGGGTTTCGAGGGCATCGTGAGCAAGCAGGCGGATGCTCCGTATGTGAATGCCCGTGCGCGCAGCTGGGTCAAGGTCAAGCACGAGGACACCGACGAGTTCGTGATCGTCGGTCACACGGCACCCAAGGGTTCGCGGGTGGGATTCGGCTCGTTGCTTCTGGCCGCGCAGGACAAGGCAGGCCTGCGCTATGTCGGTCGCGTGGGCACCGGCTTCGACGATGAACGCCTGCGCGCGCTGCACAAGGCACTGCAGCCGCTGGCGGTGAAGACCCCCGTGCTGCCGTTGCCGGCGCATGTGCCGTTCAGCGCCGCCAGCGTGCGCTGGGTGAAGCCGGTGGCGGTGGCCGAGGTCGCCTTCCGTGGCTGGGGCAAGGAAGGGCTGCTGCGCCAGGCCAGTTTCAAGCGGCTGCGCAACGACAAGCAGGTGGAGGACCTGGAAGTGAACGCTGCAGACATGGACACCGTGGGCGAGGTGCAGATCACGCACCCCGAACGCGTGGTATTCCCGGATCAGAAACTCAGCAAGGGCGACGTGGCCGACTATTACCGGCAGATGGCGCGCTGGATCCTGCCGGAGATTGCCGGCAGGCCGTTGTCAGTGCTGCGCTGTCCCGAGGGTGTCGGCAAGGCCTGCTTCTTCCAGAAGCACCATGGCCCCGGGCTGGGTGACGCCGTGCATGCGGTGCCCCTGCAGCAGAAGAGCGGTCGCGAGGACTACGTCTACATCGACAACGCGCGTGGCCTGCTCCAGCTGGTGCAGATGAACACGCTGGAGCTGCATCCGTGGGGTGCGACGGTAGACGACCCGCAGCATCCGGACCGCCTGGTGTTCGATCTCGACCCCGGCGACGGCGTGAACTGGGCGCAGGTGAAAGCGGGGGCGCGTGATGTGCGTGACCGCCTGCTGCAGATCGGCCTGCAGAGCTTCGTGCGGCTGTCTGGCGGCAAGGGCGTGCACGTGGTGGTGCCGCTGCAGCCGAAGGCGGACTGGGAGCAGGCCAAGGCGTTCTGCGAGGCGTTCGCGCAGGCGATGGCGCTGCAGCAGCCTGATCGCTACGTAGCGACGATGAGCAAGGCGAAGCGCAGCGGTGTGATCTTCATCGATTGGCTGCGCAACACGCGCGGTGCTACCAGCGTGTGTTCGTGGTCATTGCGGGCGCGCGCGAACGCTGGCGTGGCGGTGCCGTTGCGCTGGGAGGAACTGGCAAAGGTGACCGCCGCCGATGCGTTCCCGATGGCCAGGGCTCTGGCGCGCGCGAAACGGCTGAAGGGCGACCCCTGGCAGGGCATGGAACGATTGAAGCAGACACTGCCGTCGCTGAAGCGGTAGTGCCGGCCGCTGGCCGGCAACTGCAGGATGGCCGAGGTTGCCGGCCAGCGGCCGACAGTACCTGCATGCGCTCAGCCCGGATCGCGCGACGCGCGGCGACCGAACCACCAGCCAACCAGCAGCTGCAGCGGCAGCGAGACCAGCAGGGAAACGACGAACCACATCGGGAAATCCGCGCCCACGCTCCACACCGCGTAGCCGCAGCCCAGCGCGATCAGCGACCAGATCGAGAAGCCATGCGAGCGCGGCCAGCAGGGCGCGTAATAGGTGGCGAAGGAGATGCCGGCGACGCCACCGAGCACGCTGAACGCCAGGTCCCAGCCCAACTGCACGCTGTTGTTGTCCGGCGACAGGCCCAGCAGTGGTGGCAGCCAGCTGGCGACGCTGCTGACCAGCGCGAGCGACAGCACGCCGCCGATCAGGGCAACGATGGACAGGAACACGGTCTTGAGCAGGCCGGGCATGCGCGCATTGTACGGCTGCGCGAAGCGCCTGCGGTTGCCGGCCAGCCACCGGCGCTACCGGTGGATCGGCATGGCCGCCGTGCCCGTGGGAGAGGGGTACGGTGCAACGGCGGCCATGCACAGGCGGTCAGGCGGCGAAGTCGAGCACCACGCGGCCTTCGATGGTGCCCGCGTGCATGCGCGCGAACACGTCGTTGATGTTTTCCAGGCGATCGGTGCTGACCGTGGCGGCGACCTTGCCCTCGGCGGCAAACTGCAGCGACTCCTGCAGGTCCAGTCGGGTGCCGACGATCGAGCCACGCACGGTGATGCCGTTGAGCACCATGCCGAAGATGTCCAGCGGGAAGTTGCCCGGCGGCAAACCATTGAGCGAGACGGTACCGCCACGGCGGACCATGCCCAGCGCCTGCTCGAATGCCTTCGGCGATACCGCCGTGACCAGCGCACCGTGTGCGCCGCCGATCTCCTTCTTCAGGTAGGCGGCCGGATCGGTGGTGCGCGCGTTGACGGTGACCTGGGCGCCCAGCTGCCGCGCCAGTGCCAGCTTGTTGTCGTCCACGTCCACCGCGGCCACGTTCAGGCCCATCGCACGGGCGTACTGCACGGCCATGTGGCCGAGGCCGCCGATGCCGGAGATCACCACCCAGTCACCGGGCCTGGTGTCGGTGACCTTCAGCCCCTTGTAGACGGTCACGCCGGCGCACAGTACTGGCGCGATCTCGACAAAGCCCACTTCCTTCGGAAGCAGGCCGACATAGTTGGCATCGGCCAGTGCGTACTCGGCGAAGCCGCCGTTGACCGAGTAACCGGTGTTGCGCTGCGTCTCGCACAGCGTCTCCCAGCCACCCAGGCAGTGTTCGCAATGGGCACACGCCGAGTACAACCAGGGGATGCCGACCCTGTCGCCTTCCCTGACGTGCCCTACCCCGCCTCCCACGGCCACGACGTGCCCCACGCCCTCGTGGCCGGGGATGAATGGCGGGTTCGGTTTCACCGGCCAGTCGCCCTCGGCGGCGTGCAGGTCGGTGTGGCAGACGCCACAGGCCTCGATCCTGACCAGTACCTCGCCCGCCCCCGGGCGCGGTACCGAGACTTCCTCGATCACCAGTGGTTTGCCGAACTCACGCACGACAGCGGCCTTCATGGTTGGATTCATGTCCGGATCTCCGTAGTGCGCTTGCCCACAGAATGACGCCGGCCCGGGGCCGGCGCTTTGATCACGATCAAACCTTTGAAGATTCGTGCCGCTGGTTCAG
This sequence comes from Stenotrophomonas maltophilia, assembly GCF_001274595.1. GTDB lineage: Bacteria > Pseudomonadota > Gammaproteobacteria > Xanthomonadales > Xanthomonadaceae > Stenotrophomonas > Stenotrophomonas forensis. The sequence goes on from NZ_CP011010.1 coordinate 63,691, forward strand.
CTGGCCAGCACCGAGGCCTCGCGGGCCAGGCGCTCGATGGCGTCCCAGTCACGGGTCTGCAGCAGCGCCGGCGTGGTCAGCCACGAACCGCCCACGCACAGCACGTTGGGCAGGTGCAGGAACTGCGGCGCGGTCTGCGCGCTGATGCCGCCGGTCGGGCAGAAGCGCACGTCGGCGAACGGGCCGTGCCAGGCCGCTAGCAGCGCGGCACCGCCGGCCTGCACCGCCGGGAAGAACTTGAAGGTGTCGTGGCCGTGCTCCAGGCCCAGGATCAGGTCCGAGGCCGTGGCAGCGCCAGGCAGGTACGGCAGGTCGGCATCACGCGCCGCGGCATACAGCGCCGGCGTGGCACCCGGCGATACCGCGAAACGCGCGCCGGCCTGCCTGGCCGCCTGCATCTGCGCGGCGTTGAGCACGGTGCCGGCACCGATCACCGCATCCGGCACGGCCTCGACCATCGCCTTGATGGCATCCAGTGCCTGCGGCGTGCGCAGGGTCACCTCGATCACCGGCAGGCCGCCGCGGAACAGCGCCTGGGCCACGTTGACCGCTTCATTCACATCTTCGGGGGTGTACACCGGAATCACCGGTGCCAGCTTCAGCAGCGCGCGCAGGCGCGGATCAGTGCTGGACATGGTCTTGCTCCTTGCCCGACGGGGCATCGCGGATCGCTGCCGGGCCCGGCAGCGCAGCGGCGCATGATGCCACGTGGATCGCGAAGGTGCTGCAGCGCGCCGTGCTGCGCGCTGGTTTCAGGCCGGGTCGGCCTGCAATGCCTGGATGCGGCGCTGATACCAGTCGCCGCCGAGCGGGTCGAATACGGCAGATCGCTCCATCGGTGCCTCGTACACGTGCACCGAGATCGCCAGTGACTGGTCGCTGGCATTGCGCAGGGTGTGGTACTCGTGCGGCGGAATCAGGCTGCCGGCACTGCCGCAGCCCCCGCGCAGCGCCGCGTGGCGACGGAAGCGCCAACGCTCGCCGGCGCATTCCAGCAGTTCATAGCGGGTGATCTCCAGCTCGCCCAACCACACGCCCTCCACACACCACATGGCATCGTGGTCGTGCAGCGGCGTGCCCTGCCCTGGGCCCCAGCTCATGGCAATCACGCTGTAGCCGTGTTCGCGGCTGTGGTACAGCGGGCGTCGAGCGTAATGATCACTGACCGGACGGTGCACGCACTCGGGCAATTCGATGCGGCTGTCCGCGATGGCTTCCTGCAGCGCCAGCTGCAGGTCGGCGGTGATGCGTTCGGCATCACCGGAGGTCATCGCCGCATCGACTGCGGCGATCAACCGGTCGCGGCCACGGAACGGCGGAAACGGAGAAGTCTGCAGGTCCATGCCCCGAATGTAGCGGAGCATGGTTAAGGGAATGTTGGCGTTGGCACGCGTCGCGCCCGCATTGATGACACGAGCGCGTGAAAAACGGTTCAGATGCGAAATGGGTAGAACGATCACAATGGAACCCTGTGCAGCATGCGTGGTCGAACAGGACGCGTTCCCCATCCGCTGCGACACTCCGCAACTTCGCGCCCGACGGGCGCAAGGCTAGAGTTTTCCGACTTACCTGGTTCTATACATGTCAGTGCGAATTATTAGCGATGCCGCGTTGCCGGCATCGAAGGGCAAGGCTGCCACGATCAACGACATCGCACGACTGTCGGGAGTTTCCAAGAAAACGGTTTCAAGAATCATCAACAACTCGCCGCTGGTGCGCAAGGACACCCGCGACAAGGTCGAGGCGTTGATGCGCGAGGTCGGTTACGTGCCCGACCCCCTGGCGCGCGGACTCGCGTTCCGCCGCTCCTTCCTGATCGGCCTGGTGTATGACGACCCGGGCGCCCAATGCATCGTGGACCTGCAGCATGGCGCGCTGGAAGCGCTGCGCGGCACCGGCTACGAGCTGGTGGTGCATCCGTGCGACAGCGAGGATCCAGAGTGCGCACAGGGCGTGCGTCGCTTCGTGCAGCAGCAGAAGCTGCATGGCGTGATCCTTGGCCCACGCGCGTCCGAGTCGGCTGCATTGGCGCAGGTGCTGGACGAGATCGACTGCCGCTACGTCCGCATCAACGCGCATGTGTCCGATGATGAGGCGCAGGCCGTGGTCACCCATGATCGCGATGGCGCTGCCGCCGCAGCGGGTTACCTGCTTTCGCTCGGCCACCGCGACATCGCGGTGATCGCCGGCCCCGGTGACCGCCGCGCTGCACGCGAACGTACCCATGGCTTCCTCGATCGGCTCGCCCAGGTAGGCCTGACCCTGCCCGGTGAGCGTGTGCTGGAAGCGGGCGACACCTTCGAATCCGGCGTGCATGCCGCCGAACGACTGCTGATGGGCGAAGGCAGGCCCAGTGCGATCTTCGCCGGCAATGACGAGATGGCCGCTGGCGTTTACCAGGTGGCCCTGCGTGCGGGCATCGCGGTGCCGCAGCAGCTGTCGATCGTCAGCTACGACGACAGCCCGCTGGCGTCGCGGTTGTGGCCGCCGCTGACCTCGGTGCGCCGCCACGTCTCCGATATCGGCCGCATGGCCGCAGTGATGCTGGTGCAGACCGGCGTACCGGAGGCGCCGACGGCGGCCAGCGTGCATCCGCAGCTGATGGTGCGCGGTTCCTGCCGGGCCGTGGACGCCTGACTGCCTTGCCCTCGCCCGCAGCGCTGAAACGGCGCGGGCCGCCATCAATGGAAACGGCGCACCCGAGTGCGCCGTTTCCAGTGCAACGCCGTGTGCGTGATGCGCTTACACATCACCACCGTCGGCCCAGCCTTCGCCCGTGCCCTTCTGGAACACGCGGTCGTCGTCCTGCACGTCACCGGCCGGCAGGTGGGCCTGGTCGGCCAGTGCCGCGTAGATCGGGGTGAAGTCCGGCGACGTCGCCTGCATCAGCTGTTCGAAGCTGTCGATGACGAAGTAGGTCTTCTGGAAGGTATCGATGCGGTACTTGGTGCGCATGATCCGCTGCAGGTCGAAGCCGATGCGGTTGGGCGCGGCCGACTCCAGCGAGTACAGCGATTCGCCCTTCGACGACACGATGCCGGCACCGTAGATGCGCAGGCCCTCGGGCGTGTCGATCAGGCCGAATTCCACCGTGTACCAGTACAGGCGCGTGAGGTTCTGCAGTGCATCCGGGCCGATCGCATGGGCTTTGACGCCACCGCGGCCGTAGGCCTCCATGTAGTCGGCGAACACCGGGTTCATCAGCAGCGGCACGTGGCCGAACAGATCGTGGAACAGGTCCGGCTCGGCGATGTAGTCGATCTGGTCCGGGCGACGGATCCACCAGGTCACCGGAAAACGACGGTTTGCCAGGTGGTCGAAGAAATCCAGTTCCGGCAGCAGGCCTTCGACGCCGACCAGGGTCCAGCCGGTGGCGGCGCCGAGCACTTCGTTGAGCTGGTCGAAGCGCGGAATCATGTGCGCGCTCATGCCCATCTCGTCCTGCGCATCCAGGAACTCCTGGCAGGCACGGCCGACCAGCAGCTCGCGCTGGCGCTGGTACAGCGTGCTCCAGGTGGCGTGGTCGTCGGCGCTGTAGGTGTCCCACGGCTGCTCGACAAGCGCGGTGGTGTACACCGGCACGTAGCCCTTGTCGGTCTGCTGGTGTTCGACGCGGCGGGGCTGGGCGAGATCCATGGGACGCTCCTTGAGGGGATACCCACGATGCTAGGGCAGGCGGCGCGCAACAGGGTTGCAAAAGTTGCGTCGATTGGCCTTGTTGGCGCAATATCCTTGCGTACTCACCATGTTGCGGGGCAACAATGGCCGGAGAAGTCCAGTTCGATCGCACGGATATACGTCTGCTGGCCGAAATCCAGCGGGATGGGCGCGCCACCAACGCCGAACTGGCGACGCGGGTGAACCTCTCCCCCTCGGCCTGCCTGCGCCGCCTGCAGCGGCTGGAAAGCGAGGGCGTGATCGTCGGTTATGGCGCGCGGCTGGAGCCACGGCAGCTACGCCTGGGCCTGCAGGCCTTCGTGCGGGTGCAGCTGGAAAAACACGACCAGGCTGCCATCGGCCACTTCGTGGACAGCGTGCAGGGTTGGGATGAAGTGGTGGCCTGCCATGCGCTGACCGGCGACATGGACTATCTGCTGCATGTCTACGTGCGCGACCTGGAACACTTCTCGCACTTCCTGCTGGACCGGCTGCTCAACGCCGGGGGCGTGGCCGATGCCAATTCCAGCTTCGTGCTGCGCACGGTCAAGGGCTTCCAGGCACTGCCGCTGTCGCAGCTGGAGTCCTGAGCGGCCACCGGGCGTGCCCGGTGGCCAGGCATCAACCGATCAGCACTTGTCCTTGCGTCCCATCAGCTTGCCCAGGCGCGAGGCTTCCTCGCACTTCGGCGCCGCCACCGGCGCGGGTGCGGCTGCCGCAGCACGTGCCTTCTGCAGCTGCTGGATCTTCGCGCGGATCTGCGGCATCGCCGCCATCGCGGCCTTCTCGCCCTCCAGGATCGCGGTGCCGCGCTGGCTGAAATCGGCAGCGCCGATGTCCAGTACCTTCGGCCGGATCACGATGTCGGCGCGCGCCAGTTCCTGCTCGCCCAGGCGCTGGCCCATGATCGAGATCGACTGGTTGACGATGCCGAGCATGCCGGTGGGCGCCTTGCCACTGGCCTTGCTGGAGATGTCTACTGCGATCACGAAGTCGGCACCGAGCTGGCGCGCGGCATCCACCGGCACCGGGCTGACCACGCCGCCATCGATGTAGTTGTGGCCACCGATCTTCACCGGCTCGAACACGCCGGGGATGCTGCTCGACGCTCGCACGGCCTGGCCGACGTTGCCGCGCACGAAGATCGCGCGCTCGCCGGTTTCCAGCTGCGTGGCGACGGCGGCGAACGGCTTCTTCAGGCGTTCGGCCGGGCGGTTGGCCACCTGTTCGTTGACGTAGTCCTGCAGCTTCTGGCCCTGCACCAGGCCGCCGGAGAACAGGCGCACGTCACGGATGCTGGCTTCGTCCAGCGCCACCGCCTTGCTCTGCATCTGGAACGCGTCCATGCCGCTGGCATACAGCGCGCCGACCACACTGCCAGCGCTGGTGCCGGACACCACCACCGGTTCAAAGCCGTTGGCTTCCAGCATCTTGATCACGCCGATGTGGGCGAAGCCCTTGGCTGCGCCGCCACCCAGCGCGATGCCGATCTTCACCGGCTTGGCCTGCGCCACCACGGTCGGTGCCGGCGGCGGCGTGGGACGGACCGGATCGCCGCCGCAGCCGGCCAGCAGGCCGATCAGGGCGACGGACAGCAGCATGCGGGGGCGGAACAGGCTCATCGGCAATGCGCTCGCGGCGCCGGATTCTGGAAAGGGCGCCAGCATACCGAAGCGCTGGCGGGGCGGGCAGGGTGGGGAGCCTCGCCCATTCAGGAAAGGGGTGCGGTAGCTGCCGACCTTGGTCGGCACACGCAGATTCCAGTGCCGACCAAGGTCGGCACCTACCGGGCGAGTGGGTCAGAACCGGTTGTCGCCGTCCAGCATCCGGCCCAGTCCGCCGAGCACCGAGCCCTCGCCACGGCTCTGGCCACCGCCCTGCGGCGCCGCCATCCACATGCGTCCGGCGAGGCGCGAGAACGGCAGCGATTGCAGCCAGACCTTGCCCGGGCCGGTCAACGTGGCCAGGAACACGCCCTCGCCACCGAACAGCATGCTCTTGACGCCGGTGACGCGGCGCACATCCATGTCCACGGTCGGGTGGTAGGCCACCACGCAGCCGGTATCCACGTCCAGGCGCTCGCCAGCGGCCAGCTCGCGCTCGATCACGCAGCCGCCAGCGTGGATGAACACCCAGCCGTCGCCCTCCAGCTTCTGCATGATGAAGCCCTCGCCGCCGAACAGCCCGGTCATGATCCTGCGCTGGAACTGCACGCCGATCTGCACGCCGCGCGCGCCGGCCAGGAAGCTGTCCTTCTGGCAGATCAGGCGGCCGCCATGCTGGTCCAGCTTCATCGCCAGCACGGTGCCGGGGTAGGGCGCGGCGAAGGCGACCTTGCCCTTGCCGTGGCCGCTCTGGGTGTAGACGGTGGCGAACAGGCTCTCGCCGGTCAGCACGCGCTTGCCGGCGGCCATCACCTTGCCCATGAAGCCGCCCGGGTCGCCATTGGCAGCGCCGAACACCGTGTCCATCTGCACCGTGGCGTCCTTGAACATCAGCGCGCCGGCCTCGGCGATGGCGCTTTCGCCGGGGTCGAGCTCGATCTCCACGAACTGCATTTCATGGCCGACGATACGGAAGTCGATGTCGTCAGCGCGGCCGCTGGAGACGGCGGGGACCGGCGGCGGGGTCGTGGGCATGCCCGGTGCCGGCGCCTGCAGCTCGGCCACGTCGGGGATGGGGGTCCATCCGCTCATGCCCTGGCACCAGGCCAGCGCGCGCGGGTTGGCCTGCGCATAGCGGCGCGCGGCTGGGTCATCGAGCGGGCCGACGCGGTCGGCCTGGGCGGAGGCATGGAAGTACCACTGGGTCATCGCGACGGCTCGGCGGGGCTGGAAAACCCCGAGTCTAGCGAGCGCGCCGGGGCGCGGGCGACGGCGCCATGAACGGCAGGCATTTGCGAGGCAGGTGCTGTATTGCAACAATTATCTGGTAGCGCCGTTTTACCACCCCTCCAAACACAGCCTACCGCCATGTCCCCGACCCGCACTTCCCGTGGCCGATTTCCGGTCGCGCGCCCCCTCGTTGCCGCTCTTTCCGCCCTGCTGCCGCTGGTAGCAGCCGCCCAGGAAACCCCCGCTGCCAAGGATCCGGTTGCCCTCGATGCCCTGCAGGTGACCGCGCAGCGCCGCGTCGAGAACGCCAAGGACGTACCGGTCGCACTCAGCGCGATCCAGGGCGAGAAGCTGGATGTACTCGGCTCGGCCGGCGATGACATCCGCTTCCTGGCCGCGCGCGTGCCCAGCCTCAACATCGAGTCGTCCTACGGCCGTGCCTTCCCGCGCTTCTACATCCGCGGCCTGGGCAACACCGATTTCGACCTCAATGCCTCGCAGCCGGTGTCGCTGGTGTATGACGACGTGGTGCAGGAAAGCCCGCTGCTGAAGGGCTTCCCGCTGTTCGACCTGGCCAACGTGGAAGTACTGCGCGGCCCGCAGGGCACGCTGTTCGGCCGCAACACCCCGGCCGGCGTGGTCAAGTTCGATTCGGCGCGTCCGTCGCAGGATGCCGATGGCTACATCCGCGTCGGCTACGGCAGCTACAACAGCTGGAACGTGCAGGGCGCCTATGGTGGCCCGCTGACCGACCGCTGGTCGGCGCGCGTCTCGGCGATCTACCAGCGCCGCGACGACTGGGTCGACAACACCCGCGTCGGCGCGCCCAACAGTGGCTTCGAAGGCTACGACGAAGCTGCCGGCCGCGTGCAGTTCCTGTACGAAGGCGACGACTTCGAAGCGCTGTTCAACCTGCACAAGCGCAAGCTCAACGGCACCGCGCGCCTGTTCCGCGCCAACATCATCCAGAAGGGCGGCAATTCGCTGGTCGAGAACTTCGACCGCGACAAGGTGGCCAACGACGGCGTCAACTTCTCCGACCTGGAAACCTGGGGTGGCAGCGCGCGCCTGCAGTGGAACCTCGGCTCGGTCACCCTGCACTCGATCACCGGCTACGAGACTGCCGAATCGCTCAACCGTGGCGACATCGACGGCGGCTACGGTGCAGCGTTCCTGGGGGCCGGCAATTACGGCCCGGGACTGATTCCGTTCTCGTCCGAATCGGCCGACGGCCTGCCGCACCACCGCCAGTGGACGCAGGAAGTCCGCATCGAGTCCAACGAGTGGGGCCGCTTCGATTGGCAGGCCGGCGTCTTCTACTTCGATGAAGACGTGACCATCAACAACTTCAACTACGACTCGCTGACCCCGGGCAATCCGCAGACCGGCCACGTGGTGCAGAACCAGCGCAACAAGGCCTGGGCGGTGTTCGCCTCGGGTGACTTCGACGTCACCGACCGCTTCAAGCTGCGTGCCGGCGTGCGCTACACCCAGGACAAGAAGGACTTCAGCGCCAGCGTGCTGCAGGCCGTTCCGTTCGGCACCCCGGTCAGTGGCCCGTACCTGGCCAACACCGACGTCAACGACGTCAGCTGGGATGTCAGCGGCGTGTACAAGCTGACCGATGACATCAACGCCTACGCACGCGTGGCCAAGGGCTTCCGCGCGCCGTCGATCCAGGGCCGCCTGGCCTTCGCCCCGGGCCTGTCGCAGGCCGATTCGGAGAAGGTGATCTCGTATGAAGCCGGCATCAAGGCCGACCTGTTCGAGCGTCGTGCACGCCTGGGCCTGAGCGTGTTCCGCTACAACGTCGACGGCCAGCAGCTGATCGCGGTGGGCGGCAGCAACAACACCGCCACCCTGCTCAATGCCAACAAGACCATCGGCCAGGGCGTGGAGCTGGACCTGGAGGCCTACCTGGCCGACAACGTCCTGCTGACCTTCGGCAGCAGCTACAACGACACCGAGATCAAGGACAAGAACCTGGCGGTGGCGATCTGTGGCGGTGGCTGCACCATCACCGACCCGACCACCGTGATCGGTGGCCAGACCTATGCGCTGGTCAACGGCAACCCGCTGCCGCAGGCGCCGAAGTGGATCCACAACGCGACCCTGCGCGTCGGCTTCCCGCTCAGCGATGGCAGCGAGCTGTACGCCTACACCGACTGGGCCTACCGCAGCGAGGTCAACTTCTTCATCTACGAGTCGCCGGAATTCCGCGGCCGTAGTTCGCTGGAAGGCGGCCTGCGCCTGGGCTACAACTGGGATTACGGCCAGTACGACGTGGCCGTGTTCGGCCGCAACCTGACCAACCAGACCCGCGTGGTCGGCGCGATCGACTTCAACAACCTGACCGGCTTCCTCAACGAGCCGCGTACCTGGGGCGTGGAATTCACCGCGAAGTTCTGATGCGGTTGAGGCAATGACCGTTCGCCGAAAGGGGGACGGGAGCACGGAAGGCGCGGCGCAAGCTGCGCCTTCTTTGTTGCAGGATACGGCGAAATAATGTCGCATTTGGACTCAAATCAGTCCTGATTGGCGTCGACAGACAAAAGCGGTGTAGGACTGTGCGCACCGGAATCTCCGGGGAGAGGAGGAAGCGCGATGACGTGCAGAACGCTTCAGGCTGTCGTGGTATCGATCGCCTTGCTGGTGTCCCTTCAATCGCGTGCGCATGTGGCTGGCGTCGACACGGCCCCACTGGCACAGCTGGAAGAGCAGCGGCGCGATCTGGACAGGCGAACGGCATCGATCACCGACCGTCGATCTTTCGATGCGCATGCAAAAGCAACCGAAGGCACCGGCGCCTTTCCACTCTACAAGCTTGCCCCTGCATCGCGTGCCCGATTTGTCGAATCATTGCGATTCAATGCCCGCGGACTGACCACGTTCGACTACTCCGATCTCGTGAGGGAACTGGGAGCTGCTGACATCCACCGGCTGCTCAAGCCCTTCGGCTTCCAGCATCTGCTTGCCGTGCTTCCAGATGTCAGGGTGAACTCGCAGGAGGACAAGGAGGTACTGGAGACATTGCGGGCGACCCGTGCCCTGCGTTGCGGCATGGGCGAGCATTGCAATGAAACGGACTACCCGGGTTACAAGTGCATCCAGCATGCGACCTGCGAGGACTCGACCCAGCACATATGCACGTCCAGCTGCTGATCGCCGCGATGCGGCACCCACGGATTGGTCACGCCATGGTCCTGCGGGCGAGCCTCTGGACTGTTGCCGTGCTGTACGCAGCGACGCGGGCCTGGCCCTGCATGGCCGGAGAAACCCTCGAGGAAGGCTACGCTGCCGTGCTGCAAGCGATGGACAGGCTTTCCGGGCCAGACCACGCCTGGCACGACCGCGGCAACCAGGTTGAGTACACCTTCCAGGCCCACGTCCTGCCTCATGCGCGTGCTCTACCCGCGCTTTCGACCCAGGACCTGCGTCTTCTGTTGCGAGCGATCCACGCGACGACACGTGCAACCAGGCAGCCCGATCATTCCGGGCTCGCCATGCGGGTCGGCCTGCAGCTGCGCGCGCGAGGCGCGCTGCTTGCCGCTGACATGCGCGAGGGTGCAGCCATTGCCGTGATCAGCCGCGATCGCAGTGCACTGAAGCCCTCATCGCCATGGGCGCCCGCCTTTGGCGGCCACCCGCTACCCCAGATGCCGGAGGCCGTACAGCGCTTCGAGTACTGGATGCCCAGCCCTGACGGCGCGGCCTACAGCAGCGGAGTCGCAGACATGGCCTCACTGGATATCGTCGTCATCGCGCATCCGGCCTGTGGATTCACCCGCGCGGTCGCCGACGCAGCACGCGTGGATCCACAGCTGCTCCAGATGCTGTCCGGCGTTCGTTCGCTCTGGCTTTCACCACAGGACGGAACGCTGGATACCCGCATCTTCACCAACTGGAGCAAGCGTCACCCCGATCTGCCGATACGCATCGCGGCACGTCAGTCGGCGTTCCCTGCGTTTGACTACTGGGGAACGCCGACCTTCTACGTCCTGCGCGATGACGAGGTTGCTGCACGTGTTGTCGGCTGGCCACGCGATGGGAACAAGACTGCGCTTGTGCAGGCATTCGCCAAGGCTGGCATCAGGATAGCCGGACCGCCATGACCGCAAGCGCAGCGGAGCGGGATTACAGCGCGCTCTGCGGGCGCACCTTCAGCACGGCATTCTCGGTGGCACAGTCGCGGCTGGAGTGCAGGCCGGCCTTGCGCGCGGCGGCGATCTCCCTGCGTGCGGCCAGCAGATCCTTGTTGAACGCGGCGTTGTCGTGCAGGCGGGCAACGGCGGCGGCGCCCATGAAGCGGCCTTCGAGGATGTCGCTCTGCCAGTGCACGTTGCACACCAGGCGGCTCTCGCCGTAGTTGCGGCCGCGGGCCTGGATGGCATCGGCGCGATCCGGAACGATCTCCGACAGGATCAATGCCCAGGCCCAGCCGATCGAGGTGTGGCCGGACGGGTAGGAACCATTCTTGCGCAGGCCCTCCTCGTCCTTCGGCGAGCAGGTCGGCTCACCGTTGACCATGAACGGGCGCGGGCGCTGGTAATGGTTCTTGGCGGCTTTGGTGGCGGCGCTGGCGTCGATCCGGCTGCGTTCCAGCAGGCGATACAGGGCCGGGGTCTTCACCGCATCGACGTCGATGTCGGCGGCACAGGAGAAGTGGTTGGCGCCCTCGGGAAAGCCGAGTTCGGCATCGATGCCGGCCTGGGCGAAGCGCGGGCTGCCACGCAGCGCGCGGGCTTCACGGCTGACCTGCTCGTCGAGGGCGAGGGCAGCCGAACCGGTCGCCGGCGGCGCCGGCACCAGGTCCAGGCTGGCCGGTACCGCACTCTTGTCCAGGTAACCCACCGCCTTGGTGGTGATGTTGGCTTCGACGGCGGTCGGCTTGGCGGCGGTGGCGGCGCAACCGGCCAGGGCCACCCCTACGGCGAGGCCGAGCAGCGGGCGGGCAGGGCGGGAAATCAGCGACATGGACAGGCTCCGGGGAGAAAACATCGCGCCATGATCGCAGCCCCCATACGACATCGCAGTGGCCATCGGTCATACCGCCAGACCCGGCACGGTCATTGCCGCGATATGAAAAGCGTCATCGTTTGACGTCAGTCTCCTGAATCCGGGCGCAGCGCACGGACTTTCACGCGCCTGCGCCGTGAGCATCGGCACAACGGCAGGCACCGGGGGCCGTCCAGTCACAGCCGGGTCGGGGGGATCCGCTGACAGAGGGAGAGACGCGATGCGCAGCACCGCAACAGGAAGTACCGTCCTGGCCCTGGTCCTCGGGCTGGCAACAGCGCCGGCGCAGGCCGCCGACGTGGTCGGCGTGGCCTTCGTGCATGGTACCGGCGCGCAGACCAATGCCACGCAGGATTACTGGCAGCCGGCCATCATCGACACCGTGCGCCAGGGCCTGCCGAACAGCAGCAACTACGTGGTCATCAACTGCGATTTCACCCAGTACATGTGGAAGCCGGAAGCCGCCGGCTGCCTGGCCAACCAGCTGACCGGCTTCATCGACAGCCGTGGCATTACCCAGCTGGTGGTGATCACCCACTCCAACGGCGGCAACGTGATGCGCTGGATCCTGTCCAACCCGACCTACGACAGCCGCTATCCGAAGATCATCCGCACGGTGCGCAGGGTCAACGCACTGGCACCGTCTTCGGCAGGCACGCCGCTGGCCGATGCGGTGCTCAACGGCAACACCTTCGAAACCTCGCTGGGCTGGCTGCTGGGCTACAAGAACGACGCGGTGCGCCAGCAGCAGGTGGCGAGCATGGCCACCTACAACGCGCAGAACCTGTACGGCACTGCCGGCCGCCCGGCATTGCCCAAACCCTTCCGCGCGGTGGTCGGCAGTGATGTCGAATCGGCGGTGTGGGACAGCAACAGCTACTGCGGCGGCTATGCCGCCAATGTCGGCCTGGAGTTCACCCAGAACTGGCTGTCGTCCTGTTCCGATGGGTTCCTGGAGTGCAGCAGCCAGAAGGCCGCCGGCACCACCTGGTTTACCGACAAGGCGCGCACCCAGGGGGCAGAGCCGCTCAGCCACAACCAGAGCCGACGCGAGTGCTTCGGCCTCGGCACGATCCTGCGCAACGACCTGGCCCAGTGAGGGAGACGACCATGACGATCCATTCCACCCTGCTCGCCAGTGCCGTGCTGGCAGTACTGTCCCTTTCCGCCGTGCAGGCCGCGCAGCCGCTGCAAGCCACCCGCGCAGGCGATCAGGTACCTGCGGCACTGGTGGCCGCGCCGCTGCCTGCTGATGAAAGCGAACACGCGCCGTTGTCGTTTGCTTGGGCGCTGGACCCGGCACAACCGCTGCAGGCCGCCACGCCGTATGCCTCGGTCAGCCGCAGCTACTGGCAGCAGGTCGACGGCACGCAGCTGCAGCGCGGCCTGGACCTGCCGCTGACGGCGGCCGATGCGGTGATCCAGCTGAGCCCGGCCGAAGGTGCCCGCGCGCTGCCGGCCAGCACCCTGCAGGTACGCGACCCGGCCGGCCGCAGCAGCGTGGCCCGCAGTGTCGATGCACGCGCACTGCAGGACGCCGGAATGCCAGTGCGTGACGGCAGCAGCATGCTGCGCACCGGCGCGACCAGCGCGGCCGGTGCCTACACGCTGCAGAGTGCACAGGCGCAGGGCCGCTACGTGGTGCAGGTGCTGGAACCGAACAGCCCGCTGCGGCTGGAGGTGCAGGCCAGCCAGGCGCAGGTGCTGGCCGGCAGCAGCGTGCAGCTGCAGGCACGCCTGCTGGAAGACGGTGCCACCACTGCAGCGTTGGCATCGCGTCGTGGCGGTCTCGGCGGTGAAGCCCTGCTGGTCGCACCGGATGGCCGCAGCTGGCCGCAGCGGTTGCTGCGCACCACCGATGGCAGCCTGCGCGCGCAGGTGCGGATCCCGGCCGATGTCGGTACTGCGCAGGGGCTGTGGGAACTGCAGGTGTTCGCCCAGGCCGACGGTGTGCTGCGCGATGGCAAGGTGGCCTTCGCGGTGGCGCGACCGACCGCGCGCTTCAGTGGCCAGGCGACGCCGGACCCGGCCAGCCGCCAGGTGGCGCTGCCGCTGCAGGTGGCCGCCGCCGGCCGCTACGAGGCGCGGGGCACGCTGTATGCCACTGCCCGCGATGGCCAGTTGAAGCCGGTGGCACAGGCACATGCGGCGGCGTGGTTCGATGGCCCGGGTGCTGGGCAGCTGGTGCTGCCGTTCGACCAGGCGGCATTGCCCGCGGGCTTCGGTGCGCCGTACGAACTGCGTGACCTGCAGCTGCAGGACCAGAGCCGGATGGCACCGATCGAGTCGCGCGCGCTGGCGTTGCAGTTCTGAGGTTGCGTGCAGCGGGCCGGGTTCCGGCCCGCTGCATTGCATCCTGTAGAGCTGAGCCCATGCTCGGCTGCCGTTTGCCGTGATCACGAGCAGCCGAGCGTGGGCTCGGCTCTACAACGGCATGTCGATTACCCCGCGTACGCGGTCAGCCGGCCTTCCTGCTCGATCACCGTGATCGCGCCGCCGAACACCGCCGACAGCGGTTCGTTGCGCAGCAGCTCGGCACGGCTGCCATCAGCCAGTACGCGGCCATCGCGCAGCAGCACCACCCGCTCGATCTCGGGAATGATCTCTTCGATGTGGTGGGTCACCAGCACCAGAGTGATGCCCTGCTGCGCCAGCACCCGCATGGTTGCCACCAGTTGCTCGCGGGCGACCAGGTCAAGCCCGGTGGACGGCTCGTCCAGCAGCAGCGCCTGCGGCCGGTTGACCAGCGCGCGGGCGATCAGCACGCGGCGGGTCTCGCCGGCCGACAGCTCGGCATAGGCGCGTTCGCGCAGCGACAACGCGCCGGTCATCGCCAGCGTCTCGCCGACGCGTGTACGCATCTCGGCGGTCACTTCGCGGAAGGCGGGTACCACGTAGCTGGCGAAGAAGCCGGACAGCACCGCCTGTTCCACGGTCAGCCCGGGCATGTCGGCCAGGTTGCTGCTGAGGTCGCCGGTGACGATGCCCAGCTGCGAGCGCAGCCGGTCCACCTGCCAGCGGTTCTGGCCCAGCACCTTGACGGCGACCGAGCCGTCGCCCTGTGCCAGCGGGTACAGCTCGCGGGTGATCAGCTTGATGAAGGTCGACTTGCCGCAGCCGTTGGGGCCGAGCAGGGCGGTGTGCTGGCCCTGCGCGATGCGCAGGCTGAGCCCGTGCAGCACCTTCACCTGTCCGCGCACCACGGTGGCGCGGTCCAGTTCGATCAACGGGGGCAGTGCCGCAGCGGGCGCGGCGGCGGTCATGGTGCTGGCGCGTGGATCAAGGTTCGACAACTCGGGTCCCCAACTGTGAACGGTGCCACGGATGGCGGTGCAGATCGCCGCCGCAGGGATGCAGTTTGCAACGCAAGCGCCCATGATGTCTGCCATCCCCGCGCCGAACCGGAGCGCCGTCATGCCCGATGCCCTGATGTCCCTGTTGACCGGTGGTGTGCTCGGCCTGGGGTGGTGGGCCATGTTGGCGGTCCTGCTGGTCTTCACCCAGATCACCATCTTCTCGGTGACGCTCTACCTGCACCGCAGCCAGGCCCACCGCGGGGTCGATTTCCACCCGGTGCTGGCCCACATGTTCCGCTTCTGGCTGTGGCTGACCACCTCGATGATCACCCGCGAATGGGTGGCCATCCACCGCAAGCACCACGCCAAGGTGGAGACCGAGGACGATCCGCACAGCCCGGTCACCCGCGGCATCGGCAAGGTGTTCTGGCACGGCGTGGAGCTGTACCGCGAAGCCCGCGGCCAGCGCGCGGACATCGAGCAGTACGGGCGCGGCACCCCGGACGACGTGATCGAGCGCGGCCTGTATACCCCGCACGCCACGCTTGGCCCGGTGCTGCTGCTGGCGATCAATACCCTGTTGTTCGGCCTGCCCGGCGTGGCCCTGTGGGCGATCCAGATGGCATGGATTCCGTTCTGGGCGGCCGGCGTGGTCAACGGCCTGGGCCACTGGTGGGGCTACCGCAACTATGAATCGGCCGATACCTCCACCAACCTGACGCCGTGGGGATTCTGGATCGGCGGCGAGGAGCTGCACAACAACCACCATGCCTTCCCCAGCTCGGCGCGCTTTGCGATGCGGCGCTGGGAATTCGACATCGGCTGGAGTGCGATCCGCCTGCTGCAGGTGCTGCGCCTAGCCAAGGTGCTGCGGGTGGCGCCGGCCATGGACGTGCGCCCGAATATCGCCGTGCCTGATGCCGAAACCCTGAAGGCGCTGCTGTCGCACCGCTTCCAGGCGATGACCGATTACCAGCGCAACGTGTTCATGCCGGCCCTGCGCGAGGAGGCCGCCCACGCCGGGGCCAAGCTGCGCCGCCTGCTGCCACGCCGGCTGCGCCGTGGCCTGGTCAACGACGGCCGCTGGCTGAAGCCGGACAGCCGTGCCCAGCTCAGTGAATGGGTGGCACAGCGGCCGCGCATCCGCACGCTGGTCGAGTACCGCGGGCGATTGGCCGCGCTCCTGGAAGCGCGCGGCCACGATGCGGCCGAGCGCCTGCATCAACTGCAGGCCTGGTGCCGCGAGGCCGAGGAAAGCGGTATCGCGGCGTTGCAGGCCTACGCCGCACGCCTGAAGGGCTACAGCCTGGTGGGCGCGTGAGGGCAGGGCTCGGGCTGCTGCTGGCTGCCCTGCTGCCGGGTGCTGCGCTGGCCCAGGTCACCGATACCGCCAGCTACCTGCAGCGGATGGACAGCGATGGCGACGGCAAGGTCAGCGAAACCGAGTATGTGCAGTGGATGCTGTACGCCTTCGACCGCATGGATCGCAATGGCGATGGCGTGCTGAGCGCCGAGGAGCTGCCCGGGGGCAAGGGCAGGGCGATCAGCCGCGAGCAGCAGCGGCAGGTGATCGTGCAGCGCTTCCACAGGCAGGATGCCAACGGCGACGGGTTCCTGGATGCGCGCGAGCTGGCGGCGCCGCCGCGCTGAGCACGCCTGCCGGCGCCCGGCCATGCCCGGCGCTGAGGCGTAGAATCGCCGCATGCCTGAACTGCCCGAAGTCGAAACCACCCGTCGCGGCCTGGCGCCGCACCTGCAGGGGCGCCGTGTGCATGGGGTGATCCTGCGCCGCGCCGATCTGCGCTGGCCGATTCCGCCGGAAGTGGCCGAGCTGCTGCCGGGTCAGCGCATCGAGGATATCCGCCGGCGCGCCAAGTACCTGCTGCTGGATACCGCCATCGGCAGCGCGGTGCTGCACCTTGGCATGTCCGGCAGCCTGCGTGTGCTGCCCGGTGATACCCCGCTGCGTGCGCATGACCACGTCGACATCAGCCTCGACAACGGCCGCCTGCTGCGCTTCAACGACCCGCGCCGCTTCGGCAGCCTGCTGTGGCAGCCGGCCGGCGAGATCCACCCGCTGCTGCAGGGGCTGGGCCCGGAGCCGCTGGACGACGCCTTCGATGGCGATTACCTGTTCGCCCGCAGCCGTGGCCGCAGCGCGCCGGTGAAGACCTTCCTGATGGACCAGGCGGTGGTGGTGGGCGTGGGCAACATCTACGCCGCCGAGAGCCTGTTCAAGGCCGGCATCAGTCCGCTGCGCGAGGCGGGAAAGATCTCGCGCGAGCGCTACCAGCGGCTGGCCGACGCAGTGAAGGAGATCCTGGGATATGCGATCACCCGCGGCGGCACCACCCTGCGCGACTTCATCAGCCCTGACGGCGCACCGGGCTACTTCGAGCAGGAGCTGCTGGTGTACGGCCGTGATGGGTTGCCCTGCCCGAACTGTGGCCGCGCGCTGAAGCACGCCACCATCGGCCAGCGTGCCAGCGTCTGGTGCAGCCACTGCCAGCGCTGAGCCGGGCAGCCAGCGGCAGCTGAACGGGCAAGGGGCGTCTCCGCTGCCCGTTAACGTTTGTCTGCCTATGATGGCCGACCTTCCCACCTGTGCCTGACGCGCCTGCATGCAACGACGCGACTTCATCCGCAATGCCTCCCTTGCCCTGGCTGCATTCGGCCTGCCGTCCCTGCCCGCATGCGCGGCCAGCAAGAGCGGCCAGATGGGCCTGCGCCGCCTCGGCCAGCCGCAGCCGTTCGACTTTGCCACCCTGAAGGGCCAGGCACGCGCGCTGGCACAGGCGCCCTACAAGAGCCACAAGCGGGTGCTGCCGGGCCGCCTGGAAGGCCTGGACTGGGACCAGTACCAGTCGATCGGCTACCGCCAGGACCACGCGCTGTGGGCGGACCAGCCAGGCAGGTTCCAGGCCAAGTTCTTCCATCTGGGCCTGTACTTCCATTCGCCGGTACGCATGTTCGATGTGGTCGACGGCAAGGCGCAGGAGCTGGCCTATGACGGCGCGGCGTTCAACTACGGCAAGAGCGGCATCAAGGATGGCGAACTGCCGGCCGACCTGGGCTTCGCCGGGTTCCGCCTCAACACACGCAAGGATACCGACCGCGACTTCGCCGCGTTCCTCGGCGCCAGCTACTTCCGCGCGGTCGGCAAGGAGGGCCAGTATGGCCAGTCCGCACGCGGCCTGGCGATCGACACCGGCATGGGCAAGCCGGAGGAATTCCCGGATTTCATCGCCTACTACCTGGAACAGCCGTCGGCCGATTCGGAGACGATCGTGGTCTATGGGCTGCTGGATTCGCCCAGCGTGGCCGGCGCCTATCGCTTCGCCATCACCAATGGCGACGTGCTGCTGATGGACATCGACAGCGCGCTGTACCCGCGCAAGGCCATCGAACGCTTGGGCATCGCACCGTGCACCAGCATGTACCAGGTGGGCGAGAACGACCGCCGCATGGGCTGGGACTGGCGCCCGGAAATCCACGATACCGACGGCCTGTCGCTGTGGACCGGTGCCGGTGAGTGGATCTGGCGGCCGTTGCTGAACCCGCGCAACCTGCGTTTCAACATGTTCGTGGACCGCAACCCGCGCGGTTTCGGCCTGCTGCAGCGCGACCGCAACTTCGACCACTACCAGGACGATGGCGTGTTCTACGAGAAGCGCCCGTGCCTGTGGGTGGAGCCGAAGGGCGGGTGGGGCGAGGGCTCTGTGCAGCTGGTGGAGATTCCCACCGTGGACGAGACCTTCGACAACATCGTGGCGTTCTGGAACCCGAAGGAAAAGCCGCAGCCGGGCCAGGAACTGCTGGTCGGCTACCGCCTGTACTGGGGCGCCGAACCGCCGGCACGGCCGCCGCTGGCGCACTGCGTCGCCAGCCGCACCGGCCTGGGCGGCGTGGTCGGCAAGAAGCGTGAGTATTTCAGCTGGCGCTTCGCGGTGGACTTCGAAGGTGGCGAGCTGGCCTCGCTGATCGACAAGGCCGAGGTTGAAGCGGTGGTGGAAGCCAGCCGCGGCCGGGTCGAGATCGTGTCGGCACGGCCGTTGCGCGAGATCAACGGCTACCGCGCGATGTTCGACCTGGTGCCGCCGGAAGGCAGCACCGAGCAGATCGACATCCGCCTGTTCCTGCGCAGTGGTGGCAAGACCCTCACCGAGACCTGGCTGTACCAGTACACCCCGCCGCCGGCGGGTGCGCCGGAGCGCACGCTGTACTGAGGGGGGGGCGGTCGCAGGGCTTGCAGCCCTGCACCTGCTGACGTCAACGTCAACGTCAAAAGCGGGCATTCCGTGGGATGGCGGGGTGGGTCCGGTTGAGGGGGACGGCGTAAATACGTCCATGTAGCCTCGGTCGCGCCATCCATGGCGCTCACGCCCCCTCAACCGGACCCACCCCGCCTTCGACAGTTTTGCGCGATCTGTTGGAACAGCTCGTGGGGTCAGATCCGTTTTCCGAAGGAAAACGGATCTGACCCCGGAATTTCATTCGATATCTGACAGATGTGTCGACCAAGGTCGACACCTACCAACAGTCGCGGGGATCTGTCAGAGGTGGGGCGGTGTGGGCTTGCAGGACCGTTGGCGCCATGGATGGCGCCATCGAGCCCCCAGGGACGGGTTTACGGCGTGTCCTGCAATCCCACACCGCCCCGCCATCCCACGGAATGCCAGCTTTCGCTGTTGCTGTTGCTGTTGCCGGCCAGCGGCCGGCACTACCGCAGGTGCAGGGCGCAGCCCTGCCGAACACCCCTTACAACGGCAGCGGCGCTTGCGCCGGGTCGATCCGCCCTTCACCGCGGGTGATCTTTTTGAATTCGGCGCGGCTGACCGACACGTAGCGGTCATTGCCGCCGATCTCCACCTGCGGGCCATCCTGTACCGCGTGGCCATGCTCGTCCACGCGCACGGTCATCGTGGCCTTCTTGCCGCTGTGGCAGATGGTCTTGATCTCCTGCATCTCGTCGGCCCAGGCCAGCAGGTACTGGCTGCCTTCGAACAGCTCGCCGCGGAAATCGGTGCGCAGGCCGTAGCAGAGCACCGGAATGCGCAGCTGGTCGACCACCTCGCTGAGCTGCCAGACCTGGGCGCGGGTCAGGAACTGCGCCTCATCCACCAGCACGCAGCCCATCGGCCCGTTCGCCGCCAGATCCTGCTCGACCCAGCGCTGCAGGTCGGTATCGCGGTCGAAGGCCATGCCATCGGCGCGCAGGCCGATGCGCGAAGCGACCACGCCGGCGCCGGCACGATCGTCCAGGCGCGGGGTCAGGATCGCCACCCGCATGCCGCGCTCGCGGTAGTTGTGTGCGCTCTGCAGCAGGGTGGTGGTCTTGCCGGCGTTCATCGCCGAATAGTAGAAGTAGAGCTTGGCCATCGACGGATTGTACGCCGCAGCCCCAGTCCGCCGAAGCCGTTCAGCAACCCCACCGGCGGCCGGCTGTGGTCGTCACCCGGCCCCGCTACAATCCTGTCCCCATGCACGGTCTCAATCCCCCCCAAGCCGCCGCCGTCCTGCACATCGAAGGTCCGTTGCTGGTGCTCGCCGGCGCGGGCAGTGGCAAGACCCGCGTGATCGTGGAAAAGATCGCCCACCTGATCGGCTGTGGCCGCTACCCGGCCCGGCGCATCGCGGCGATCACCTTCACCAACAAGTCGGCCAAGGAAATGCGCGAGCGCGTGGCCAAGCGCCTGCGCGAGCAGGATGCCGACGAGGTGACGATCTGTACCTTCCATGCGCTGGGCCTGAAGTTCCTGCAGATCGAGCACGCTGCGGTGGGCCTGAAGCGCGGCTTCTCGATCTTCGATGCCGACGATGCCGCTGCGCAGATCAAGGACCTGATGTACGGGGCCAAGCCCGACGACATCGAGGACATGAAGAACCTGGTGTCGCGCGCGAAGAACGCCGGCCTGTCGCCCGAGCAGGCGATGGCCGCCGCACGCAGCAACCGCGAGAAGGAAGCGGCCAGCGTCTACGAGCGCTACCAGCTGCGCCTGACCGCGTTCAATGCGGTCGACTTCGACGACCTGATCCGCCTGCCGGTGCAGATCCTGGAAGAGAACCCGGAGATCGCGCTGGCCTGGCGCGAGCGCATCGGCTACCTGCTGGTGGACGAATGCCAGGACACCAACGACGCGCAGTACCGCCTGCTCAAGCAGCTGGCCGGCGACAAAGGCAACTTTACCTGCGTGGGTGACGATGACCAGTCGATCTACGCCTGGCGCGGCGCCAACCCGGAAAACCTGCAGCAGATGGGGCGCGATTACCCCGCGCTGGAGATCATCAAGCTGGAGCAGAACTACCGTTGCTCCAACCGCGTGCTGCGCGCGGCCAACGCGCTGATCGCCAACAACCCGCACGAGCACCTGAAGAAGCTGTGGAGCGACCAGGCCGACGGCGAGCGCATCCGCGTGTGGGAATGCCGCAACAGCGAGCACGAAGCCGAAAAGGTCGCGGCCGAGATCGCCTTCGTGGCGCAGTCGCGCAATGTGCCGTGGAGTGATTTCTGCATCCTGTTCCGCGGCAACTTCCAGTCGCGTCCGTTGGAAAAGGCGATGCAGCTGCTGCGCATCCCGTACCACCTGACCGGCGGCACCATGTTCCTGGAGCGCCAGGAAGTGAAGGACACGCTGGCCTGGCTGCGCCTGCTGGTGAACCCGGACGACGACACCGCGTTCATGCGCGCGGTGCAGTCGCCCAAGCGCGACGTCGGCGCCGGCACGCTGGCCAAGCTGGCCGAACTGGCACAGGAAAAGGACATGCCGATGGCGCAGGCCGCCGAGGCGATCGGTGCCCTGCAGCAGCTGCCGCCGCGTGCCGCCAACAGCCTGGCCCGCTTCACCGACATCCTGCGCGACCTGCGTGCGCAGACCCGGCAGGTCACCTCCGGCGACATGATCCGCAAGGTCGCCAAGGAATCCGGCCTGCTCAGCGAGCTGCGCCAGCAGGCCAAGGAGGAGGCCAGCTACCAGCGCCGCGCCAACAACATCGAGGAACTGGCGCAGTGGTTCGAGGGCGGCCCGCGCGGTGCCACCGCCGCCGACCTGGCCGGACAGCTGGCGCTGCTGTCGCGCAGCGACAAGGACGAGGGCGGCAACCAGGTGCGGATGATGACCATGCATGCTTCCAAGGGCCTGGAATTCCCGTACGTGTTCATCGTCGGCTGCGAGGACGGCGTGCTGCCGCACCAGGTCAGCCTGGACGAGGGCAACCTGCAGGAAGAACGACGCCTGCTGTACGTGGGCATCACCCGGGCCAAGATCCAGCTGTGGATGAGCTACAGCAAGCTGACGCGCAAGTTCGGCGAGCACGTGCGGCTGAAGCCGAGCCGGTTCTTCGAGGAGATTCCGGCCGAGGAGATCCAGCGCGATGGTGCGGATCCGGTGGCCGATGCGGCGCGGAAGAAGGAGCGCGCAACGGCGGGGTTGGCGGCGATCGAGGCGCTGTTCGATTGAGGATCGAAAAGCCACTAAATTGGTATTCCAATCCGTCCGATTGACGCTTCTGGCCTTGAGCCTGCATCGGGTTGAGGCCTAGTGTGAGCGCACCCGAAGTGCGCGCCGTGTCCTTCATAGTGTCCAACGACATCCCTGCTGTTCTCACTCATACCTTCCTCGGGCTGGGCCTGGTCCTGCTTGTTTCAGCGCTTCTGGCCTACGTTGGTGCCAGGCGCTTCCTCGATGGGGCGGTCATTGCCGATGGCAGGATCACCCATGTGGGTGCCATCCGTGTTGATCGCGGTGGTTCGCGCACTTCAGTGGTGAAGTTCGTGTACTCGGTGGACTTCACTACCAGCAGCGGGCAAGTGATGCGGTTCATCGCAGGTCGTACCCGCCATCGTGCCTACATGACGGGCGATCATGTAGATGTGCTGTACCTGCCGGACCGCCCGGACAAGGCCCTGGTGCGTTCGCTCTCATCACCCTGGGGCCTGAGCGTCATACTGGGATTGAACAGCGGCCCATTCCTGCTGGCGGCGGGACTTCTGCGCCTGCCGCAGGCGGCGAGGGCATGGCGGCGCAGGCAGCTCCTTCGCCACGGGACACGGGTGCAAGCCAAGGTCCGGGCGATCAAGCGCGATCGCGGAGTATTTTCGGGGGGAAAGCATCCGTTCGTCATCGTCTGCGCCTGGCGCGATCCTGAAACCACTCGATGGCATGTCTTCCACAGTGCGTATCTCTGGGCCGATCCCCGTGCACAGGTGAGTGGGCGTGAACTGGATGTCCATGTCATGCCGGGCAATCCGCGCTACTACCATGTCGATACCTCCTTCATTCGATCAGCGCCGGCACCTGCACGCTGATCGATCAACCCGGCCAGCACCATACCCACCCTCCTCAGATGTTTTTTGCTGTTTTTCTTTGCCGTGGGCCTGCTGATCCTTCTGGCCGCCGCCTGGCTGTTCGTGGACGTCCAGCGTTTCGCGCGCAAGGCCGTTTCCGTAACCGGAACGGTGGTGGCCGTCCAGGCAGAGGATGCCCGGTCGGAAATGGAGGGGATGCCCGCACGTGACATCACCCTGCATCGCCCGGTGGTGAGGTTCCAGACCGGACAGGGGCAGATGATTCAGTTCACCGCGTCCTTTGCTACCGGGGCACCACTGTACGTGGTCGGCGAACAGGTACAGGTGCTATATCCCGGCGGCATGCCTTCCAAGGCTCGTATCCAGCACCCGGGATTGCGCTGGGGCGCACCGCTGCTGTTGGCGCTGATGGGCATGGGGTTCTGCCTGATCGCCGCATGCGTCCATCGCCTGTGCGTGCGCTACTGGCCGATCCTGTTCGGCCCGCGTGACGGGGCATGTGGCTAGGCTGAGCATCGTAGTGGCCCACTTGGCCTGAGCGTGCTGCACGGCGGGCGCTGGCGTTGCAAAATCGAGGTATTCCTTCCGGAGCCCACCCATGCAACCCATCGAAAGCAAACGCCTGCGGCTGCGCCGCCTGGAACCAGACCGGGATGCTGCGCCGATGCTGGCACTGCTCAACGATCCGGGCTTCCTGCGTTTCATCGGCGACCGCAACGTGCGCAGCGAAGAGCAGGCGCGCGAGTACATTTCGCTGCGCGTGCTGCACAGCTATGCGTTGAACGGGTTCGGCATGTACGCCATCGAGCGGCTGGCCGATGGTGCCTGGCTGGGCAATGCCGGGCTGGTGCGGCGCGATGGCCTGCCGGGGCCGGATATCGGCTATGCGGTGCTTTCGGAATTCGCCGGGCAGGGCTATGCCGGTGAGGCGGCGCGGGCGGTGTTCGCCTACGCGCGTGGCGAACTGGGCCTGCACGATCTGTATGGCATCACCGATCTGGACAACGTGGCGTCCGGGAAGATCCTGCTGGGCCTGGGCATGCAGGAACGCGGGGTGATCCAGCTGCCGGGCGTGGACAGCCCGAGCCGGCTGTATGCCACGCCGGGCGCGGCGCAGGTCTGACCCCGCGCCGTGGTGGGTGCCGACCGTTGGTCGGCACGATTCAAATGCAGTGCCGACCACCGGTCGGCACCCACCCCCTCAAGTGCCGCGCAGTTCGGCCAGCTGCGCCTGCAGTTCGGCCACGGCCGCTTCCAGCTGGGCCACGCGCTCGGCCAGGCCCGGGTCGGTGGCCTCGCCGCCACCGCCGCTGCTGGCGTACTTGGCCGCCAGCGCCGCGCCGTCCACCTCGCCACACAGCAGGTGCATGTAGCGGTCTTCGCGCTGGCCGCTGGCACGCGGCAGCACTAGCAGCAGCGCGCGCTGCTGCAGGCGCTCGATGGCGTGGCGGGCTTCGTCGGTGTCGGCGAAGCGGTGCAGGCGTTCGCTGCGCGTCACCAGCTCGCCCAGCGTCTGCGGCCCACGCAGCAGCAACAACGCCAGCAGCACGGTCTGCTGCCGGGTCAGGTCCAGCGCGGCCTGGAGGCGGTGCTCGTAGCGGTCAGCCCGTGAGGAGAAGTGCTGGCGGGCCAGGCCCATCGTCTCCAGCTGGCGCAGGGCGTGCTGCACGCTGCCGGCGTCGACGTTCATCACCGGCTCGCGGGCGGTCTTCTGGTTGGCCGCCGACTGCGCGGCATTGACCGTCAGCGGGTAGGTGTCCGGGGTGGTCGCCTCCTTTTCCACCAGGCAGCCCAGCAGGCGGGCCTGCACGGCGTCGAGCAGGGGAACGTCGGGGGTCTGGGCGGAATCGGTCATGGCGCCTCCGGAAGGGCAACGGGTCAACCGCCAAGCATAGCCGTCCCGGCGGCGGCTTTGCCGGTAAAATGCGCCGGTATATCTGATTGCCGGTGAACCCATGCGTCGTCCCGTTTCCCTGTCCCTGACCCTGCTCGCCACCGCGGCGCTGGGCCTGTCTGCCTGCAAGCGCGTGGATGCGCCTGCCGCCGAAGCCACTGCCCCGGAGGCCCCGGCCGCCGCTGCCAAGGCGGAGGGTGCGCTTGATGCCACCGCCAACGACAATCTCAATGCCGTGCTGTGGATGCAGCGCGCGCAGGAATACAAAGCGATCACCGAGCAGACCTACCGTGCCGCCGCCGACCACCTGGACGCAGCGCTGAAGGAAGCCCACTGGGACGCACTGGTGCCGGAGGAGCGCGGCAACGAGGCCAAGGGCCTGAAGCCGGCCGTGGTACTGGACGTGGATGAGACCGTGCTGGACAACTCGCCCTACCAGGCGCGCCTGGTGCGCGACGGCAAGGAGTACGACGAGCTGACCTGGGACCAGTGGGTGGCCGAGAAGAAGGCCAAGGCCATTCCCGGCGTGGTCGATTTCGCCAAGGCCGCCAACGCCAAGGGCGTGACCCTGCTGTACATCTCCAACCGCGCCGTGCACCTGAAGGACGCGACCCTGGCCAACCTGCGCGAGCAGGGCCTGCCGGTGGCCGACGACAGCGTGTTCCTCGGCCTGGGCACCGTGGTGCCGGGTTGCGAGCAGAACGGCAGCGAGAAGAACTGCCGCCGCCGCCTGGCCGGGCAGCAGTACCGCGTGCTGATGCAGTTCGGCGACCAGCTGGGTGACTTCGTGGAAGTGACCGCCAACACCAACGACGGCCGTGACGCGCTGCTGCAGCAGTACCACGACTGGTTCGGCGAGCGTTGGTGGATGCTGCCGAACCCGACCTACGGCGGCTTCGAGCCGGCGCAGTTCAACAACGACTACAGCCAGTCGCGCCAGGCCCGCCACGACGCCAAGCGCGCCGCCCTGGACTACGCACCGTGAGCCGCGCGCCACTGCCGCTGCGCGATGACGAGCGCCTGATCTTCGCGCTGGACGTGCCCGACCGCGTGCAGGCACTGGAGTGGGTGGATCGCCTCGGCGACAGCGTGGCGTTCTACAAGATCGGCATGGAACTGCTCGCCTCCGGCGAGTACTTCCAGGTGCTCGACGAACTGGCCCGGCGCGACAAGCGGGTGTTCGTCGACCTGAAGTTCTTCGACATCCCGGCCACCGCCGCGGCGGTGATCAAGCGGTTGTCGCAGTGGCCGGTCAGCTACGCCACCATCCACGGCTGGCATCCAGCGATGATGGAGGCCTGCGCGGCCGCCAACAGCAGCGACATGCGCCTGCTGGCGGTGACCGTGCTGACTTCGATGGGCCGCCCGGACCTGGCGCAGATGGGCATCGACCGCGAGCCGGTGGACGTGGTGGTCGAGCGCGCGCTGGCCGCCCAGGCGGCGGGCATCGATGGCGTGATCGCGTCGGGCCAGGAAGCTGCGCCGATCCGTGCCGCCACCGGTGCCGGGTTCTCGATTGTCTGCCCGGGCATCCGCCCCGGCGGCCCGGTCGGCGATGACCAGAAGCGCACCGTGGGCGTGGCCCAGGCCTTCGCCGATGGCGCCGATGCCATCGTGGTCGGCCGCCCGATCCGCCTGGCGGCCGATCCGCAGTCGGCCGCACGGGCGATCCAGCAGGAAATCGCGTCGGCTCTGGCTGCACGCTGAGCCTTCGGCATACGCCGGTCACACCGGCACTACGAACGCCATCGCGACCCGTGCGCGATGGCGTTCGCATTTGTGCGGCCGCCACTGACGCAGGCAGCACAAGGCGCGGAAACTGTGCGCGCGTTCGCCCTGTGGGGATCATCACTGCTTCCCAATCGATGCACCGGCACGGACCGCGGCCGCGCCGGTTCCAACCATCGATAGAGGAGTACAGGGATCATGTATCGCAGCACCTCTTTGTTCATCGGCCTGCTGTTGGCCGCGTCCGCCGCACCCGTCATCGCCGCACCGCAGGCGCGTGAGGTACCGCGCATCATCGGCGGCGAAGCCGCCCAACCGGGCGAGTACCCGTTCATGGTCAGCATCCAGGGCGTCTTCGACGGCGACTCGGACCATGACCGCCATTTCTGCGGCGGAACGCTCATTTCTCCTTCGTGGGTACTCACCGCCGCCCACTGCCTGCAGGGCGAACAACCGACCGGCCTGGCGGTACTGGGAGGACAGACCACGCTCTCCACAGAGACCGCGTCGCGCAGCTCCAACGTCAAGGCGATCCACGTCCATCCCGCCTTCAACAGCGGCAATTCGCTGGAGCACGACGTCGCCCTGATCCAGCTCAGCGCGCCGCTGTCCGATGCGCAGCCGGTCGCCCTGCGGCTGCGGCCCGATGCGAGCTATCTCAAGCCAGGACGCGAGTTCACCGTGATCGGCTGGGGCGACACCGACATCGGCGATGGCCGTGTCTATCCCACCCAGCTGCAGACGGTGCAGGTGCCGTTCGTACCGTTCAACGAATGCCAGCAGGCCTACGGCGGTGAGCTGTCGAGCGGCAAGGTGATCTGTGCCGGCCGCGAGGGCATCGACAGCTGCCAGGGCGATTCCGGCGGTCCGCTGCTGCTGCGACTGCGCGAGGGCTGGACCCAGTTCGGCGTGGTCAGCTGGGGCGAGGGCTGCGCGCTGGCCGGCTATCCCGGCGTTTATGCCCGAATCGCCGAAAAACACGCCGTAGATTTCATTGAGGCTGTCTGGCAGCGTGATTGATTCAATAAAATCAAATAGATATATCGTATTACGTGAAGTGTTGCCTTAACTTGCAGGGCAGCGTAGGATCGCCGCCATCCGGTCCCTGGACCGGACATGTGCCACAACACTGTCCTCCGGCCCCGTGCCGGCTTGAAGAGCCTGTGATCCCCGTGATCCCGGCTCTTTTTTTATGGTTTTCAATCACTTGTATCGCCGTTGGCGGAAACCGTGACGGCCCGGCTTGCCGCTGTCACGTCGCAGGCCGCAAGATGCGGACCGGTCCGGGGAGTCCGAATGCATGAGCGTGGCGGTGCGAGGAAGGTCTGCGCGTGGATGGGGGCTGGCGGCCATGCTGCTGCTGGCCGTGGCGGCGTGCCGCGAGTCTGGCAACGCCCCGGTCAAGCCGGCGGCCGAGCCGGTGGCTGCGGTGCAGGCGATGGCGTTGCGGCTGGCCGAAGACGATCTGGTCGGTTACGCCAGGCTGTCGGTGCCGCCCAGCCAGTACCAGCGCCTGCAGCAGGCCTGGACCGAGGGCCACAGCCAGTGGCCGCTGACCGAGCTGCCGTTGGGTGACCAGCTGCTGCCGATGCTGGCCGCCCTGCGCAAGCCCAATGCCAGTACCGAACTGCAGCGCAGCTTCGACCGCCAGCTGGCCGGCCAGGCCGGTGCGGTGCGCCAGGCCGCACAGTCGATGGGCAACTTCGGCGTGCAGTACCTGCGCCACCAGAAGGGCTACACCCCCGGTCAGCAGGCGCACTACATCGCCCTGGTCGAGACCCTGGCGGTCTGGGCGCAGGGCGCACCGATCAGCGACCGCGCGCGTGCGCGCAGCACCATCGCCGCGCTGGTCGGTGCGGCCGGCAAGGTTGGCTTCGATGACGAGGCCGGCCTGCAGGCCGCGGGCATGGAAGGCAGCCTGCAGCAGCTGGCACCGTTCATCCATACCCTCAAGGCCGTGCTGGGCAGCTACGGGCTGGGCGTGGATGAAGCCCTGCGCAGTGTGCGAGGCGAACTGCTGTCGGTGGAAGGTGACAACGCGCTGGTGCGCCTGCACTACGACCTGGCGGGCCGCGAGATGAGCCTGCAGCTGCCGCTGAGCCGGCGCGAGGGCCACTGGTACCTGACCCGCACCCTGGCCGACACCGACGCGCTGTTGCGCAAGGCCGACGCGGCCCGTGCCGACGCGGCGCCGGCCCCGGCCGAAGTACCCGCCGAGGGCGGGGAAGCGGCAACGCCACCGCCTAAGCCATAATGGCGCCGATGTCGAAACAGAACCCGCTGCCGTTCCCCGGCGAAGAATCCCCGTCGACGCCCGCCGATACGGTGCCGGCGTCCCCCTCGACCGGTACCGGCCCGAACCCGGTACCGCCGCCCGCGCACGCGCGTTCGGCCGGCCGCCGCCCGCTGTGGGCGCGCCTCCTCGGTCGCCTGGTCGAGCCGTGGCTGTCGCTGAAGATCGAACCGGAAGACCCCGGCCAGTACAACGATGGCCGCCCGGTCATGTATGTGCTGGAAGACTACGGCCTGTCGAATGCGCTGATCCTGGACAAGGCCTGCCGCCAGGCCGGGCTGCCGTCGCCGCTGGTGCCGCTGGCCGGTGACCCGACCGGCCGCAAGCGCGCCTACCTGGCGCTGTCGCGACGCAGCTCCAGCAATTCGCTGATCCCCGAGCAGCGTGGCGCCAAGACCCACTCCGATTCGCTGGCCAAGGTGCTGCAGGCACATCGCGTGCGCGATGACCTGGACGTGCACCTGGTGCCGGTGTCGATCTTCGTCGGCCGCGCGCCGGACAAGCAGAGCGGCTGGTTCGCCGTGCTGTTCTCGGAAAACTGGGCACTGGTCGGCCGCTTCCGCCGCCTGCTGGCGGTGCTGCTCAACGGCCGCAGCACCATCGTCCGCTTCGCCCCGCCGATCTCGCTGCGCAGCACCGTGGACGAAGGCCTGGAGCCGGAGCGCACGGTGCGCAAGCTGCAGCGCGTGCTGCGCACCCATTTCCGCCGCATCCGTGAATCGGTGATCGGCCCCGACCTGTCGACGCGGCGCCTGCTGGTCGACCAGGTGCTGGCGGCCGAACCGGTGCGCGAGGCGATCGCCGCGCAGGCCAAGCGCGACAATTCGAAGCCGGCCGATGCCTGGAAGAAGGCGCACGCCTACGCCTGGGAAATCGCCGCGGACTATTCCAGCCCGGTGGTGCGCTCGGCCAGCTTCATGCTCAGCCACGTGTGGAACCGGATCTATGCCGGCGTGCTGGTGCACCACCTGGACAAGTTCAAGGCGGCCGCGCCGGGCCACGAAGTGGTGTACGTGCCCAGCCACCGCAGTCACATGGACTACCTGCTGCTGTCCTACCTGCTGTACGACCGCGGCATCGTGCCGCCGCACATCGTGGCCGGCATCAACCTGAACCTGCCGGTGGTCGGCACCCTGCTGCGCAAGGGTGGCGCGTTCTTCATCCGCCGCTCGATCCGTGGCAACGCGCTGTACTCGGCGGTGCTCAGCGAATACGTCGCGCAGCTGGTGGCCGGTGGCTACTCGCTGGAGTACTTCGTCGAAGGCGGCCGCTCGCGTACCGGTCGCCTGCTGCAGCCCAAGGGCGGCATGATCTCGATGACGCTGCGCGCGTTCCTGCGCCAGCCGCGCAAGCCGGTGCTGTTCCAGCCCATCTACATCGGCTACGAGAAACTGATGGAAGGCGGCAGCTACCTGGACGAACTGTCCGGCCGGCCGAAGGAAAAGGAATCGATCTGGTCGCTGCTGTGGGGCATCCCCAAGGTGCTCAAGCAGAACTATGGTCAGGTGGTGGTGAACTTCGGCGAGCCGATCGCGCTGAACGACGTGCTGGCCGAGAAGGCGCCGGAGTGGAAAGGCGAGGCGGTGTCCGAGGACGAGAAGCCGGCCTGGCTGTCGACCACGGTGGACACGCTGGCCGAGCGCATCCAGGTGCGCATCAACGGTGCCGCCGACGTCAACCCGATCAACCTGCTGGCGCTGGCCCTGCTGTCCACGCCCAAGCATGCAATGGGCGAGGCCGACCTGATCGCGCAGATCGAGCTGTGCAAGACGCTGCTGGTCGAGATGCCGTATTCGGACCGGGTGACGGTGACTCCGCACTCGCCGGAGCGGATCATCGCCCACGCCGAGGAAATCAACGTCCTCACCCGCATCAAGCACCCGCTGGGCGACGTGCTCAGCGTCAGCGGCGATACCGCGGTGCTGCTGAGCTACTTCCGCAACAACGTGGTGCACCTGTTCACCGCCTCGTCGTGGGTGGCCTGCTGCTTCCAGAACAACCGCCGCATGAGCCGTACCGGGCTGGTCCAGCTGGGCCGCACGGTGTACCCGTTCCTGCAGGCCGAGCTGTTCCTGCCGTGGAGCGAGGACGAGTTCGCCCAGCGTATCGACCGGACCATCGATGTGTTCGTGCGCGAGGGCCTGCTGCAGAACGTCAACGATGACGACGGCGGCATCCTGGCGCGCAACACCGGGCAGACCGACGAAGTGTTCCGCCTGCGTGCGATCGGCCATTCGCTGCAGCAGGCGTTCGAGCGCTACTACATCGCCATTTCGGTGCTGGTGAAGAACGGCCCCGGCGTCCTTGGCGCGGCCGAGCTGGAAAGCCTGTGCCAGCAGGCGGCGCAGCGGCTGAGCCTGCTGTATGCACCGGCGGCACCGGAGTTCTTCGACAAGTCCCTGTTCCGCGGCTTCATCCAGAAGCTGCGCGAACTGCGGCTGGTGTGGCCGGACGAGAACAGCAAGCTGCTGTTCGACGAACGCCTGGATGCCTGGGCCAAGGATGCCAAGTTCATCCTCGGCCGCGAGCTGCGCCACACCATCGAACGGGTCAGCCCGGAAGCGGCACGCCCGGACGAGGCTGCGCCGCAGGATTGAACTGAATCCTTGTGGTGGGTGTGGACCTTGGTCCACACACATTCCAGTCGTGCCAACCAAGGTTGGCACCCACCAGAGCAGCAGGCCAACCAGGGTTGGCCCCCACCCGAACCCGGCGTCAGGCCGGTTCGTCGGGAATCTGCAGGCTTTCCAGCCTGGCGATGCAGTCCTTCAGCTGCAGCTTGCGACGCTTCAGGCGCTTGGACTCCAGCTCGTCCTCGCCGTTGGCGGCCATGCGGGTGATCTGTTCATCCAGCAGGCGGTGCTCGGCGCGCAGGGCGGCGAGGTGCTCGACGATCTCGGCGGGGCTGTAGGTGTCCACAGCCTCCGAGCATACACAGCGATGATGACTGCCGGGAGAGGGGAGCCCCGCAGCCCGGCTGCGGCGGCTCCGAGCCGTTAGAATGGAGCCCATGAGTGCCGTGATCTCCCTTCCCGACCCCCCGCCCCGCGCCGCCCGCGATCCGCGCGTGGCCGAGCGCGAGCAGCACAAGCTGGCCAAGCGCCTGCGCCGCCAGGTGGGCGAGGCGATTGCCGACTTCGGCATGATCGAGGCCGGCGACAAGGTCATGGTCTGCCTGTCCGGCGGCAAGGACAGCTACACCCTGCTGGACGTACTGCTGCAGCTGCAGAAGAAGGCGCCGGTGCCGTTCGAGCTGGTGGCGGTGAACCTGGACCAGAAGCAGCCGGACTTCCCCGAGCACGTGCTGCCGGAGTACCTGGCCGGGCTGGGCGTGCCGTACCACATCATCGAGCAGGACACCTATTCGGTGGTCAGCCGGGTCATTCCGGAAGGCAAGACCATGTGTTCGCTGTGCTCGCGCCTGCGTCGTGGCGCGCTGTACAACTACGCCGAGACCCACGGCTTCACCAAGATCGCGCTGGGCCATCACCGCGACGACATGGTGGCCACGTTCTTCATGAACCTGTTCCACCACGCCAAGCTGTCGGGCATGCCGCCGAAGCTGCGCAGCGATGACGGCAGGCACGTGGTGATCCGGCCGCTGGCGTACGTGCGCGAGAGCGACATCGTCGAGTACGCGCAGGCACGCCAGTTCCCGATCATTCCCTGCAACCTGTGCGGCAGCCAGGAGAACCTGCAGCGCCGCCAGGTCGGCCTGATGCTCAGGCAATGGGAGAAGGACCACCCGGGCCGCATCGAGCAGATCGCGCGTGCCATGGGCGAAGTGCGGCCCTCGCAGCTGGCCGATACCACCCTGTTCGACTTCATGGCGCTGGGCCGTCGCGACGACGCGCCGCTGCCCGACGCCCATGCCTGGCTGGCCGGCTCCCCGGCCGACGCCGACGCAGATCCCGAGACGCCCACCGTTTAAGGTCGGTCGCCCTTCCTCTTTGCCATCCGGAATTCCATGTTCTTTCGCAACCTGACGTTCTTCCGTTTCCCGACCACCACCGATTTTTCCGAAGTCGACACCCTGCTGCCGCACGCCCTGCTGAAGCCGGTCGGCGCGCTGGAAATGAATTCGCGCGGCTTCATCTCGCCGTTCGGCCGCGAGGAGAAGGAACTGCTCTCCCACCGCATCGCCGAACATCTGTGGCTGACCGTGGGCGGTGAGGACAAGATCCTGCCGGCGGCGGTGGTCAACGACCTGCTCGAGCGCAAGCTGGAGGAGATCGAGGAAAAGGAAGGCCGTCGCCCGGGCGGGCGCGAGCGCAAGCGCATGAAGGACGACCTGCTGCATGAACTGCTGCCGCGCGCCTTTGTGAAGTCTTCGCGCAATGACGCCTTCATCGACCTGCAGCACGGTTATGTCGCGGTGGATACCTCCAGCCGCAAGACCGGCGAATACTTCATGTCCGACATCCGCGGCCTGCTCGGCAGCTTCCCGGCGATGCCGCTGAACGCCGAAGTCGCGCCGCGCTCGATCCTGACCGGCTGGATTGCCGGCGAGCCGCTGCCGACCGGGCTGAGCCTGGGCGAAGAGTGCGAGATGAAGGACCCGGTGGAGGGCGGTGCGGTGGTCAAGTGCCAGCACCAGGAACTGCGCTGCGACGAAATCGACAAGCACCTGGACGCCGGCAAGCAGGTGACCAAGCTGGCGCTGATCTTCGAAGACAACCTGTCGTTCGTGATCGGCGACGACCTGATCGTGCGCAAGCTGAAGTTCCTCGACGGCGCCCTGGACCAGCTGGAACATGCCGACGAAGACGGCCGCCGCGCCGAATTCGACGCCCGCTTCGCCCTGCAGAGCGCCGAGATCCGCCGCCTGTTCCTGTTGCTGGAAGAAGCCTTCAAGCTCAGCAAGGCTGACT
The DNA here is from genome assembly GCF_001274595.1 of Stenotrophomonas maltophilia. Taxonomy (GTDB): domain Bacteria; phylum Pseudomonadota; class Gammaproteobacteria; order Xanthomonadales; family Xanthomonadaceae; genus Stenotrophomonas; species Stenotrophomonas forensis. The sequence goes on from NZ_CP011010.1 coordinate 97,585, forward strand.
GAACAGGCACTGCGTGGGCCGCCGGTCATCCAGCGGCCCGAAGCGGCGCTATGCTGGCGCCATGAGCCGCCTGTTGCGCCGCCTGATCTCCCCCGCTCCGCCCGCCACCGTGCAGCGTGACACTGTCCGCCTGCGCCTGGAGGATGCCGAGATCGAGGTGCTGCGCGTGCGCGACCCGCGTGCGCGGCGCATCAAACTGAGCGTGGACGAGCGCGGCGCGCGCCTGACCCTGCCGCCGCGGGCAAGCCTGGTGATGGGCGAACGCTTCCTGGAACAGCACCGCGACTGGCTGGCGCTGCAGCTGCGCCAGTACCAGGGGCACGGCCTGCCGGCGCCGCTGCAGCCCGGCGAAGACGGTGTGCTGCCGTTGCGCGGCGAACTGTTGCCGCTGCGCTGGCAGGAAGGTCGCTATGCGCGCCTGGAGATCGACGAGCACGGCGCCTGCGTGCAATGGCCGAGCCGTGGCGGTGATGCCACCCTGCGCCGCCTGCTGCGCGAGTTCTACGAAGCCCAGACCCGTGCCGACGTCGGCCGCTGGCTGCCGAAGTACCTGCCCTCCCTGCCACGCGCACCCAGCCGCCTGCGGCTGAAGGTGATGTCCTCGCAATGGGGCTCGCTGGCGCCGGACGGCAGCATGGCGCTGGACCTTGCGCTGGTGCTGGGCCGATCCGACGCGTTCGAGTACGTGCTGGTGCACGAACTCTGCCACCTGATCCAGCCGAACCACTCGCCCGCGTTCTGGCATGAAGTGGAACAGCGCTTCCCCGCCTGGCGCGAACAGCGCGACTACTTCCAACTGGAAGGGCGCAGACTGAAGGCCATGCTGCGCCAGCTGTTGTAGAGCCGGGCCGATGCTCGGCTAACGCGCGCAGCGCGGGGTTCCAGTCATCACGTTGAAGAGCAGCCGAGCATGGCGATGCCGGTCGTCCTGACCGGCACCCTTCGGGCCGTCGCAAGCGACGTTGGCAGCGGCTCCTGCCGCTACCTTCGGCTCTACAGAAGAGCGCGCGACCGGCTCCTGCTCTTCTTTCTTTCTTCCGTGGCTCGGCACGCACGGAAACTGTCTGAGGCCGGGCGGGTGAGCCATGCAGGGGCGTTGGCGCCATGGATGGCGCCATCGAGCTTACAGGGACGTACTTGCAGCGTCCCCTGCATGGCTCACCCGCCCGGCCAAGCACGGCTTTGCCTTCAGATACCGCCAGCCACGAGGGGCTCAGCCGTTGGCCGAAACCTCCATCATCCCGCCCGCAGCGCCGCCGCCGTCGCCCAGCGTGCCGCCACCCGCGGCGCGGTGATGCACACCGCCTGGTCGGTCACCGTGGTCACCGCCCGCTCCAGCAGCTGGATGTCCGCCTCGTGCTGGCGCGCCACATGCGGGTCCTCGAAGAAGATCGCGCGCTGGCAGCGGCCTTCCAGTACGCGGTCGGCAATCTGCGCATCACCGCCCATCGGGCCGCTCTGGTAGCGCGTCACCCAGGGCGTGTCACTGGGCCAGCCGCGGCTCCAGGCCAGTTCATTCAAGCGCTGCCCGGTGGTACCCGTCGCCACGCGTTCGCCGAATCGCGCCAGTACCGCGAAATGCTCGTCGGCGAAGGCCAGCATCGCCGGCTTCATCGCATCGTGGGCGATCAGCGCCAACGTCTGCCCTTCGAAGCCGTGCAGGTCATCGGCGCCGGCATCTGCATCCAGGCCTGCATGGATACGCTCCACCTCCACCCAGTCGCGCGCAGTGGCCACGGTCGAAATGAACGGCTTGCCGTGGATCACGCACTGTCGCTTCAGTGCAGTGGCTTCCGGAAACACGGACGACGGATCGACCGGGTCGATCAGATAGATCGCACCATCCAGCGTCCGCTCCGGGCCCATGCCGACCACCTCGGCCACCAGCTTCATCAGGCCGCCTTCGCGTCCGTAGGGATAGCGGTGCAGGCCGTCGTACCCGGCCAGGAATCCCTGCCGCCCGATCGCGTCATGGGTGCGGCCGACCGCGTGCAGCGATACGCCGAGTTCGCGCAGTCCGGACTCACTGGCACGCAACCAGCGGAACAGGGCCGCCCGCGCGTCGTGGTGGTGGAGACGGTTGGCAGCCAGGCCGATGCGCATCGAGAGCTCCGCAGGTACGGGTGAATGCGGCAGTGTATGTCGGCATTAGCCCTGCCGGATGCATTTGCAACTTTCTTCATTGCCGCCTGCTGACACGCCGCTAGCGTGGCAGGCAGCGGTACCGCTGTGCGGCCGTTTCTCCCGCCGGCGAATGAGGATGCCTGCCGTGAACGTCGTTGGGTTTCCCGCCGCTGCCGTCATGGCATGCCTGCTGCTGCCAGCCACTGCCTCTGCCGCACGTTGCGGCTCGCCGCTGCGCATCGCCTGGCCATCCGACCGCGCGCCGTTGTCCGCCAATGTGCATGGACAGGCGAGCGGACCCGGCGCGGACTACCTGGCATTGCTGGCTGCACAGCGCCCGTTGCTGCCGCAGCCGCTGCCGGCCGTCGCGGTGGTCGAGGGCAGGGTGCCCGGCAACATCCAGGCCCTGCTGGGCTGGCCACGTTCGCAGCTGCCCCCGGGCTGGGTGGCCAGTGCCCCCTTCCTGCAGCTGCCGCAGGTGATCGTACGGCGCCGGGATGCGCCGCCGGTGCTGGGAATGGCGGCGCTGCGCGGGCGCACCGTGGCCAGTCCGGACCCCGAGCCGTTGGCCGCGCTGCTGGCCGAACAGGCACCCGGCGCACAGCTGCTTCCCCCGGCACCGCTCGATGACGCGCTCTCGCTGCTGGGCACCGGCCTGGTCGATGCGGTGATCGCCAATCTCGGTGAGGTCGAGGCCGCCCTGCGGCGCTACCGGGGAGATCCACTGGTCATCGCTGCACCGGCCGGCTTCGACGATGCGCTGGTGCTGGCCACGGTACCCGACTGTGCGGGCGTCATCGATGAGTTCGAGCAGGCCGTGTCCAGTTTGACTGGCGCGCGACGCCAGGCAATGCGTGCGGCCTGGTTGCCGGCGGTGCCGCGAAGCCAGTCGTCACTTTCAGCACTGCACTGGCTGGTGCCGGCCTCGCTGATCCTGCTGGCGCTCGCGCTGGTGTACGCGTTCGGCTATTGGCGCGTGCACCGCGAAAGCGAGCGACGCCGCGTGGCCGCCCAGCGGCTGCAGGAGGTGACCTCGAATCTGCCGGCGGTGGTGTTCCAGGCGCGTCGCTCGGCAGAAGGCCACTACAGCATTCCGCAGATCGCAGGGGATGTACATGCGCTGTTCGGGATCAGCGTCGAGACCGCGCTGATCGATCATCGGCGTCTGCTGGCCGCGGTCCACCCCGACGATCATGCGCGGCTCACGGAAGCGGTCGATGCGGCCGCGCTGGCGCGCGAGCCGATCGATGTCCTCTTCCGGACGCAGTCGCCGCAGGGCTGGCGTTGGGTGCATTCGCATGGACGACCGCTGCCGCGTGGTGGCGGCGTCGTCGAGTGGAGTGGTTACTGGATGGATGTCAGCGAAGTGCAGTCGCGCACCCTTGCGCTGGCACAGGCCAGAGGCGAGGCCGAGCAGGTGGCGTTGGCCAAGACCCACTTCCTGGCGACGATGAGCCACGAGATCCGTACGCCGATGAGCACCCTGCTGGGGATGCTGGAACGGTTGGCCGACAGCGACCTGGATGCGCGCCAGCAGCAGGTGCTTGCCACGGTGGGCGATGCGGCGAGGATGCTGCGGCAGATCCTCGACGATGTGCTGCACAGCCAGCGCCTGCAGCCTGCGCCATTGCAGCTGCGGCCGACCGATCTGGCGGCGATGCTGCGGGCAGTGCAGCAGCTGCTGATGCCTGTTGCGGCCAGCCGGGGCCTGCATCTGCGCATCGAACTCGATCCGGCGTTGCAGGCCGGGCTGCTTGCTGATGGCCTGCGCCTGCGCCAGATCCTGTTCAATCTTGCCGGCAACGCGCTGAAGTTCACCGAGCACGGGAGCGTGGACCTGCAGGTGCGGGTGCTGCAGCACTTGGAGGATGGCCAGCGGCTGCGCCTGCAGGTGAGCGACAGCGGTGTGGGCATCAGTCCGGAACGGCAGCAGGCGGTGTTCGCCGCCTACACCCAGGCCGAGACGTCGACGACGCGCCGCTTCGGCGGAAGTGGCCTGGGCCTGGCGATCTGCCGCGAACTGGCGGCGTCGATGGGCGCCGAACTGCAGCTGCGCAGCAGGCCCGGCGAGGGCACGACGGTGTGGATGGAGCTGGACCTGGCGGCCTGCGAGCGGCCTGTGGAGGCATCACCGCCGCCGGCCGCGACGGTGCCGGCGCTGCCGTCCGCCTGGGTGCTGGTGGCCGAAGACCATCCCACCAACCTGCACCTGCTGGAGCAGCGCCTGCGCGGCCTGGGGCTGCATGTGCATGCCTGCACGGATGGTCGCAAGGCTCTCGAGGCCTGGCAGGCGTGGTCGTTCGATCTGGTGATCACCGACTGCCACATGCCTGAGATGGACGGATTCACGCTGGCGCGCGCGATCCGCGCCGATGCCTGTGCAGCCCGTGCGCGGGTTCCGATCATCGCGCTCACCGCCAGCGTGCTGGACAGGACACGCGAGGCCTGCCGCGACGCCGGCATCGAGCATTTCCTGGCCAAGCCGGTGGAAGCGCCGTCGCTGCACGCGCTGCTGGCCGTACTGCTGGTACCGGACTCAGCCCGCCAGTAGGCGCACGATGCTGGCGGCAGCGTCGCGGCCTTCGGCCACGGCGGTCACCACCAGGTCGGCGCCACGCACCGCATCGCCGCCGGCGAACAGGCGTGGATGCGCGGTCTGGAACGGCAGGCGGTCCTTGCCACCGGCCACGATGCGGCCGTTCGACCGGCCTTCCACGCCGTGCTCGGACAACCACGCCGGCAGCGTCGGCGAGAAGCCGAAGGCGATGATCACCACGTCGGCTTCCAGCAGCGATTCGCTGCCCTCGATCGGCACCGCGTTCTGGCGGCCATTGGCATCGGGTTCGCCCAGGCGGGTCTCGACCACGGTCACGCCGATCACTTCATCATCGGCACCGGCTTCGATCGACAGCGGCTGGCGGTTGAACAGGAAACGCACGCCCTCCTCGCGCGCGTTGGCCACTTCGCGCGCGCTGCCGGGCATGTTGGCCTCGTCGCGGCGGTAGGCGCAGGTGACCTTGGCCGCGCCCAGCCGCACCGCGCTGCGCACGCAGTCCATGCCGGTATCGCCGCCGCCGAGCACCACCACGCGCTTGCCGTTCAGATCGGGCAGGGCGATGGTGTCCTCCCAGCCGGCAATCGGCCGGCCCTTCGGATCATCGCCGCCGACGATGCGGCTGTTCTGCACCAGGAACGGCAGCGCCGGCAGCACGCCCTTCAGGTCCTGGCCGTCCAGGCCGCCATCGGTGTAGCGGTAGGCCCCGGTGCCGACGAACACCGCATCGTGGCTGTCCAGCAGCTGCTGCACACTGACATCGCGGCCGATCTCCACGCCCAGGCGGAACTGCACGCCCATGCCTTCCAGTACTTCGCGGCGGCGGTGGATCACGTCCTTGTCCAGCTTGAAGCTGGGAATGCCGAACTGCAGCAGGCCGCCGATCTGTTCGTAGCGGTCGTAGACCACGGCGGTGATGCCGGCGCGCGCCAGGCGGTCGGCACAGGCCAGGCCGGCCGGGCCGGCACCGATCACCGCAACACTCTGGCCGGTGGGCTGCACCGCGCCCAGGTCGGGGCGCCAGCCGCTGGCCAGGGCGGTATCGACGATGTACTTCTCCACCGCACCGATGGTCACCGCGCCGAATTCCTCCAGCGTGCAGCTGCCTTCGCACAGGCGGTCCTGCGGGCAGACGCGGCCGCACACTTCCGGCAGCGGGTTGGTGCTGTGGCACAGCGTGGCCGCCTCGTGGATGCGGTTTTCCTGCACCAGCTGCAGCCACTGCGGGATGGCGTTGTGCACCGGGCACTTCCAGCTGCAGTACGGGTTGCCGCAGTCCAGGCAGCGTCCGGCCTGGTACTGGGCGTCTTCCTTGCCGAACTTGCCGTACAGCTCGCCCCAGTCGCCGGAGGTGCGCAGTTCCACCGGGATGCGCTGCGGCATGGTGCGGGGCAGGTCGAGGAACTGGAAGGCGTGCTTGCGGCTCATGGCTGGCTCTGGAATGCGAGGGGGGACGTTGCCGGCCAGCGGCCGGCACTACCGGGCAAAATCACGCGGCGCGGCGCAGGGTTTCAGTCAGCGACTCGATGCTGGCGGCCTTGGGTTTGACCAGCCAGAACTTGCCGATGTAATCGCGGAACTCGTCGAGGATCTGCTGCGCCCAGATGCTGCCGGTCAGCTCGCGGTGGCGGCCGATCAGGCGATGCAGGTGCTGGCGATAGTTCTCGAAGCCCTCGGCCGACACGCGGTGGATGTCGATCAGCTCGTGGTTGTAGCGATCGACGAAATCGCGGTCCACGTCCAGCACATAGGCCAGGCCACCGGTGAAGCCAGCGCCGAAGTTCAGGCCGACCTTGCCCAGCACCAGCACCACGCCGTCGGTCATGTATTCGCAGCAGTGGTCACCGGCACCTTCCACCACCGCCAGCGCGCCGGAATTGCGCACCGCGAAGCGCTCGCCGGCACGCCCAGCCGCGAACAGTTCGCCTCCGGTGGCGCCGTACAGGCAGGTGTTGCCGATGATGGCGGTGCTGCGTGCCTCGAAGCGCGCGCCGCGCGGCGGTCGCACCACCAGGCGGCCGCCGGCCATGCCCTTGCCGACGTAGTCGTTGGCCTCGCCTTCCACTTCCAGGTGCAGGCCGCCGACATTGAAGGCGCCGAAGCTCTGCCCGGCACTGCCACGGAAGCGCAGCTCCAGCGGTGCTTCGGCCATGCCCTGGTTGCCATGCGCGCGGGCCACCGCACCGGCCAGGCGGGTGCCGATGCTGCGGTCGGTGTTGTGGATCAGGAACCGGTGTTCGCCACCGCGCTTGTGCTCGATGGCCGGGGCCAGCAGGCCATCCATCTGCGTGGCCAGGCTGTCCGGCGATTCGTACAGGCGCTGCGCGGCGCAGTGGCTGCCTTCGTAACGGGCATCGGCCAGCAGGCGCGACAGGTCCACGCGCACGCCATCGCGCGGCGCGGCCTCGATCTGCCGCAGCAGGTCGGTGCGGCCGACGATTTCCTCCAGCGAACGCGCACCCAGGTACGACAGCCAGCCACGCACTTCCTCGGCCAGCAGGCGGAAGAAGTTCTCCACGCGCTCGGGCTGGCCAGTGAAATGGTTCTCGCGCAGGCGCTCGTCCTGGGTGGCCACGCCGGTGGCGCAGTTGTTGAGGTGGCAGATACGCAGGTACTTGCAGCCCAGCACGATCATCGGCGCGGTGCCGAAGCCGAAGCTGTCCGCACCCAGCAGCGCGGCCTTTACCACGTCCAGGCCGGTTTTCAGGCCACCATCGGTCTGCAGCAGGGTGCGCCCGCGCAGGTCGTTGGCCAGCAGCGCCTGGTGCGCTTCGGCCACGCCCAGTTCCCACGGCACGCCGGCATAGCGGATCGAGCTGACCGGCGAGGCGCCGGTGCCGCCGTCATGGCCGGAGATGGTGATCAGGTCCGCGCCGGCCTTGACCACGCCGGCCGCGATCGTACCCACGCCGGCGTGGCTGACCAGCTTCACCGACACCAGCGCGGTCGGGTTGACCTGCTTGAGGTCGTAGATCAGCTGCGCCAGGTCTTCGATGGAATAGATGTCGTGGTGCGGCGGCGGCGAGATCAGGCCGATGCCGGGGCGCGCATAGCGCAGGCGCGCGATCAGTTCGTTGACCTTGTGGCCGGGCAGCTGGCCGCCTTCGCCGGGCTTGGCACCCTGCGCGACCTTGATCTGCAGCACCTCGGCGTTGACCAGGTATTCGGCGGTGACGCCGAATCGCCCCGAGGCCACCTGCTTGATCTTGCTGCGCCGCGGCGTGCCGTAGCGGGCCGGGTCCTCGCCGCCTTCGCCGGAATTGCTGCGCCCACCGAGGCGGTTCATGGCAATCGCCAGCGCCTCATGCGCTTCCGGTGACAGCGCACCGAGGCTGATCGCTGCGGTATCGAAGCGCGGGAACAGTTCGCTGGCCGGTGCCACTTCATCGAGCGGCGTGGGCGTGGCGGCCGGCACCAGCTGCAGCAGGTCGCGCAGTGCCGACGGCGGCCGTGCATGCACGGCATCGCAGTACTGCTGCCAGGCACGCGGATCGCCACTGCGCGCCGCGCGCTGCAGGGTGGTCACCACGTCCGGGTTGTACATGTGGTACTCGCCGCCGTGCACGTACTTCAGCAGGCCGCCGACATCCACGTCCTGCTGCGCGTCCCAGGCCTGCGCGCACAGCTCGCACGCGTCGGCATCCAGGCGCGCGAAACCGGCGCCACCGATGCGCGAGGCGGTATCGGGGAAGCACAGGTCGACCACCTCCGGTTCCAGGCCGATGATCTCGAACAGCTGCGCGCCGCGGTAGCTGGCCACGGTGCAGATGCCCATCTTCGAGATGATCTTCGACAGGCCCTTGTAGACGCCCTTGCGGTAGCGGCGGCCGATCTGCGACTGCTCGCCGCCCTTGCTGAGCTTGAGGATGCCGCGGCGGCCGAGGTCGAACAGGGTCTGGTAGGCCAGGTACGGGTACACCGCGGTGGCACCAAAGCCGAGCAGGCAGGCCATGTGGTGCGGGTCGCGCGCGGTGCCGGTCTCGACGATAAGATTCACGTCGCAGCGCAGGCCCAGCCGCGAGAGGTGGTGGTGGATGGCGCTGGTGGCCAGCAGGGCGTGCACCATCGGCCGCCCGGCCACCGGGTAGCGGTCGGACAGCAGCAGCATCACCATGCCGTCGCGCGCGGCCTGCTCGGCCTCGGCACAGATGCGCTCGATACCGGCACGCAGGCCTTCGTCCTCGCTGTAGGACAGGTCGAGCAGGCGGTTGGCCTGCACGTACTGCTCCATCTTCAGCAGCTGGCGCAGCTTGCGCTGGCTGAGCACCGGCGAATTGAGGATGACGTGGTTCACCGTCTCCGGGCCGGCATGGAAGATGTTGGTCTCCTTGCCGAGCTGGGTGGACAGGGACATCGCGCAGTCTTCGCGCAGCGGGTCGATCGGCGGGTTGGTGACCTGGGCGAAGGCCTGGCGGAAGTAGTCGTAGAGCGGACGGCTGCGCTGGCTGAGCACCGCCATCGGCGTGTCATCGCCCATCGAGCCGGTAGCTTCCTGTTCGGTCTCGGCCAGCGGCCGCAGCACCTGCTCCACTTCCTCGCTGCTGAGCTGGTACAGCTTGTGATAGCTGCGCAGGGTACCTTCGTCGAAGGGCTCTTCCACCAGTGACGGGTCGATCAGTTCGGTCTGCAGGTAGGTGACGCCCTGCTGCAGCCACTGCTTGTACGGTGCGCGGCCGCGGTTGATGCGGTCGATGGCTTCCGAATCGAGCAGGTCGCCGCGCTTGAGGTCGATGGCGATCATCTCGCCCGGGCCGAGCTTGCCCTTGCGCACCACGCGCTCGGTCGGCACTTCCCACACGCCGGCTTCGGAGGCGACCAGGAAGTGGCGGTCGGCGGTCAGCATCCAGCGCGCCGGGCGCAGGCCGTTGCGGTCGAGGGTGCATACGGCATAGCGGCTGTCGCAGGCGACGATGCCGGCCGGGCCGTCCCACGGCTCGCTGTTGAGGCCATGGAACTCGTAGAACGCGGCCAGGTCCGGGTCCTTGAACTCCAGCGATTGGGTGGCCGGTGGCACCAGGATGCGCAGCGCCTGGATCAGCTCCATGCCCCCGGCGACCATCAACTCCAGCATGTTGTCCAGGCTCTGCGAGTCCGAACCGTGCATGGAGATCACCGGATCGAATTCGCCGATATCGAAGCGCGGCGTCTTCCACACCTTGCTGCGCGCCTGCGCCCAGCGCCGGTTGCCTTCGATGGTGTTGATCTCGCCGTTGTGGGCGAGCATCCGGAACGGGTGGGCCAGCGGCCAGCGTGGCAGGGTGTTGGTGGAGAAGCGCTGGTGGAACACGATCGCGCTGGAGGCCAGTTCGCGGCGCTGCAGGTCCGGGTAGAAGCGGCTGAGCTTGTCCGGCAGCACCATGCCCTTGTAGCTGATCGCATCCGGGGTGAGCGTGGTGACGTAGAAGTCGGCATGCGCGCGCAGCTGCTGTTCGCTGCGACGGCGCGCCAGGAACAGGGCCAGCGCGAAGCCGGCGTCGTCCTGGCCGATGCCGGCGTCGACGAACACCTGTTCGATGCGCGGCAGCGTGTCGCGCGCCAGCTGGCCACAGACGCTGTCGTCGGTGGGCACCTCACGCCAGCCGGCCACCTTGCAGCCCACGGCTTCCACCTGCGCCTGCAGCTGGGTGCGGCAGGCCTGCGCGGCATCGGCGTCGTGCGGCAGGAACACCAGGCCAGCGGCGAAGCGCGCGGCGACGACGATGCCTGCTTCGTTGGCCAGCAGTTTCAGGAAAGCATCGGGGCGGCGCAGCAGCAGGCCGCAGCCATCGCCGGTCAGGCCGTCGGCGGCGACGCCGCCACGGTGGGTCATGCGCGAGAGCGCGGCGATGGCGGTATCAACCAACAGGCGCGAAGGTTGATCGTCGAGCTGGGCGACCATGCCAAATCCACAGGCATCGCGCTCGGAGCGCGGGTCGTAAAGCCCTTGGCGGTTGCGGGGGGCCATCTCTACCTCGATGCGGAATGAATTGAACGGGGACACTCAAGCCCGCCCAATCCCTGGAGCGCATCGTGAGGCCACCGGATGCCTCGACTAGATCACAGGTTGCTGCAGCGCCGCAATACACGGTTGCAGGTGCAACAGAAAGCGCCGGCACGCCCGTGCCGGCGCGGGGCCGGACTCAGCCGCAGCGCGTGCCGCTGACTGCGCCCTTGTCGTCCACTTCGATGTTGAGGCGGTCGCCGAGGAACTCCATCGTGGCCACGTCGTTGGGCTTGAGCACGCGCAGCTGGCTGGCGCCGGCGTCTTCCTGCGCCTGCTTGCCCAGCGCGTCGGTGTAGGCCTGGCCGACCAGGCTCTGCACCTGGCTGGCGTCGCAGGTGCCGACCGGCGGCGCCTCGGTCGCCTTGCCTGCGTCGTCGGCCGGTGCCTTGGCGGCTTCGGCGGCCTGCTGGGCATGGGCGGTGGCCGAATCCTGTTCATCCAGCGCCGGTGCCTGGCAGGCGGTCAGGGCCAGCACGGCCGGCAGCAACAGGGCGGAGAGCGAACGGGCGCGAATCGGGAACGACATCATGACTCCGGAAGGGGTTGTGAAGACCCGAGCATAGCGGCGAACCGACCCTCACGTGTTTGTCTTGTGTTATCGACAGGATCGCGGCATCGCAGCCGCGACACTGCAGGCATGCCAACGCCCTCCACACCCGAGCGCCAGGCGGCACGTGCTGCCGGCCTGCGCTATGTCGATGACACCCAGCCCGGCATCAGCCGCCGCCGCGCCGGCACGGGATTCAGCTACCGCGACGCCGACGGCCATGCAGTGCGCGATGCCGCCACCCTGCACCGCATCCGCGCGCTGGCCATCCCGCCGGCCTACACCGCCGTGTGGATCTGCGCGCACGCCAACGGCCACCTTCAGGCTACCGGTCGCGATGCGCGTGGGCGCAAGCAGTACCGATACCACGCCGATTGGGCGAAGGAGCGTGACGCCGGCAAGTTCGACCGCATCATCGCCTTTGGCGAGGCCTTGCCCTCGCTGAGGCGGCGGTTGTCGCGCGATCTCAAGCGGCCGGGTTTCCCCAGGGAAAAGGTGCTGGCGATGGTGGTGGCGCTGCTGGCCGACACCCTGGTGCGGGTCGGCAATGAAACCTACGCACAACAGAACCGCTCGTTCGGACTGACCACACTACGCAACCGCCATCTGGAGCTGCTGCGTGGCGGGCGGGTGCGCATGCGCTTCCGCGGCAAGTCCGGGCAGCTGCAGGAGGTGACCGTGGGCGACCGCAGGCTGGGCCTGTTGGTGCGGCGCCTGCAGCAGCTGCCGGGGCAGGCGCTGTTCCAGTACCGCGATGACGACGGTGCGCTGCAGCCGGTGGATTCCGGCGCAGTGAACGACTACCTGCGCGAGGTGATGGGCGAGGACTTCACCGCCAAGGATTTCCGCACCTGGGGCGGCACCGTGGCGGCGGTGCAGACCTTCGCCGCCACCGAGCTGCCGGAACCGGCCAGCCAGCGCGCGCTGGCCCAGGCACAACGGGCGGTGGTGTGCGAGGTGGCGGCGTTGCTGGGCAACACGCCGGCGGTGTGCCGCAAGGCCTATATCGACCCGTGCGTGTTCGCCGGCTGGGAACGCGGCGAACTGGCCAAGCTGGCCGGCCTGCGCGGCCCGCGCCAGTGGGAGCAGGCAACGCTGAAGGTGCTGCGCCGGGCGCGGCGGTTGGCCAACCGCAGCGCCTGAACCCTCGGTAGCGTCGAGCTCGCTCGACGGCTGTTATCCGCAGTAGATCGCGGTGATGTTGTTGGTGCGGCCCTTCTCGATGGTCAGGCGGTCACCGCCTTCGCTGGCCGGCGGCACCCGCGGACCGTCGTGGCGCAGCACCCGCACGTGCAGGCTGTCGCTGTCCACGCGTGCACGCGCAACGGTGGCGTCCGAAGCGGCCAGGCCCAGCGCACCGCGCACCATGTCGCTGTGGCACTGGCCGGAAATCACGCCGTCGATCGGCTGCACCTGGGCCATGGGCGCGCTGCTGCAGGCGGCGAGGGCGAAGCAGATGGTGGCGGTGGCGATTGCATGTTTCATGGAGGCGTTCCTTGTGTGGTTGCGTGCAGCCTGCGGCGGCGCACGTAGTGGCGGAATGAATACCGTGCACATCGTGGACACGGCGTATTCACTGCTGCCGAAAGCAGGGGTGGAGACACTGCAGGAGCGGCATGCGCCGCCCCCGGTAGTGCCGGCCGCTGGCCGGCAGCCCCTTTCCCTCCCGAGGAGACCCTGCATGGCCACCATCAAGAAGACCCCCGCCCGCCGCAAAGCCTCGCCCAAGGTGCGCAAGGGCAGCACCGCAAGCCAGACCGTCGCCGATTCCGATCGCCCGCGCGTGGTGAAGACCGCCACCCGCAAGGCCGCCGCCGGTGATCCGCGCGCAGCGCGCGTCGCGGCCCGGCAGCGGCGCCTGCAGGACCAGGAGAAGGCCAAGGACGTGCGCGCGGCAAAAAAAGCAACGAAGAAGACCGCGACCCAGGCCGGTGCGCGCCGGCAACCGGAGGCGATGCCGGCGCAGCAGCTGGCCAAGCCTGGGCATGAACACGAACTGGAGCTGGCGCCGCGTTTCCTTGCACCGGACTACGCCGGCAGCGGCAAGCTGCAGGGCATGCGCGCGATCATCACCGGTGGCGATTCTGGTATCGGCCGTGCGGTGGCAGTACTGTTCGCACGCGAAGGCGCCGATGTGGCGGTACTGCATTTGGACGAGGCCGAGGACGCGGACATCACCCGCCAGCACGTGGAGCGCGAAGGCGGTCGCTGCGTGGTGATCGCCGGTGACGTGCGCGATCCGCGCTTCTGCAACAAGGCGGTCAAGCAGGTGGCCAAGGCGTTCGGCGGCATCGACATCCTGGTCAACAACGCCGCGTTCCAGCTGCATTGCGAGCGCCTGGAAGACCTGGAAGACGCGCATCTGCAGGAAACCCTGCAGACCAACATCGGCGGTTACATCCAGATGGCGCGCGCGGTGCTGCCGCACCTGGGCGAGGGTGCCAGCATCATCAACACAGGATCGGAAACGGGAATCTTCGGCAGCAAGGCGCTGATCGACTACTCGGCCACCAAGGGCGCGATCCATGCCTTCACCAAGGCGCTGGCCAGCCAGCTGCTGCCACGTGGCATCCGGGTCAACTGCGTGGCGCCGGGGCCGGTGTGGACGCCGCTGAATCCGGCTGACAAGACGGCGGAGGACGTGGCGGCGTTCGGCAAGGACAGTGACATGGGCCGGCCTGCACAGCCCGAAGAACTGTCGCCGGCCTATGTGCTCCTGGCCTCACCGGCCTGCGCCAGCTACATCAGCGGGGTGATCCTGCCGGTGATGGGCGGTCCGCGCGGCTGACGCGGCGGCGGTGCCGGCCGCTGGCCGGCAGCTATCCTCGGCGCATGCGAACAGAGGATGGGGTGGGCATGGACGGCACCGCTGAATACCTGTGGCTGCCGCCGGGCGCCACACCGCCCGAACGGGCCTGCTCCCCTTGCCGGGCCATTGTTGCTGTCGAAGCCGCCGTGGAGGCGGACTGGCAGGCGCCGATGAGCGATTGGCTGGTGCGCAGGGGTTGCCGCTACATGATGGCCTGGGGCATCGAGTGCAGCGGTTGGGATGATGCGGTGGACATGGCATCGCCGGAGGTCGAGTGCGCCGACTTCGTGATGACCACCTGGCATGATCGCGACACCCTGGCGGAGGTGTCGGCGTTCTGCGCCATTGCCCAGCACTCTACGCTGGAGCTGCCGCACACTCGGGTGTTGCATGTTGCTGGGGTGGCCGACCGGGCGCGCGTGCTTGCAGGTGTTCAGGGCGCTGTTGCAGCAGATGCGTAAAGGCAGATGCGTAAAGATCGGCGATGCGCGGAATGAACCGCTGCGGTTGGCGCGTGGGAGCTGCATACTCGGCCCACCGGGCAGAAACGCCACATGGAAGATCACAACGGAGTTCGCACTCCCTGCACGATGATCAGCCTCGGCAGACCCTTCAGTCGCTTGGCCAGTGTCCCTGCGCTACTGCTGGCTTTCGCACCCTTCTGCATGGAAGCAAGCACTTTTGACATCGGCCTTGATGGAAAAAGCCCTTACCCGGAGCACTCATGCGACCAGATACTGGAGCTCCAGAGAAACTCTGATGGCCGAATGCTGCTTCGCGATGAACTGGATGCATTCAAGGCGGTGCTGGTCGAGCAGGGCTGGCCCACCTATCGCACCTCGGGGCCAGCCCTGATTGATGCGGCCGGCAAGCTGCTGGAGCGCTCTGGCCTGGATTGCGAGTTCCAGAAGTACATGCTTCGCGTTCTTGATCAGCAAGTCGGCGATGACATCCGTCCCGCAATCCATGCACGGCTTGCGGATCGCATCCATGCTTCCCACAATTCCAGCCAACTGTACGGCACCCTGCAGCAGCGGCTCGATGATGTGGCTACGGTTGATCCGCCAGTAGCCTCGTTGGGCTCCCTGCTGTTCTTCCGTGACTTCTACGGTCTGCCCAGCCTGGAGGAGGACCTGGCCTCGGGCGGCATCGATTACGAAGTGACCTTGTCACAGCCACCGGCGACGTACACCTGGCCCGACATCCGGACGCTGCTCGGTGAGCTGATCCAGCCCGATCAATCCTTGCGGGCAGCGCTGAGCGCTGCCCGCAGCAAGGGCGTTTCAGCAAAGGTCGAGCTGCTCAAGGAGGAGATCGCTGCCTCCGATCGGCCTGTGAAGGATCAAGCAGGTATTCGAAGGCGTAGGCTTTCCGACGCGGGACATGGCGGGCATTGATGGTGTCTCGAGGGCCTTCCTCCTGGTCCAGCACGCGGATGAGGATCCAGCGTTCCAGAGGCGTGCGTTGGAGCTGGCCAAACCATTGATGGAGTCACGCGGCATGTCGCGACGCCAGTATGCAATGCTGGCTGACCGGGTTTCCCCTGGCAGAAGGCGAGCCGCAACTGCACGGCACGCAGATGACCCTTCAGAACGGCGTGTACGTGCTGCAACCTACGTCCGATCTTGACGGTCTGGACAAGCGTCGATCGCAGATGGCGCTTGGCCCTTATCAGGCGATGCTCGATAGTGCCAACGCCAGTCGTCCTTGATTGAAATGTTGCGCCAACATCCTGGGCTTCCAGTGTTGAAGTATCCAGTTGATCTGC
This sequence comes from Stenotrophomonas maltophilia, assembly GCF_001274595.1. Classification (GTDB taxonomy): domain Bacteria; phylum Pseudomonadota; class Gammaproteobacteria; order Xanthomonadales; family Xanthomonadaceae; genus Stenotrophomonas; species Stenotrophomonas forensis. The sequence continues at coordinate 113,370 of NZ_CP011010.1, forward strand.
AGCATCGAATTGAAGTTTCGAGGGGATTCCTTGGCAGATATGTGGCTGGAGGTGGCGGCCGGGCGCGCCTGCTTGCTTGCAGATGTTCAGGGCGCTGTTGCGAAATACTCGCAGCGCAATGCGCACTTTTGATGTGGAGAACGTGATCGCGCGGACACGCGGAATCCGCAAATTCACACACAGAAGGAGTAAATGCATTGGATCATTTTCATGAACACGCGAAATGTGACGAGGTTATCGATGTCGCAATTGCCTTCACTCAAGTGTTGACGTGATGCGCTCGATGATCGATAAAAAGGCCCAACGCAACGGGAAAGGATGCCCCGATGTCACGACATCTTTTTCGCAGGGAAGTGATGCAGGCGAAGGGAAATCGTTGGCTGGGCCGCATCAACATGGTGCAGCCGATTCCGCTTTGGCTGTTTACCGCCTTCGCTGCCTGCTCAGCTGTTTCCGTCATTCTCTTCATTGCACTTGGCAGTTATACAAAGCGTGCCCGGGCCATGGGACAGCTTGTCCCTGTCGAAGGCATGTCCACTGTCATGGCACCCGCAAGCGGTGTCGTCTCTCTTCTCAAGGTCAGTGAGGGAGAGAATGTGCGTGCAGGTCAGGTGGTTGCCGTGCTCACCGTGCCAAGGGCAACGGTTGGCGAAGGTGATACCTCCGCCGCATTGGAGAAGCGCATCCGCGAGCGGGTCCAGGGATTGAAGGATGTGCAGGCTGCGGATCAATCCCAGCTCGATGCACAAAGTGACGGTCTCATTGCGCAGGTGGCTGCGGCGCAACGCGAGCTGGCGCAGTTCAAGGAGGAAATCCAGACAAGAAGCAGGCAGGTCGTACTGGCCGAAGAGACACTCTCGCGGCTGGAGAGACTGCGCGAAGGCAGTTACGTAAGCGAACTGCAGATCAAGCAGCAGCAGACACTGGCGCTTGAACAGCATGCCAGTGTGCAGGCCCTGCAGCGCCAGGCAATCACAACACAACGACTCATAGCGCAGTTGCAGGAGGCCATGCGCTCGCTGCCGCAAAAGCGTGAAGCCACCAGAGCCGGTCTGCGGGGCGCATTGGCCCAACTTGAACAGGAACACGTCGAGCTGCTCGCACGAGGTGAGCTGGTGCTTACCGCGCCGGTGGATGGAACGGTTGTCACGCAGGTGCTGAAGCCGGGCCAGTCGGTGACCATGGGCCAACCTCTGCTGAGTATCCTGCCGCAAGACGGCCGTCTGGAAGCTGGCCTGCTGGTGCCCAGTCGTGTCATCGGCTTCATTGATCCCGGCGATCGCGTACTGCTGCGTTACCAGGCGTACCCCTATCAGAAATTCGGTCACCATGAGGGAACAGTGCAGCGCGTCAGCCGCAGCGCGCTTACTGGGACAGAGCTGGAAATGCTGATGCCCGGCTCGACGATCCAAGGCGAACCGATGTACAGGGTCACCGTCGCACTCTCCAGTCAGGAGATGGACGCTTACGGTCGCATCGAGCGACTCAAGCCCGGCATGACACTTGAAGCTGACATCCTTGGCGAGCGCAGCAGCTTGGCCGAATGGATCTTTGCGCCACTGGTCGCACGAAGCAAACGGATCTTCTAGAGAAGGTCACCTCCACTCAACCCGTCCTGCCGTTGAAACCGAACGGGCGGACACGCAGAGGAAGCAGCGATGGAACTAGAGCAGCGGGAAAGGCTTGGGAGCGTACCGGATCTGGGCGATGTCGATGTTGTCGATGACCTGGTACCAGACGAACTTCGGCGCGACATCCTGCGACTGGTCCGTAAACCCATCTGGGCGTATGGATGGAAGTCGGTCAAGTCTGAAGACCGCTTCAGCTTCTGGCATGCGCATTTTGCCGGAGGCGACAAGGAAAGCCGTCAGGGGTGCCTGGCCGAACTTGCTGCAAACGAAGCTGCACGACCGATCCACGAGCTGTGGGAGTGCCTGTCGCAGACGGTGCTGGCCGGCCATGAACCCCTTCGTGTGTACGCCAATGCCCATACCTACGGCGTGGAGGGCTATGTTCATACAGACAATGCAGACAAGGAAAATTACTTCACTGTCGTCTACTACGCCCACGGAATCTGGCATCCCAACTGGTCGGGCGAGACAGCTTTCGTGGTGCCGGAGACGGGTGACATCACCCATGCTGTCTACCCGCGACCTGGGCGCCTGGTGGTGTTCCGGGGCGCCACGCCACACGTTGCACGTTCACCCAGCCGGGACTGTCCCGAGCTGCGCATCACCGTCGTGTTCAAGACCCAGCTTGCACAATGACCTTGCCCGTCGCCAACATGCCGGAGCGGCCCTCCCTGCAGATGCTGCAGGAGTACCTGTCACTCCTGCGCGCTGACCAGGTGCCGCACTCGGGGCGAACGCTGAAGGATCATCTGGAAGGAACGGGCCGCATTCTGCGGGAGTGGGGATGCGACGAGGCGGTATGCATCGCTGGCATGTTCCACAGCATCTACGGAACGAACGTGTTCGGATTCAAGCGTCTTGGGTGGAGTGATCGGCCGCTGGTGGGTCGGATGCTGGGCGAACGTGCCGAGCATTTGGTGTATCTGTTCTGCGTCAGTGATCGGCCCGGTGCGTTCCTCGAAGCGCTGGGTACCGGCATCATTCGCCACAGAACAAGCGGCGAAAGCTTCAGTGCGGGCGTGGATGTCTGTGCGGCGTTGCTTGAGATCGAATCCGCCAACCTCATCGAGCAGGGATGCGGCGAGCAGTTCCTGAAGCGACTGTCCGCATGGGTGAGCGCATATCCAGACCTTCCGCTGAGCGTTGGCCTGCGCTCGCTCCTTGCTGGGTACGCGGCGGCTGGAAAGGCGCCCGCCGCCCCTGGCAGGCCGACAGCGGAGGAACTCCATTGAACGCTTCATCCATCCGTCGGAAATTTGCAGTTGACCGTTTTGCGCGGCTTGAGCAGCTGGTGGCGGCAGAAGTGATGGATCTCTACTTCCAGTATGCGAAGAGCTATGTGCGCATGCCGAAGTACTATGAGCTGGAAACAGAAACCGCGTCGCTGGGGCGATATGCCGACGCCATGGGCGAGGTGCTGCTGGCCAAACTGTTGCCTGAGGTGGAAGACTGTGTAGGAAAGCGGCTGCATGCCACTTACTCGTTCCTGCGCTTCTACACGCCTGAATCGAGGCTGCGCAGACACACTGACCGCACATCCTGCGAATACACGCTGACCTTGACCGTTGGCAGCGAAGGTACACGGGCGCCCTGGCCGATCATGATTGAGACCCAGGAGGGTGTGCAGGCGTTCGACCTGGCTCCAGGTGATGGGCTCCTGTTCTCCGGACGTGAGCTGCCCCACTGGCGCGAATGCCTGCCAGTGGGAACCTGGCTCCAGCTCTTCCTGCATTACGTCGATGCAGACGGGCCGCATGCAGCGAACCGGTTCGATGGACGGAAATTTCTCGGACCGACGAGGCGATCAGTAGCATGACTGTTCTCATCAATGCTGGAACGCACGATACACACGCCAAGGCCGTCGTTTGGGGCTTGCGGCGCAAAGGAACGACCGTGTTTCATCTGGCGAGCGACAGGTTCTGCCAGACAACGGCCTTCAGCATCCGCGTAGGGGCTGCGCAAAGTGGTGCCACGCTCGCGATCGACGGAGAAACCGTAGCCCTTGATCAGCTGTCGGCAGTGTGGCATCGCCGCCCGTTTGAGGCGCTGCAGAACGCTGGCGTTCAACCAGAGGATGAGGTGTTCGCCCGAGGCGAATCGCAACTGATGCGCGAGGGGTTGTATCGATCCCTGGAGCTTGTCCCGGCAGTGAATCCATTGGATGCCCTTGTCCGGGCCGAAAACAAGATCCATCAGCTGAAGCACGCGGCCGAGCTTGGCTTCCAGCTTCCGGCCACGTTGATAAGCGGCTCACCTGAGGATGTCCGAGGTTTCCTTGCCCAACACGCGGAGTGCATTTACAAGCCGCTACGCGGCCATGTCTGGAAGTCCGATTCTGCTCGACGCGCGACCTACACCGCCAAGGTCAGCGAAGCAGATCTCCCGGCGGATTCACTGCTGCGCGCCGCCCCAGGCATCTATCAGGCCCGCGTGGAATATGCTTTCGAAGTCAGGGCGCAGTTTTTCGGCCGCCAGTGCGCTGCGATCCGTATCGAGCAGCCGACAGATGGCAGTCTCGACTGGCGGCGCAGCCAGGGCACGATTGACACCTGCGAAGTGGTGGATGTCCCGCTCGACCTGCAGCAACGCTGCCATCGTCTGATGGAAGCGCTCGGCCTCGTGGCGGCGGGGTTCGATTTTCTCGTTACGGACGATGGGCGCTGGATCTTCCTTGAGATCAATCAGGCCGGACAGTTCCTTTTCGTCGAACAGTGGTGCCCTGGATTGCCGATGCTGGACATGTTCTGTGAGTTCATCCGTGCACCGTCGCTGCAGTGGCGATACGACATGGGACATGCGCATCGCCGGATCTCCTATTCGGAATTCATCGAGAGCACTTCAGTGATTACGTCCTGACCCCGGCAGGTGGGACGTCAACCCATTGCGTCAGGCGCCTGGCGTGATCCACCGACAACACTCCTGTTGTCGAAAATCGAGGAGAAAATGGCATGAAGAACGAAGATATCAAGAAGGACCTGGAGTCGCGCGTGCTTGGTCACATTCTTTCCCAGGAAGAAATGGAGCAGGTAGGCGGCGGCGATGGCGATGGAATTCCGACGCTCCCGCCGGTGAAGACGACGCCGGCCAGTGACAACGGAACCACGCATCCGGTCCTTGAGTAACTGAATACGGCGAGTGCTGCGATGCCTGGCCGTCAAGGTGGGCGTCGCGGCCTCGCTTTTCCGGAGAACGGAGCTGAAGCGCAATGCAGCTGGAGCATTCCATCCTGAAGGGCCATTGCCCGCACCTGGCAATCATCGACGTTGCCGCTCGGCTCGCGGGGTGCTCAGTGCAGTCTTCTGACGTCGCGCTGCTGGGCGCACCCCGCAGGTACACGGAAACTTTCTCCCTGCAGCGAGCTGCAGGCATCCTTGGTGATCTGGGCATCGTCAGTGTCGCGGTTCGCACCGACCTCGGCGGATTGGCACAACTGCGATTTCCCGCCCTGGCCCAAGTGCGGTCCGGTACACGCCAGGAGTTCGTCGTAGTGAGCCGCATCGACGATCATGCGATCGTCTACTACAGCGGCCGCCTGGGATGGCAGTTGGACGGCCTGAGTTCGTTTTCCAAGCGCTGGACAGGCGTAGCTCTCACCCTTGAGGCTGCTGTCCGTGGGCCTTGCCGCGTAGGTAGGGACGCAGCGCTGCTTTCAGATCTTGAGATTCAACTCATCCAGGATTTCATGACGGTGGACGAATGCGAGGAACTCATGGCCAGCGCGTCACCTGCGTTCCGCAAGAGCATGGTCAGTGCGGATGGCAGCTTGCAGAGTGAGGTCATGTCCAGCGGCCGCACAAGTGAATCGGCGGCCTGCTCGGGGGACCTGTGTGCCCGCATCACCGATCGCGCGGCGGAGCTGCTTGGCTGTGCGAGCACGTTGTTCGAGCCGATCCAGTGCGTCAGGTATGAGATGGGACAGAAGTTCGCCCCACACTATGATGTTCCCCTGGATGCAGGACTGCCAGATCAGTCCACGCGCGCATGGACACTTCTTGCGTACCTCAACGATGGGTTCGAAGGCGGGGAAACCCTCTTTCCTGCCTTCGACCTGAGTGTGCGCCCTCTTCGTGGCGCCCTGCTCATGTTCCGTAACCGTGGCCGACAACAGCGAAGCGTCAATCCGGGTGCGCTGCATGCGGGCCAACCGGTGACCCGCGGGAGCAAGTATGCCTGCAATATCTGGTGTTCAGATGCCAATTAGATGCCTGATCGCGGTCTTCTTTCTGTTCCATGCAGCCGTCGCCCCCGCCTTGGCCGATGCTGCTCCAAGCCTGCCTCCGGTTGCGCAACATCCAGTGTCATCGAAGCCAATGGTGCTTCCGAAGGCCACGGAACTGCCTGTCGGCCCCGCGGGCACCTGGCGGTCTCCAGTGTCTAACGGCGTGGATCGGCAGATCGCGGTACTGAGTGCGCCCGCCGGCGGATTCAAAGTGGTGTATGCGCAGTATCTCCGCGGCGACATGGACTCATCACGGCTGATGCAGATCCGGTCCTCTGATGGTCGCCTCATGGACCAGCCTGAGCCGCTGTCGTTTGGTTCAGTGCTGGAGGATGCTCCGGTGCTCGTTCACATCGATAACGATGCGTGGCTCTACTTTGCAGGCAGTGACGCTGATTTCAGCAATATCACGCTTTGGCGCGCGCGGGCCACGCCGCAGGGGTTTGGGGCGCCACAGCGGCTGCCGGATGTCCCGGGACTGACCCAGCTGGTCCAGGCACCTCGATGGGTGCAGGCAGAAGGCGATCTCTATCTGACATTCCGTGGAATGGGAACCGGTCCTCGCTGGATGTCGATGCGCAATGCCCGATCACCATCGGAGTTTCAGGGGGCGGCATCGACACCCGTGGCGTATCCGCGCGTGGTGCCGCTGGGCCAGCATGGCTGCTTCATGAGTTATCAGAAGGCGCCCGAAGGTGGCTACATGACAACGCTGTACAGCGTCAGCCCCGACTGCAGAACCTGGTCCGGCCCTGTGGAGCTTTCGCCAGCAAAGTCTCCGAACAAGCCGGATGTCCACGACGGGTTCGCGCTGCCTCGACAGGACGGCGGCGTGGACATCTACTATGTCTACCCTTCCTACAAGGGCGCCACAGCGCGGTTTCCCGTCAGTTTCGATCTGTACAGGCGCGCAGTGGATGTGCAGGGCAGGGCAGGTCCCGAGCAGCTCCTGACGGAACGGCTTGCCTACAATCCATTCGCTCCTTCCGCGCATCGAATGCCGGATGGGTCTGTCCTGGTCTCGTTCTCGGACATCGAGGCGCGCGGCGATGCTGGTGTGACCAAGGGACGACTGACGCTCTTCCGGATTTCCGGGGATGCGCCGATGGAGCCTGAGCGCCCTGGGCACCGCGACAGTGACAGCTGACGTGATCGTGTCGTCCGTCATGCCCCTTTCCCGGCAATCCAAGCGGCTGCGCACATGAAGGTCATCCTGCAGTCTGAAAGCGCCGAATGCGGGTTGGCCGCATTGGCGATGGTGGCTGACCACCATGGCCAGCACGGTGGGCTGGCCGTGCTGCGCCAGCGGTTTAATCTTTCGCTGAAAGGGCTGCGTCTGGATCGGCTGGTTCAGATCTCCCAGCAGATTGGCTTTTCGGCGCGCGCGATTCGAGTCGAACTCGAAGAACTGGGGAAGCTGACGACTCCGTGCATACTGCACTGGGACATGAACCATTTCGTGGTTCTGAAAACGGTGCGTGCATCAGGGATCGTCATTTGTGATCCCGCCGTCGGTGAGCGGAAACTCAGCTACCGCGAGGCATCGGAGCACTTTACCGGAGTTGTGCTGGAGCTGACACCGACGGCCGAGCTCAAGCCCGTGAAGCGCGCACCGGCGATCAGCCTGCAGCAATTGACTGGCGCGGTGCGCGGCATGTGGCGCTCGTTGGCCCAGGTTCTGATTCTGTCGCTGGCGTTGCAGGTTTTCGTCGTGCTGGCGCCATTCCTGCTGCAATGGGTGGTGGATCAGGCACTTGTCTCGGCGGATCGTGACATGCTCACCGTCCTCGGGATTGGATTTGGCATCGCCCTGCTTCTGCAGGTTGCAATCAACCTGCTGCGTGGCTGGTCTGTGGTCTATCTTTCCACGCATTTCGGATTGCAGTGGACGAACAATATTTTCGCCCACCTGATGCGTCTGCCGTTGGCATTCTTCGAGAAACGTCACCTTGGTGACATCACCTCACGCCTTGGCTCCATCCGTGAGATCAGGACGGTCATCACCACCAGTTTCGTGGAGGGCATCATTGACGGTCTCATGGCGATCATGACCTTCGCGCTGATGCTCATCTACTCATGGGAACTGGCGATGGTGACGCTGTGTGCCGTGGCCGTCTATGCGGGTGCCCGATCTCTGTCCTACCGTGAGTTCCGTAATCGGACCGAGCAGCAGCTGATGGTCGGTGCCCGGCAGCAGACGCATCTGCTCGAGTCACTCCGCGGTATACAGAGCCTGAAGGTAGCGGGTCAGGAGCCGCAGCGGCGTGCTGCCCACGAGAATCTGATGGTTGACACCGTCAACGAAGAGTTGAGGCTGGCCCAGATGGGCCTGGGCTTTACGAGCATCAACCAGCTGGTGTTCGGCATTGAGCGGATCGCCGTGATCTGGATCGGTGCGTTGCTTGCGATGTCAAATGTGTTCACCGTCGGCATGCTGATCGCTTACCTCGCATACCGGGAGCAGTTTTCGCAGCGTGTCGGCAATCTCGTCGACAAGTGGGTTGAGTTCCGGATGCTGCGCCTGCATGGTGAACGTCTGTCGGACATCGTACTGTCCGAGCCCGAGGATTGCGGAGAGGGAATCGCCCCGGCCTTGCCCGGTGAGATGGGCGTGGAGGTTGAGAATCTTTCCTTCCGCTATGGCAACGGTGAGCCCTGGATATTCCGCAACTGCAGTTTTGTTGTGAAGCCAGGGGAATCGTTGGCGCTCATCGGTGGATCAGGATGCGGCAAGACAACGCTCATGAAGCTCATGCTCGGTCTTCTTGAGCCTACGGAGGGAAGTATCCGCATTGGTGGACAGACGCTGCGCGGCGCTGGCGCTCGGCGCCTGCGTGAAGCCATCGGCGCGGTAATGCAGGATGACCAGCTTTTCGCCGGCAGCATTGCAGAGAACATATCCTTCTTTCAGGGAGCTGCCGAACAGGAGCGTGTGGAGCACGCGGCGCGGCTGGCGGCGATCCATGACGATGTAATGGGCATGCCCATGGGCTATCACAGCCTGATAGGCGACATGGGAAGCACATTGTCCGGCGGGCAGAAGCAGCGGCTTATTCTTGCCAGGGCGCTTTACCGTGAGCCCAGCGTTCTGTTTCTGGACGAAGCGACAAGCCATCTTGATGTCGCCAATGAGCGTCTGGTAAATGATGCTGTCGATAGACTTCGTCTGACGCGGATCATTGTCGCCCATCGCCCCGAGACAATAGAGCGGGCAGATCGGGTGATGGTGGTTGAAAACGCCGACGTCGTGCTGGCGACCCGAGTGCGAGCGAGCAATCTCAGGCTGAAGGCTGCGCAATCATCCGGACAGGTACCGGAGAGCCACTGAGCACGTGGCTTTGGATCCCGTTATCCCTTGATGCTGGATTTGGCTTGCATCAGCGTCGCGTCGCTACCGTTCGTCGGACCATGACTTCCGGGGGGTTGACTACAGTTGTCGTCACGCTGACAGTGACGACACGTGTAGTCAAGGGAGTGGTGTCATGCGTGGCAAGACGATCGGGGACCAGGAACTGGCCCTGCTGCAGTACATCGATGAACATGCGCCGGCCAGCGTCGGCGAGGTCGCCAGCGGCTACGGCGAAGCCCGTGGCCTGGCCCGCTCCACTGTGCTGACGATGATGGAGCGGCTGCGCGCGAAGGGGTATCTTCAGCGCCGGCAGCAGGACGGCATCTACCGCTACCAGGCCACCCGTGGCCCGCAGAGCGTGCTGCAGGGTGCCGTGGCCCAATTCGTCGACAACACCCTGCAGGGGTCGGTGTCGCCGTTCGTGGCCTACCTGTCGCAGCGCCAGCAGGTCAGCGACAACGAACTGGCCGAGCTGGAAGCGCTGGTTGCCCAACTCCAATCGCGTCGCCACGAGGGCTGAGCCATGGACACCACGATGCTGATCCCGTTGTTGGAACGGCTGGGCTGGACCAGCCTGCAGACCGTGCTGCTGGTGGCCCTGGTGTACGGCGTGTGCCGCGCGCTGCCGTCGCTGTCGGCGGCGACCCGCTGCCGCCTGTGGTGGCTGGTGTCGCTGCAGGCCGTGCTCGGCCTGTTCTGGAGCCAGCCGCTGCAGCTGGCCTGGTTGCCGGCACCGCAGGCAGTGGCGATGACCGCCACCGATGTGGCTGCCGACATGATCTACCCGCTGGCCCCGGAAGCCTCTGCACAGCTGCTGGCCGCGATGCCGATGCCTGCCGCGGACGTGCCGGCGGTGGCGTGGTGGGCCGTTGCGCTGGCCGCGCTGTGGGTGTCCGGCGTGCTGCTGATGGCATGGCGCACCTTCGGTGAGTGGCGCCAGTGCCGCGCGCTGCTCGCGGCGGCCTATCCCTGCCAGGACGAGGCGCTGGTACAGGCCCTGCAGTTGGCCTCCGAAGCGCACGGCGTGCGCCCTGCACCACGGCTGTGGATGAGCACGCAGGTGGACTCGCCGCAGCTGGTCGGGCCGTTCCGTCCGGTACTGCTGCTGCCGGCCGGCGACAACGCCCTGCAGGGCGATGCGCTGGACCTGGCGCTGACCCACGAGCTGCAGCATCTGCAGCGGCGTGACCTGCAGTGGGGCCTGCTGCCGGCGCTGGCCCAGCATCTGTTCTTCTTCCACCCGCTGCTGCGCCTGTCGGTGCGCGAATACGCCCAGGCCCGCGAGGAAGCGGTGGATGCGGCAGTGGTCGGCCAGCACGGCGCCAGCCGCCAGGCCTATGGTCGCCTGCTGCTGCAGTTGGGCGTGGCACCGCAGCCGCACCTGGGCGTGGCCAGTGCCGCGCCGAGCACCACCAGTCTCAAGCGCCGCCTGATGTCGCTGCAGCCGCGCCGGGCCTGTCCGCGCATCCTGGCGATGGCGTTGACCGCTGTGGTGCTGGTGGTGGGTGTGGCGCCGATGCGCCTGGTTGCCGCGCCGGTGCCGCCGGCACCGCCCGCGCCGCCTGCGGCACCGAAGGCCGTGGTGCCGCCGCCGCCGAAGGCTCCGAAAGCACCGCCCGCACCGCCTTCGTCCGCGCGCGTTCCGGCCGTGCCGGTGGCGCCCGCGCCGCCTGCCGAGCCGGCTGGGGTTGAGGCCTTGTCAGGTCCGGATGATGCAGATGTGGCGGTCGACGTGGATGCGGATGTCGATGTCGATACCGGCATGCACAGTCAACATACGACCTCCCGCACGACCTCCATCACCACCTACGGCCGCCTGGACCTGGGCAAATCGCCGCCGCAGGCCTTCGTGCTGGTCGATGGCGATTCGACCTTCGCCAACGGCGGCATGGACGACGTGACGGTCGCCCGCAGGCAGCTCGGCAAAGGCCCGGCGCTGTGGTTCCGCCAGGGCGACAAGCGCTACGTGGTGCGTGATCCGATGATGATCCAGACCCTGCAGCGTGCCTACAGCGGCGCGGCGGATCTGGGCCGCCAGCAGAGCGAACTGGGCCGCCAGCAGAGTGCGCTGGGTCGCCAGCAGAGCGAACTCGGCAAGCAGATGGGCGAGATGGGCCGCCTGCAGGGTGAGGAGGCACGCCGCATGGCGCTGGCCGCCGCCGAGGCTGCGCGCAGCGCGATGGCAGCGCATGACATCAACCGCGAAGCGGCGGCAGAAGCGGCGAAGGCGGCGCGGGGCGCGACCAACGATGCGGCCGTTGCACGTGAGGCTGCACGTGAGGCCGCCGCAGAGGCACGTCGTGCGATGCAGGAAGTGGACAACGAAACCGCGCGGGCCAGCCACACCCGCGGCATGCAGCGCCTGGCCAGCCAGCAGTCTGAACTGGCCAGCCGCCAGGCGGCGCTGGGCAGCCAGCAGGCCGCGTTGGGTGAACGCCAGGCACGCGTGCATGAGCAGGCGTCGCGGCAGGCGCAGCAGGTGATCGCGCGTGCACTGGCGAGCGGCAAGGCCGAGCGGCTCTGATCGGTGGTGCCGGCCGCTGGCCGGCACCCTCCCCGAGGCCGATCAACCGCAGCTGGCGCGCTCGATCCGGTTCTGACCGTCCACCTGCACGGTCACGCGGTCCTGGCGGAAGTCCATGGTCACCGCCATGCCCGGCTTGACCACCCGCGCGTTGCGCGCGCCGCTGTCGGCCACCAGCTTCTTGAGGGTGGCCTCGTCGGCGGTCTTGCCGGTGAAGGCCTCGAGCGCCTCCGGCCTGCATTCGTGCGCGGCGTCGGCCACTGGCGTTGGCGCGGCGTCGTGGGTGGTGCTGCTGCCGGCGTGGCTGCAGGCGGCCAGCGGCAGGATGGCAAGCAGGGCAAGGGGGCTGAGGCGCATTGTCGGGCTCCACGCGTGGATGGTGGCGCCAGTGTCGCCGCCCTCCCCGTCAGGGCATGTCAACGGGGTTTCACGCTACTGCCCGACCAATGCCAACGTCTCGCGCTCGCGCTGTTCTTCGTGCACCAGCCGCTGCAGCAGCAGGGCCAGGGTCACCACGTCCTGGTGGTTGTGGTCGGCCACCCGGCGCAGGTTGACTGCATCGCCACCACGCAGGAAACGCAGCCATGCGCCCGGGGCTTCCGAGCCGGGCAGGTCGTCTTCGCGCACCACGCGCAGCAGCTGGCGTTCGATGGTGGACAGCTTGCAGTTCTCCCACGTCCCACGATAGCGGCGGCGAGTGGGATAGAGCAGATCGACATGGTCCAGCGCGCTGATCGGGCAACGCTGGCGTGCCAACCGGTAGCGCGCCTTCAGCAACGGCGCGTCGTAGCTGCGGCCGTTGTAGCTGCACAACACGGTGGACGGCTGCAGCCAGCTGGCGAAGGTGGCCAGCATCGCGTCCTCGGCGGCCATCGTCGCCATCAGCAGCTGGCGGATGCGCAGGCCTTCGCCGCGTTGCGGGCACGCATGCCAGTCGGCGGCCCCGATCATGAAGGCGCGGGTGCCGGTGCCGCCGGCCAGGCCGGTGGTTTCGGTATCGAAGAACAGCAGGTCGCGCGGGGATACGTGTTCGCCTTCGCGGCGGGCGAAATCCAGCGACAGCGGCTGTGCCGGAATCGGCTGCGCCTGCAGCGACTCGATCAGGAACAGGCCCGGCGCGATTTCCTCTCCGGGCAGCTGGCGATCCTGCGCACTGGCTCGCACCGGTGCGGAACTGCCGCGTGTGCGCAGGCCGAGCAGGCGATGCAGGCTGCCCACCTCGGGCCGACGCAGCGGTGCGGGGTGCGCAACCGGCGCCGCCGCGCCGGTCGGCTTGTGGCGGATCTCCTGCTCGACCCAGGCAAATACCGAGCGCTCGGCCGGTGGCTGCCGTGCATCGTTGGCGGCCACTGGGGCCGGCACCGTCGGTGGCGGCCCGGGCACGGCCGGCGTGCTCGCCTTCGGGTCGCCGGCCTGCTTCCGCAGCAGGCGCAGCTTGTCCAGGCTCAGGCTCACGGTGCCAGCAGCTCCATCGGGTCGCGGATGGTCACCACCACGTCGGGCACGTGCTGGCAGGCTTCAGCATCGAACAGATCCAGCACGCGCAACGCGAGCGCACGCGGCGAGGTCTCATCCTCTTCCTGCGCGGCCAGAACCGGGCCGACACAGGCCGGGCAGCCGGCCTTGCAGTCGCAGCGCTGCACCAGTTCGCGCGCGCGCTGCACCAGTTCGGCCTGGCGCTGCCACAGCGGCTCGCTGAGGCCAACGCCACCGGGGAAGTTGTCGTACAGGTAAACAGTGGGCACGAACTCCTGCAGCAGCTCGACAACGCCAGGGTCGCCCTCGCTGCCACGCAGCTGGCCACGGCCGCTCTGGTCGGCGATCGCGAACCAGGAACCATCGCCGTTGCCCACGGACTTCTGCAGGTCACGCGCATCGGCCATCACCGCCACGGTGGCGACGATGTGCAGCGCATACGCCGCGCCGAGGAAACCATCGAGCGCATCCTGCTTGCTGGCGAACGCGCGCAGCAACAGCGCCTGCGGCAGCTGCCACCACACCGCGGTGGTATGCAGTTCCTGGTCGGGCAGGTTCACCGGGCCGTAGCCGATGTTCTCGTGGGTGTAGTAGCGGATCTTCTTGTAGCCGGCGACGCGGCGCACCACGTGCACCTCGCCATGGTGCGAATCGCCACGGCCGGCCACGCCGCCGTCGAAGCGGTCCAGCACCTTGAGCTTGGTGAAGTCGATGCTGTCGGTGTAGTAATCCACATGCGTGCGGGTGACGTAGGCCTTGCGGCCTTCCCAGTCCAGCGTCTCTACCTGGTAGGGCGTGGACTGCACCATGTGGATGGCACCCTCGTACAGGGTGAGTGCGGCAGCGGAATAGTCGACCTCGGCGATGATCTGCTGGCGGCCATCGCTGCGATCGACCACCACGAAGTTGCCATCGGCCACCGCACGCAGGCTGACTGCGTTCGCCGGATAGCTGTCGGCGATCCATTCCCAGCGTTCGCCTTCGCGGTGGATCACCTCGGTTTCAGCCAGCGCTTCCAGGAACACTTCCGGATCGATCGGGCCGAAGCCATCGCCGACCCGGAACGGCAGCTCGAAGGCTGCGCAGCGGATGTGGTCGAACAGGATCAGCGGCTGGTCCGGCGCGATGCGCGCGTGCTCGGGCGAGGCCTCGGCGAAGAAGTCCGGATGCCGCACCACGTACTGGTCCAGCGGCTGCGAGCTGGCCACCATCACTCCCAGTGCCGGCTGCTGGCGGCGGCCGGCGCGACCGAAGCGCTGCCAGGTGGCGGCCACGCTGCCGGGGTAGCCGTTGAGGATCACCACGTCCAGGCTGCCGATATCCACGCCCAGCTCCAGCGCCGAGGTGCTGACGATGCCGTCGATGTTGCCGGCGCGCATCGCACGCTCGGTCTCGCGGCGTTCGGTGGGCAGGTAGCCGCCACGGTAGGCGCGGATGCGCGGCGGCTTGCGCGGGTCGTGGTCGAAGATGTCCTTCAGGTACTTGGTCAGCACCTCGACCATCAGCCGCGTCTGCGCGAACACCAGGGTCTTCAGCCCGGACTTGATCGCAATGCGTGCGATGCGGTTGCTCTGCGAGCGTGCCGAGGCGCGCAGGCCCAGGTCCGGATTGATCACCGGCGGGTTCCACAGCAGTACCTGCTTGGGCCCGCTGGGCGCGCCGGACTCGGTAATGGCGGTGACCGGCGCCTCGATGAGGGCCTCGGCATGCGCCTGCGGATTGCCGATGGTGGCCGAGCACAGGATGAACTGCGGTTGCACGCCGTAGAACGCGCAGATGCGCTTGAGCCGGCGCAGCACGTTGGTGACGTGGCTGCCGAACACGCCGCGGTAGGTGTGCACTTCGTCGATGACGATGTAACGCAGGTTCTCGAAGAACTGCGCCCACTTGGTGTGGTGCGGCAGGATCGCCTGGTGCAGCATGTCCGGGTTGGAGACCACGATGTCGCCGTGCAGGCGGATAGCCTGGCGCGCGTCGCCGGGGGTGTCGCCGTCGAAAGTGAAGGCCTTCACCCCCAGGTCGCCGGCGCGGTTGAGCTCCAGCAGCTCGGCCACCTGGTCCTGGGCCAGTGCCTTGGTGGGGAACAGGTACAGCGCCTTGGCCTTGTCCTGCATCGCCGCGCTGACCACCGGCAGGGTGTAGCACAGCGACTTGCCGCTGGCGGTGGGGGTGACGATGGCCACATGCTCGCCGCGCTGGCTGGCTTCCCAGGCCTCGGCCTGGTGGCTGTACAGCTGCTCGATGCCGCGTGCCTTCAGTGCCGCGGCCAGGGCGGGCGGTACCGCATCGGGAATAGGCGCGTAGCGGCCTTCGCGGCCGGGAATGGCGAAGCTGCCGGTGATGCGGTCCTGGTAGCGGCGCTGCAGGCGCGCACTGAGCAGGGCACCGTCGCGGGCGGGCAGGCCGTCGCGGGTAGCGAGCTTCTGCTCGGCATCGGCGGTGCGCTTGGCGAGTTCGTAGGCCATGGAAAGTGGAGCCGGGACGTTCTTCGAGGGGTCACATGGCACCATATTCACGTCTCAGGATGTGAGACATCGCGCGCGAAGGGCGTGAACCGTTCAGTGCCGGACGCGCCGTGAGCGTGATCGGGGGGCGATCTGCACGCCGTTGAGGCGGACAATGACCGCCCAACGGTCGGCAAGCACCACCTCCGCTTCGTTCCAGGCGGCCATGTGGTCGCGTGCAGCGGACGGAAACAGCACGGGAATGCCACCGAGCATGCCATCGTTGAACGGGTGCCTGGGGCGGTAAGCGCCCCCTATGAACGCGCCGCGCAGCAATCGAACCTGATCGTCGTGGACGATGCCCGTCATTGCGCGCAGGGGCGCCAGAGCGGCGTCCTCGTCAGCGTTCAATGTGCGTAGCACGCTGGCCCTGCGCAGCGCACGCAGCCTGCTGCACACGCGTGCCGTCCATTCGGCAATGGCCGCCACGACCATCGCCAGCAGGATTGCCACGCCAACCAGCACTGCTGCGCGCGACATCAGCAGGCGAACGGGTGCGGCGGTAGGAGGGTGGAGGGAGCTGACATGGGGGGGGCCGTAGCGGGAACAGCACAGGATGCAGGCCCCGCCCCGCGGGGGGAATGAAGTTCGTTGCAAACTTCGGCGGTGCTGGCCGCGCATCGGCCAGGCGTGACACACCCTGAATGCCTCTGCCGACGCCAACGAAATCTGAAGCCCGCATCCGTATCCTTGTTCACAGGACGCAACCAACAGGGTGGATGGCGGTGGCAGGACGTGGATCGCAGGGCGCACTGCTGGCTGGCCTGTTGCTGGTTGGGTTTGCGCGCGCGCACGCGCAGCAGGCCGTGCCGGTGCCCGATCCCGCGCCCGCTGCCCCCGCAGATGCTGCGGCGGCAACCACCGCGCCGGTGTCCACCACCCCGCCGCAGGACAACGTCACCACCCTCGGCGAAGTGCGGGCGCTCAAGCCCGAAGACGACCAGCCGCTGGACCTGTACCGCTTCAAGAACCCGGTGAAGTTCGGTGACAACCGCTTCAGCCGCGACTGGAGCGAGCCGCCGTCGCCCGAACAGGTCAGCATGAGCGGCGGCTACATCATGATGGGCGTGGTCAAGGGCGTGATGGCGGCCGCCAAGGGTGTGAACAAGCTCACGGGTGGACCCTCGCAGATCCAGGCCGCCGTGGCGCGGCCACCGCCGGAACTCAGTGCGGAGCAGCAGCGGCGCGCGCTGCGGTTCTCCCAGCAGCAGGATGCCGGCGGCGACACGCCTCCGGTGAAGTAGCGACGGTATATCCTTCGGCCTTCTCCATGGGGGCGTTGCCATGTTGCTGCGTTCGTTCGTCCTGCTGGCGGCCGTGCTGCCGATCCCTGCCTTCGCTGCCGGCATCGCCGGCGACGGCGCGTGCCGCAACGGTGCATTCCCCTCCGAACAGAGCCAGTTCGCACTGGCGCGGGTGGTGGGCACGCAACGCCTGTACCTGCTCGGTGACATGGACGGCTGCCCGGCCAAGGGCGAGCCGGCCTGCCGGCAGCGCAGCTACGTAGTGAACGGCGATGTCGTGGTGACCGGGCGCGACCTCGGCCGCTACCGCTGCGCGTACTTCCCGAACAGAGTGGGCGGCAGTGCGGGCTGGGTGGAGCGCAGCACGCTGCAGCCGCTGCCGGTGGCGACCCCCTCGCTGCAGGACTGGGTGGGTCACTGGAAGGATGGCGACAATGGCCTGCGCATTTCGGTGCAGGGTGGGCAGCTGCAGGTGGAAGGCGATGCCTACTGGCCCTCGGCCAACCCCACGCCGGAACAGCGCCCGTATGGGCCGAACCTGGGCCAGGTGGAAGCGCGCGCGATCCCTCGCGGTGCGGATGTGGAATTTGCCGAGGACACCTGCAGGGTGCACGTGCATTCACTGGGGGACGTACTGATCGTGTCCGACAACAGCGAGTGCGGTGGCATGAACGTGCGTTTCAATGGCGTGTACCGGCGCGCCGGCAAGCGTTGAAAGAGGGATGAAGGGTGGGACCAGTAGATCCACGCCATGCGTGGATGCTGTCTGCGATCCCATCGCTGGATTCAGCGCCGCCGTTCCAGCCACCACAGCAGCGAGGCGCACAGCACGAACGCCAGCCACCACGGCCAGCGCGATCCTGGCACGGGTTGCATCACTGATGCGTTCGCCGGCGTGCTGGAGACCAACGCCTGAGTAGTCGCATCGATCATTACCTGACGATGCAGCGCGGTCGCGGCCCTTGGGTCGAACACATAGCGCCAGACGATGCTGTCGCCATGCTGCAGGCGCTGCCAGCCTGCGTCACGTGGCCACCAGCCGGCGCAGCGCAGGGTCGAGGTCGCGCCATCGACGACCAGCGGTACTCCGTCGCCACCTTCGTTGAAGACCTGCAGCGGCGCCTGCACGCCGCACAGCGTCTGCCGTTCGCCTGCCCAGCTGATCGGCTGCGGTGACCAGAGCGCATCAGCGCTGCCCTGTGCACGCGCCAGCGTGGCCACCACGCTGCTCCACAGTTCGCCGTGGCGGTCGTCGCGCCCGGCGAGCACCCAGCGCCAGCTGTCGGTCATCGGCAGCAGGCCGATGCGGCCCTTGCCAGCCGCGCGCCAGCCGCCGATGGCGGTGCCAGCACGATCCTGCAGAAGCGCGCTGCTGCCCGGCACCTGCAGCGCCAGGACTTCCAGCGCGGGTAGGGAGGCACTGTGCGAACGGCGGTCGGCCTCCTCACCGTAGCCGGTCGGCAACGTGCCGGCGGCGAGCGGGCCGCGTCGTGCGGCGAGGATCGTGCTTTCGCCATCGCCGGGAAGTTCAAGGAGGCGGCTGCTGCCATCGCCCTGCACCGGCAGGCCCAGATCGTGCAGTCGCTGGCGCGCGCTGGCCGAAGGCGCGCCTGCACTGCGCACCAGCACGCCGAGTCCCTCGCGCAGCGCCTGGCGCACGGTGGCCAGCTGGCCTGCACTCAACGCTGCCAGGCTGCGTTCGTCCAGCAGCAGCAGGTCGCTGCGTGCCAGTGTTGCAGCATCGAGCGAAACCGCGCCATCACCCACGCTGAGCCCGGCGCCGGTATCGGCCTGCACCTGCACGCGGATGCCGGCATCGGCGGCCCAGCGGCGCAGGTACTTCAACTCCGGGCCCGGCGCACTGGCACGCACCAGCAGCCGTATGGGGGCGGCCGGCAGGGTCTGCTGCGGCACCGGCGCGCTGTCCACCACATGGCCTTCGGCATCGAGCAGGCGCAGCTGGAACACGCTGCGGCCTTCGGCGCGGGCGATGCCGCTGAGCTTCACGCGCCCGTCCTCGGCAACGTCCGTGCGATCAACCACGCTGTCGGCGGGGTCGAGCAGCTCTGCCTTTGCTTTGGCCACGCCACGCGCCTGTGCCTGGACGTCAAAACGAGCACCGGGAGCGACATCGGCCGGTGGTTGCAGCGCGATCCAGCCGCGCGGCTCCGGTGCCGCCTGCCAACGTACATCCGGCGGCAACAACGCATCGCGATCACGTGCGGCCAGACCTGCACCGACCAGTGTCAGTGTGGACGCCGGATGCTGGCGCAGCGCGGTGGCCAGGTCGGGAACGCGCTGTGCGCCGGCCACGTCGGCAGCTTCGGGCAAAAGCAACAGCGGGCCTTCGCTGGCCGGGAGCGCGCCGGCCTTGCCGGCATCGGTTCCGAGCACGACCAGCCCGCCTGCGGGTTGCTGGCGGGTGGGCGGCACCAGGCAGAAATACAGCAGCGCGGCGACGAAGATCTGCAGTGCGATCACGATCCACCGGCGGCCAGGGTGCGCGGTGTTTCCACGCAGCTGGCGCACGCTGGCGATGACCACGATCAGGGCGAGTGCCAGTGCAATCCACAGGTTCACAGCGGAGGCATTCATGGCTGAGCCTCCAGCGCGTCCAGATAGCGCTGGCCCATTGCATCGGCCGCGCTGCGCCGCATCGCCTGCGGCAGCGGTCGCTGCAGCGCACGCCACAACTGCGCACGCAGGCGCTGGCGGCAGTCGCGGCAGCCGGGTTCGATGCGCAGCTGCTCGATGGCGGCGGCCAGGTCCAGTGCGTCGGGCAGGTAGGCGGCATTGCGTTGCTGCCAGCCGGCCAGCGCATCGAGATCTGGCGTGCCGGTGGCGTCGCCGAGACGTTGCCAGGCTTCAACGATGGCCGGGTCCGGTGCCGCGCGTGCGGCCAAAGGCAGTTCACGGCTGGCCAAGCCGGCACGATCGCCTCCCAGCCGGCGGCCTTCATCGATCGGTGGCAGCTCCGGTCCGACCCGGGCCAGGTAGATGCGCTCGGCCTGCTGCACCTGCTTGATGAAGCCCAATGCCTTGTAGGCGAACGGCAGCGCCTGCTCCGGGCGGCCCTGGCGCAGCTCGCCCTCGGCCGACCACATCTGGTCCAGCGCGGCCTTCAGCGTGGCGCGGGTATGTGGGTCGAGCAGGGTGGCGGCTTCGGCGTGGTCGTGGGTGTGCCCGTACTCGGAAAGCACATCGGTGGCGCTGCCGAATACCGGCGGCGTATCGGCGTTGGCGCCGCTGCCGCCATGGTCATGGCCATGATCGTCGTGGGCACCGGCCTGTGCGCCATGGTCGTGATCGTGATCATCATCGTGGTCGCCGGCGGCCGGCGTATCGCTGGTGGGCAGGTCGCTGGTCGGCGGCGGCTTCGGTGCACCCTCGCTTTCCTCGCCCAGGAACTGGCCGTAGCGCAGGCGCAGGATGCGCTGGTCGACACCGATCGCATCGCTGCGCTTCACGAAGTCTTCGGCGGCCAGGCTGCGTCGCTGCCGGATCAGCGCTTCGGCGTCGATGATGATCTGCCGCTGGCTGCGGAAATAGGCTGGCAGGGTTTTCTTGATGCGGCCTTCCAGTTCGGCACCGAGTGCCACTTCGGCGCTGGGCAGGCGCAGGATCACGCTGTTGCTGCGGCCGGTCTGCGCCGTCGGCGCGTGGTTGTCACGCACTTCAAGCTGCGCGATCACATCGTTGCCGGGTTGTGCGCCAAGCGCAGCAAGATCAAGGGTATGCGCGAAACGTCGCGCGGTGGCTTCGCCGCTGCCGGCAAGCGTGACGCTGCGCTTCACGAAGGTGATGTTCTCGCCGCTGCCCTGGGTGGTAGTGATCGACAGCGTTGCCTGCGCGGCCACGCCATAGTCGTCGCTGGCCTCGAAGCGCAGCGCCCACTGGCGCTGCCCGGGCGTGCCTAACACCAGGCTGGCCGCGGGCTCCAGTACGCGCACGCTGGGAGCACGGTCGGCGACCACGTCCAGCCGATACAGACGGGCTTCGGCCAGCGCCGGTTCGCTCACCACGCGGTACAGCGCCGGCGCGCGCGCCACATCGTGGGCCTGCCACTGTCCGTCCTGTGCGCTCAGCGGCAGGCGTCGGCCATCGTGGAACTGCAGCCATGCCTTGTCCGGCGCGCGGTCGAAGCGCAACGACCACGACAGCCGGCTGTCGGCGGCCACCTTGGCATCCAGCGCGTTCTGGGAAAGCGTGGCTTGCCCGGTATAGGCGGGTGCGTCGATGCGCAGGCGCGTCGACTGCAGGTGCAGGGGGCCCGCGGCGGCCGTGCTGCCAGGTGCCGCCGTACGGGCTGGCGCGGAGCTGGGGCTGGAACGTGGCCAGCCGACTGCCAGTGCAACGATGGCCAGGCCTGCGATCCAGCTCAGGGCCAGCGCCCTGCGCGGCCAGCGCGGACGCAGGTCCGGTGTCGTGCGCTCCAGCGTGGCCAGCACGTGCGAGCGTTGGCGCTGCTGCAGCGGATTGAGCCTGGTGGCCTCGGCGAACAGCAGGTCAGCGCTGTCCTCGCTGGCACCGCTGCCATCGAGCTGGCGCTGCAGCCATTGCCGGTCCAGCTGGCGGGCACGTGCGGTGGCGAAGGCCGCGCAGGCGAGAAGGCCGACCGTGCCGACCACGCAGGCGACATCGAAGCCGGCCAGGCGCAGCGCCAGTACCGTTGCGGCCAGCGCCCACGGCAGGCCCAGCAGCAGGGTGATGAGCGCACGGCGGCGGCGCGCGCGTTGCCAGGCGTGCTGCAGGGTGTTCATGCGGCCACCCTGCGTTGGGCACTGCTGGCCATCCAGCGTTCCAGCGCGAACAGCAGCACGATGGCCAGCAACAGCCAAGGCGTCGGCTCACGCGGCGGTGGTGTTACAGCAGGCAACGCGGCCCGGTGCGGCGCTTGGTCACGTGCATCGCCCAGCCGCGGAGCCGTGGGCGGCTGTAGCGCCAGCAGCAGGGCACGTGGCAACTGCGGATCGCGCAGCGCAGCGTTGCTGGCGGCATTCCAGTCGCCGGGCAACGACAGCAGTTGGCCTTGGCCGATGCGTTGCTGCCATAGCAGCGGTACGCCCTCGGCGTCGCGCAACAGGATGCGGGCGCTGGCAGCAGGCTTGCCGGCACTCATGACAAGACCGCCGTCGCGCAGCCACGCCTGCCAGTTCGCCGGCAGTGCATCGTTGCGGCTCCACACGCCAATCTCGCCGCGTTCGGGCACAACATCCTCCGCCAAGGGCGAGGGCAGTGCCTGCACGCCCCACGCGCGCTGCAGTGCGTTCAACCAGTGCTGGGTAGTGGCGGATGCCTCGCCGTGCACGCGTAGTCGAGGCAGTGCCACTGCCGTCTGCGGCGGTGTGACCGGCATCGGCTGCGTGTGCCATTGCACGTCGCGCGACAGCTGCAGGCGGGCGCCATCCAGGCCAGGCAAGGGATCGGGAACGTGCACGGTCAACGCGGTGCCCGCGGGCAGCTGTGCGTCCAGTTCACGCAACAGGCTGGGCAGCGATGCGCTGGATACCGGTGGCGCATGATCGATGGCGGGGAAGCCGGGTGCCAGCCAGTGCCAGTTGCCCTCTTCGGCGGTGCCGCGCAGTGCGGTCGCGTCCAACCCCGGTGCCACGACCGTCCACGCCGCGGGGAGCGGGGCAGGGCCGGTCAACGCTGGCCGCGCCAGCAACAGGGCCAGCGCGGCCAGCAACAGCAGGCGCACCAGCAGCAGCGGCCAATCATCAAAGTGGATGCGCTGGCGCGGCCGGATCTGTGTGCGCAACCAGCGCAGCGCAGCGAAATCCAGCGGCGTATACGGATGGCGCCGGGCGAGGTGGATCAGCAGCGGCAGCAGCCAGGTGGCCAGCGCCGCCAGGCCCAGCGGGAACAACAGGTTCATGCGCCGCTCCCACGGCCGAACAGCGCCTGCAGCGGTTGGTCCAGCGGCTGGTCGAGCCAGCCGCTGGCATGGGCGATGCCCCCGGCCTGCAGCCGCGCCTGCAAGGCGGTGCGTGCAGCGGCAAAGCGCTGCAGGTAGTCGGCGCGGATCGCCGCGCCGTCGCCCAGCAGTTCGTCGCCGGTTTCGGGATCGCGGAAACGATGGCCGGCATCAAACGGGAAATCCCGCTCGTCGGCCGTCAGGATCTGCAGCAGCCCCACCTCGCGGCGCGCGCTGGCCAGCTGTTCCAGCAGGACGATGCCCGCCTCATCGAAACCATCGCCGATCGCCAGCAGCAGGTCGCCCGGGCGCACGCGCTCCCACAGGGGGCGCAGTCGATCGGCGGCGGGCCAGCTGCCGCGCGCCTGCAGCGCATGCAGCTGCAGATGTACCCGGTCGCGCTGTCGCGCACCGCTGGCGGCAGGCACCAGTTGAAGCCCATCGCCATTGATCACCAGCAGGCCAAAGCGGTCACCCTGCTGCAGGGCCAGTTCGACCAGGCAGGCGGCCACGCCGCGCATATGGTCCAGGCGCGTGCGCTGCGGTGCTGCGCGATCGGCCTGGTTGGCCGAGGCGGTGGCATCGAGCAGCAGCCAGGCCGTGATCGGGCTTTCGCGTTCCGATTCGCGCACGAAGAAGCGATCCGAACGCGCGTACAGCTTCCAATCGATCTGGCGCAGCTCGTCACCCGGCTCGTAGGCACGGTACTGCGCGAACTCAAGGCCGGCGCCGCGGCTGCGGCTGGCATGCTGGCCGATGCCGCTGCCACCACTGGCCAGGCGTGGCCGCAGACGCAGCATGCGCAGGCGCGCACGCAGTTCCGGTGGCAACGTCAGCGGCATGCCTGCACTCACGCCTGGATCAACCCGGGAACGGCACGGCCTGCAGCAGGGCGGCGACCACGTCGTCGGCACGCTTCTGCTCGGCCTCGGCGGCGAACGACAGCAGCAGGCGGTGGCGCATCACCGGTGCGGCCAGCGCCTGCACATCCTCGCGGGTGGCAGCGAAGCGGCCCTGCAGCAGGGCGCGTGCTTTCGCCGCGAGCACCAGCGACTGCCCGGCACGCGGGCCGGCACCCCATTTCACCCACTGGTTGATCGCGGCCGGCGCGCCATCGCCGGGCCGGCTGGCGCGCACCAGGCGGGTGATCCAGGCCAGCACGTCGGGGCTGACATGCACCTGGCGCACAGCGGCCTGCAAAGCGATCACCGCCTCGGCGTCCATCACCTTCGGTACTGCGTCGGTGGCGCCGCCGGTGGTCTGTTCCAGGATCTGGCGTTCCTCGTCCTCGCTGGGGTAATCCACCAGCACGTGCAGCAGGAAACGGTCCAGCTGCGCTTCGGGCAGTGGGTAGGTACCCGCCTGTTCGATCGGGTTCTGCGTGGCCAGCACGAAGAACGGCGCAGGCAATGCATAGGTGGTGCCGGCGTAGCTGACCGTGCGTTCCTGCATCGCCTCCAGCAGCGCGGCCTGGGTCTTGGGCGGGGTGCGGTTGAGTTCGTCGGCCAGCAGCAGGTGGGTGAAGATCGGGCCCTGCTGGAAGCGGAAATGGCGATGGCCGGTGCCGTGGTCTTCTTCCAGCAGTTCGGTGCCGAGGATGTCGCTGGGCATCAGATCGGGCGTGAACTGCACGCGCCGGAACTGCAGCTCCAGCGCCTGCCCGAGTGAGCGCACCAGCAGGGTCTTGCCGAGCCCTGGCGCACCTTCCAGCAGGCAATGGCCGCCGGCCAGCAGGCCGATCAGCAGCTGTTCGACCACGCTGTGCTGGCCGACCACGGCACGGGCCAGGGCGCCGCGCAGCGCATCCAGGCGCGGCAGCAGGGAATCGAGGTCGGGGGTGGTCATGAGCGTGCAGGTCCTGTCAGTTGTTCAGCGCGTACATCACGATGTTGACGCCGAAGCGGGTGTTGTCTTCGGCCAGGAAACGCTTGTTGCGCCAGTCGTAGTCCCACTCGCAGCCGTAGTCCTTGTTGCTGTAGAGCAGGCCCAGGCGGCCATCGACCTCGATGCCCTTCAGGTAGTCATGCACGAGGTCGTCGCCCCAGCCGTTGAGCTCGAAGCTGGTGGCGGGCGGGCCGTCCGGGAAGCGGAAGAAGCTGCGGTACAGCGCGTGGCTGTTGGGCAGCTTCTGCAATGCCTTCGGACCGAACAGGCGGCCCATCTGCGCCTCGAACGAGGTGGCGAACAGGCCATCGATGTCGTGGTTGCAGTCGTCGACGAACACGAAGCCGCCATTGCGCACGTAGCGCACGAAGTTCTGCCGCTCGGCGGCGTTGAACTCGACCAGCGTGTGCCCGGCCAGGTAGCAGAACGGCGCTTCCAGCATGCGCGGGTCGGCCAGTGCCACCACGTGCTCCTGCGGGTCCACGCGCAGCGAGGTGTAGTCGATCAGCGAGGTGATCAGGTTGGACGGCATGCGCGCATCCACGTCCCAGTCACCGGAGTCGTACTGCAGGCGGGTGAACCAGAAGTCGTAGCGCGAACTGCGCGGGCCTGCCTGCGCCCAGGCCGGCAGCGCCGCCGCCGAAGCGGCAGCGGCCAACCAGCGCAGGCAGGCCCGGCGATCCATCAGACCGCGTCGGACAGCGAGGTGAAGGTGAAATCGCGCAGCTTCATCGGCGGGATCATCATCACGTAGCTGGATTCATCACCGGCCACGCGCACCGGCTTGCCCAGCTCTTCGATGTTGTTGAGCATGATCACCGGCGACTCGTTGAAGCGGAAGTTCTTCACCGGATGCTTGATCTGGCCGTTCTCGATGTAGAAGGTACCGTCGCGGGTCAGGCCGGTCAGCAGCACGGTCTGCGGATCGACCATGCGGATGTACCAGGTGCGGGTGACCAGGATGCCCTTCTGGGTGCCACGCACCAGTTCGGCGGTGCTCTTGTCGCCACCGCTCATCAGCAGGTTGCCCGGGGTGGCCTTGGCGGTCTTGCCCTGCTTCTGGGCCCAGAAGCGCGAGTAGTCCAGGTTGGCGATCTTGCCGTTCTCGATGATCGCCATGCGCTCGCGTGGCATGCCTTCGCCGTCCCACGGCAGCACCGGTGCATCCGGATGCCATGGGTCGGCGATCATGGTCACGCGCGGGTCGTAGACCTGCTCGCCCAGCTTGTTGCCACCGCCCTTCTTCGACAGGAAGCTGCGGCCTTCATCGGCCGAGCGTGCACTGAAGAAGTTCATCATGAAGCTGATCAGGCCCGCGGCCGCCGCCGGTTCCAGGATCACCGTGTACTTGCCCGGCTCCAGCGCCTTGGCTTCGGCCGATTCGGTGGCCTTGCGCATGGCGATGCGGATGTCCTGGTCGGCCTTGAAGTCCGCCGCGTCTTTCAGGTTGCGGCCGACCCAGCCCGAACCGCGGCCGTCTTCGGTGCGCACCGTGCAGGTGTAGTCGAAGCTGGTGGTGCGCTGGTAGGCGAAATTGCCGTTGCTGTTGGCGGTGGCCTGGAAGCCCTGGCCATCCTCGAGGAAGCCGGCGGCAATCAGGCCATGCCCGCGGCACGGCGCGATCGAATCGGCGGCAACCTTGGCGCGGAACGCCGGATCGATCGCGGCAGTGGATTCGCTGAAGGTCGGGCTGGCGCGGTAGCTCTGCTTGCCGATGGCCGGCATGAACTCCGGGTTTTCCGGGGCCAGGCGCGCCAGATCCTCGGCACGGCGCACCACGCGTTCCAGCGCGGCATCGTCGAATTCGTTGATCGAGGCGGTGCCGACGCGCTTGCCGAAGGCAACGGTGACCGCCAGCTCGGTGTTGTCGACGATGCCGCTGGTGGACACATTGTTCAGCGCGAAACGGATGTTGCCGCTGATAGCGCCGGCCAGCACGGCGGTGCACTCATCGGCCTTGGACAGGGCGATGACCTTGTCGAGGATGGCCTTGGCCTGGGCTTCGGTGAAGATACTCATGGTGTAAGGGCTCCTGACCGGTCAGCCGAGGCTGCGTGCGGTGTTGATGACGTTGATGCCGTTGAAGCGCGCGGTCGACGAACCGTGCGAGACCGCCGAAACCTGGCCGGGCTGGCCCTTGCCGTCGAAGAACGAACCGCCCAGGCGGTAGTCGCGCTCGTCGGCCACGGCGGTGCAGGCATTCCAGAATTCCGGCGTGCGGATCTGGTAGGCCACGTCTTCCAGCATGCGGGTGATCTGGCCGTTCTTGATCTCGTAGAACAGCTGGCCGCCGAACTGCGCGTTGTAGCGCTGCTGGTCAATCGAGAACGAACCGTCACCGATGATGTAGATGCCGTTCTCCACGTCCTTGATCAGGTCCGGCACGCTCAGTGGCTGCTTGCCCGGCGCCATCGACACGTTGGCCATGCGCTGGAACTGCACGCTGGACCACGAGTCGGCATAGCAGCAGCCGTCGGACTCGGTCTTGCCGAGGATGTGGGCCTGGTCGCGGATGGTCTGGTAGTCCACCAGCTTGCCGTTGCTGATCAGGTCCCAGCGCTTGCACTTCACGCCTTCATCGTCGTACGCCACCGCGCCGAGGCTGCCCGGCTGGGTCTTGTCGGCGAAGATGTTGACGTGCTCGCTGCCGTACTGGAAGTGCTGTTCGCGCTTGTCCAGGGTGGCGAAGCTGGTGCCGGCATAGTTGGCTTCGTAGCCGAGCACGCGGTCCAGTTCCAGCGGGTGGCCGATCGACTCGTGGATGGTCAGCCAGGTGTGCGACGGGTCGAGCACCAGGTCGTACTTGCCCGGCTTCACCGACGGTGCCTTCAGCTTCTCCTGCGCCTGTTTGGCGGCGGCGATGGCGTCCTCCTTCATGTCATAGGAGGTGCTGTAGTTGACCACGCCGTTCGGGCTGACCACCTTGCCGGCGGCGGCGCCATCGAGGTACTCGTAGCCCAGGCCCATCGGCGAGGACAGGCCCTCGCGGGTACGGAACTTGCCGCTGGCCTTGTCGATCGCGGTGATCGTCATCGGTGCCCAGATGCGATGCACGTCCTGGTCGATGTAGGAGCCATCGGTGGAGGCGAAGTACTTCTGCTCGTTGACCAGGAACAGCATCGAATTGACGAAGCTGGCACCGGCGCCCATCGCGGCGGCGTTGACATCCAGCAGCAGGTCGACCTTGTCCTTGATCGGCACCTCCATGGCGTTCTTGCGGATCGGCGTGCGCCAGCTCACCTCGCCCACGCCCGGCGCCTTGGCCAGCTGCACCGGTGCGGTCTGCACGCCGGCATTGGCCTTGGCGATCGCTGCCGCCTGCTGCGCGGCCCTGGCCACGTCGGCGGTGCCCAGCGCATTGGTGGCGGCGAAGCCCCAGGCACCGTTGACGATCACGCGGATGCCCACGCCGGTGGACTCGGTGTTCACCACGTTCTGCACCTTGTCCTCGCGGGTGATCACGAACTGGCGCAGGTAGCGGCCGATGCGCACGTCGCAGTAGGTGGCACCGGCACTGCGCGCGGCCTGCAGGGCGGCGTCGGCCAGGCGTTTCTTCAACGCCGGGTCGAGGCTGGACTGCAGCTGCTCGGCGGCGATCACCTTGCCGAAGAAGGAGGGCACGATCAGCCCGCCCGCGGTAAGCCCGGTCAGGGCCAGGAAGTCACGTCTTTGCAAGGCTGCTCTCCATGTCGAAGGATGGGTGGCTCAAGCGCCGAGACTGCGCGCGGTGTTGATGATGTTGATGCCGTTGAAGCGGGTGGTGGACGAACCGTGCGAAACCGCCGAGACCTGGCCGGGCTGGCCTTTGCCATCGAAGAACGAACCACCCAGGCGGAAATCGCGTTCATCGCAGATGGCGGTGCAGGCGTTCCAGAACTCCGGCGTGCGGATCTGGTAAGCCGCGTCCTCGACCATGCCGGCGATCTTTCCGTCCTTGATCTGGTAGTACAGCTGGCCGCCGAACTGCGCGTTGTAGCGCTGCTGGTCGATCGAATACGAACCGCGGCCGTGGATCCAGATGCCGTTCTCCACGTCCTTGATCATGTCCTCGACGCTGAGCGGCTGCTTGCCCGGCGCCAGCGAGACATTGGCCATGCGCTGGAACTGCACGCTGGCCCAGGAATCGGCATAGCTGCAGCCGTGCGATGCGTCGCGGCCGAGGATATGAGCTTCATCGCGGGTGGCCTGGTAATCGACCAGGATGCCGTCGCGCACCAGGTCCCAGCGCTGGGTCTTCACCCCTTCGTCGTCATAGCCGACCGCGCCGAGGCTGCCCGGCTGGGTCTTGTCGGCGAAGAAGGTGACGATGTCGCTGCCCCAGCGGAACCCTGCATCGCGCTTGTCCAGCGTGGCGAAGCTGGTGCCGGCGTAGTTGGCTTCGTAGCCGAGCACGCGGTCCAGCTCCAGCGGGTGGCCGACGTTCTCGTGGATGGTCAGGAACAGGTTGGACGGGTCCAGCACCAGGTCGTACTTGCCGGGCTTCACCGACGGCGCCTTCAGTTTCTCGCGTGCGTGGCGGGCAGCGGCGATGGCGTCCTCGACCGGGTCGTAGGAATCGCGGTAGGCGGTGATGCCACCGGGCAGCTGGACCTTGCCGCGCGCATCACCCTCGAGGAACTCGTAGCCCATGCCCATCGGCGAGGACAGGCCGGCGCGGGTGCGGAATTTGCCGCTGGCCTTGTCGATGGCGGTGGCGGTGAACGCCAGCCAGATGCGGTGGATGTCCTGGTCGATGAACGAGCCATCGCTGGAGGCGAAGTACTTCTGTTCGTTGACCAGGAACAACGTGGAATTGATGTAGTCGGCACCCGCATTCAGCGCGGCGGCGTTGAGCGCCAGCAGCAGCTCGACCTTGTCCTGGATCGGCACTTGCATGGCATTGCGGCGGATCGGCGTCTGCCAGCGCACCTCACCCACCGACGGCGTCGGTGCCAGCTGCACCGGACGGGTCTGGATGCTGGCGTTGGCGCGGGCAATCGCAGCGGCCTGCTCGACCGCCGCGCGTACCGCCGCCTCGGTCTGTTGATGGGTGGCGGCGAACCCCCAGGCACCGTTGACGATCACCCGCACGCCCACGCCGGACGACTCGCGGTTGGTGACATTGCCGACCTGGTGCTCGCGGGTGATGACCGACTGGTTGAGGTAGCGGCCGATGCGGACGTCGCAGTAGCTGGCCTTGGCGTTGCGCGCGGTGGCCAGGGCGACCTCGGCCAGGCGCCGGCGCTGGGCGGTATCGACCGGGGCCAGCAGCTGCTCGGCAGCGATGGCTCGGGAATGCGGCAGCAGCAGGCCGGCCAGGCCCAGACCGGAAACAGCCAGGAACTCACGTCGTTGCACAGCGTTTCTCTCTCTCGCTTGCGTGCGGCCGGCAACAGGCCGAGCCGATCACGTCAACCCCTCGACTTTCGCCAGCGCAGCACGTCCGGGCAAGTGACTGCAGTCATGGTTGGGGAGGGTTTCGGCAGGGCTTGCAGCCCTGCACCCGCCGAATCAACGCCAACGTCAAAAGCTGGCATTCCGAGGGGTGGCGGGGCGGTGTCGGAGTGCGGGGACGCCGCAAGTACGTCCGTGTAGGCTTGGCAGCCGCATCCATGCGGCTGACACCCCGCACTCCGACACCGCCCCGCCTCTGACAGATTCCCTGTGCTGTTGGTAGGTGTCGACCTTGGTCGACACATCTGTCAGATATCGAAATGAATCGAATGAGATCTGACAGATCTCCGGAAATTGTCGAAGGCGGGATGGGTCCGGTTGCGGGGGTGTCCGCGGCATGGATGCCGCGGCCAAGCCCCCAAGGGTGAGGGCGCTTTGCTTGCGAAGCACTGCTTCGCAAGCGCCCGAACGCACAGCCGCCAGCGGCTGGGCCGGACCCCGGAGGGGGGTTTACGGCGTCCCCCGCAACCGGACCCATCCCGCCATCCCACAGGAAGCCCGCTTCTGCCTTTGCTGTTGCTCCGGCTCCGGCTCCGGCTCCGGCTCTGGCTCTGAGCAGGTGCAGGGCGCAGCCCTGCTCAGTCATCCCCCCTCGTGCACAATGGAGCCGACCCCGCCTGGACACCGTCCTGATGTCGAGCAAGCCGTATTCAGAAGCCTGCGAGCGCAACCGCGAACCGATCGCCACCGCACTCGACCCGTGGATGGGCGACCGCCACCGGCTGCTGGAGATCGGCAGCGGCACCGGCCAGCACGCCGCGTTCTTTGCCGAGCGCTGGCCGTGGCTGCGCTGGCAGCCCAGTGATCATCCCGACCACCTGCCTGGCATCGAGGCATGGCGCGCCGAAGCGGCCTTGCTGAACCTGTTGCCGCCGCTGGCGCTGCAGGTGGAACTGCCGCCGGCACCCGGCCTGAGTTTGCCGCAGGGCAGCACATTCGACGCCGCGTTCAGCGCCAACACGCTGCACATCATGGGCTGGGAACACGTGCAGGCGCTGTTCTCCGCGCTGCCACCGGTGCTGCGCCACGGCGCGCTGCTGGCGGTGTACGGCCCGTTCAACTATGGCGGCCGCTACACCAGTGACAGCAATGCGCAGTTCGATGCCTGGCTGAAAGCGCGTGATCCGCGCAGCGGCATCCGCGATAGCGAAGCGGTGCAGGCGCTTGCTGCCGACAACGGGTTCACCCGACTGGGCGATGTGGCGATGCCGGCCAACAACCGCCTGCTGCTGTGGCGGCTGGGGTAAACCGGCGGTAGTGCCGGCCGCTGGCCGGCAACCTGTTGCCTGGATGGATGCCGGCCAGCGGCCGGCACTACCTGTTTCGCGGCGTTACGCCACCTGCACGATGTGCAGCGCCTTCGGATTGCGCCACTGCGCCAGCAGGGCAGCCTCTCGCGCCTTGGCCTGCGCGAAGTGCGCTTCCTTGACGTGGCCATAGCCGCGGATGTGCTCGGGAATGCTGGCGATCTCCACCGCCAGGGCCAGGCGGCCGTCTTCCAGGCCGTCCAGCAGCACCTGCACGGTCGCCTCGTAGTCACCGATCAGCTTGCGCTCCATGCGGCGCTCTTCAGTGCGCCCGAACACATCGAAGCGGCCGCCACGCAGGAATTTCAGCTTCGCCAGCAGGCCGAACGCCTTGAACATCCACGGGCCGTATTCCTTCTTCAGCAGCCGGCCCTGCTCGTCCTTCCTGGCGAACAGCGGCGGCGCCAGGTGGAAGCGCAGCTGGTAGTCGCCCTCGAACTGCTGCTGCAGGCGGCGCTGGAAGTCGCCGCTGGTGTACAGGCGCGCCACTTCGTATTCGTCCTTGTATGCCATCAGCTTGAACAGGTAACGGGCGACGGTCTCGGTCAGCGCGGTGGAGCCGCCGATGCGCTCGGCTTCGGCGGCGCGCACGCGCGACACCAGATCGCGATAGCGGTTGGCGTAGGCTGCGTCCTGGTACTCGACCAGGAACGCGGCGCGGCGCTCGATCATTTCATCCAGTGAGCGCGACAGGCGCGCGTCGTCCAGCGGCAGGAACGCCACATCGCCACCGTGCGAGGGCAGGCCCCGCAGTTCGCGCTCGTCGCCGGTGTTGCGCGGTGCGGCGGTGGCACCCCATTCGTTGCCCTCCCATTCGCCCGGCGGCAGCGGATGCAGCGGGCCCGGGGTCGATTCGGTATCGGTGTGGCGGTTGCGCACCAGGCCAGCCGCCTGCTGCACGGCCTGCGGGTCGACCACGGCCAGGCGGCCCCAGGCGAAGGCCTGCTGGTTCATTGCCACGGCGGCGCCGTTGAGTTCGATGGCACGCATCAGCGAGTCGAACGACAGCGGCACCAGGCCCTGCTGCCAGGCATAGCCGAGGATGAACAGGTTGGCGGCGATGGCATCGCCCAGCAGCGCGGTGGCCAGCTGGGTGGCATCGAGCAGCAGCGGTTCCTGGCCACCCAGCGCCACGCGCACACCGGCGACGATGTCGGCGGCGGGGAACTGCATGTCCGGGCGGGTGGTGAAGGTGCCCGGCATCGCCTCGTAGGTGTTCAGCACCACCTGCGAACGGCCGGCGCGCACCTTCGACAGTGCCCAGTAGTCGTTGACCACCACCATGTCGCAGCCCAGCACCAGGTCGGCCTCACCGGCGGCGATGCGCACGGCGTGGATGTCGTCCGGCCGGCGCGCGATGCGGATGTGCGTGGTCACCGCGCCGCCCTTCTGTGCCAGGCCGGTCTGGTCGAGCACGGTCGCGCCCTTGCCTTCCAGGTGGCCGGCCATGCCCAGCAGCGCGCCGATGGTCACCACGCCGGTACCGCCGACGCCGGTGATCAGGATGTTCCAGGGCTGTTCCAGCGTACCGCGCACCACCGGTGCCGGCAGGTTGTCCAGCAGCGTGGAGGCATCGCGCTTGCTGCCCTTGCGCGGCTGGCCACCGTGCACGGTGACGAAGCTCGGGCAGAAGCCGTTCACGCACGAATAGTCCTTGTTGCAGTTGGACTGGTCGATCTCGCGCTTGCGCCCGAATTCGGTTTCCTTCGGCAGCACCGACACGCAGAAACTCTTCTTGCCGCAGTCGCCGCAGCCTTCGCAGACCAGCGAATTGATCATCACCCGCTTCTGCGGGTCTTCCAGCTTGCCGCGCTTGCGACGACGGCGCTTCTCGGTGGCGCAGGTCTGCTCATAGATCAGGATGGAGACACCCTTCACTTCGCGCAGGCGCTTCTGCACGGCATCCAGTTCGCTGCGGTCATGGAACTCGACATCGCTGGGGAAGTGCTCGCGCTGGCCGGTCCACTTGCCGATGTTGTCCGACAGCACCACGATGGTGTGGATGCCTTCGGCGCGCATCTGCCTTGCGATGTCCGGCACGCTCAGCGGGCCGTCCACCGGCTGGCCGCCGGTCATCGCCACCGCATCGTTGTAGAGGATCTTGTAGGTGATGTTGACGCCGGCGGCGACCGCCTGGCGGATCGCCAGCGAACCACTGTGGAAATAGGTACCGTCGCCCAGGTTCTGGAACACGTGCGGCGTATCGGTGAACGGCGCCTGCCCGGCCCAGGTCACGCCTTCGCCGCCCATGTGGGTGAAGGTGTCGGTGCTGCGGTCCATCCAGGTCACCATGTAATGGCAACCGATGCCGGCCAGCGCACGCGAACCTTCCGGCACCTGGGTGGAGGTGTTGTGCGGGCAGCCCGAGCAGTAGTGCGGCACGCGCGGGAAGCTGGCGCGCGGCAACGCAAGCTCGGCTTCCTTTTCCTGCATCCACTGCAGGCGCTGTTCGATCGAGTCGTTGTTGAAGAACTTCTGGATGCGGCGGCCGATCACGCCGGCGATGGTGGCCGGCGTCAGTTCACCGGTGGACGGCAGGATCCATTCACCGCTCTCGTCGTACTTGCCGACGATGGACGGGCGCTGGCCCCAGCTGGCCGGCCAGTTGAAGAACTGCTCCTTCATCTGGCGCTCGATGAAGGCACGCTTCTCCTCCACCACGATGATGTCTTCCAGGCCCTGCGCGAAGCGGGCGATGCCCTCCGGTTCCAGCGGCCAGGTCATGCCGACCTTGTACACGCGGATGCCGATGTCGGCGCATGCTGCTTCGTCCAGGCCCAGGTATTCCAGCGCCTGCAGCACGTCCAGGTAGCTCTTGCCGGTGGTGACGATGCCCAGCCGCGCGCGCGGTGCATCCATCACCACCTTGTCGATGCCGTTGGCGCGGGCAAAGGCCTGCGCCGCCTTCACCGCATAGCGATGCAGGCGCATTTCCTGGTCCAGCGGCGGGTCCGGCCAGCGGATGTTGAGGCCGCCGCCGGGCATGTCGAAGTCTTCGGGCAGCACGATGCGGCGGGCCAGCGGATCGACCTCGACCGAGGCCGACGATTCCACCGTTTCGGCGATGGTCTTGAAGCCGACCCAGCGGCCGGTATAGCGGCTCATCGCCCAACCGAGCAGGCCCATGTCGAGGATGTCCTGCACGCCGGCCGGGTTCAGCACCGGCATCATCGCGCTGACGAACTCGTCCTCGCTGCCATGCGGCAGGGTCGAACTGCGGCAGGCATGGTCATCGGCAGCCAGCGCCAGCACGCCGCCGTAACGCGAGGTGCCGGCGGCGTTGGCGTGCTTGAACACGTCGCCGCAGCGGTCCACGCCGGGGCCCTTGCCGTACCACATGCCGAACACGCCCTGCACGTTGGCGCCGGGGAACAGGTTGGTCTGCTGGGTGCCCCAGACCATGGTGGCGCCCAGATCCTCGTTGAGGCCGGGGGTGAACTTCACCCTGGCCGCTTCCAGGTGCTTGCGCGCGCGCCACAGTTCCAGGTCGAAGCCCCCCAGCGGGCTGCCACGGTAGCCGCTGACGAAGCCCGCGCTGTCGATGCCTTCGGCGGCATCGCGCAGGCGCTGCATCAGCGGCAACCGCACCAGTGCCTGCACGCCACTCAGGTAGATCCGCCCCTCGTTGCGGGTGTACTTGTGGTCGAGCGTGTAGTCACGGTCGATCAGGTCGGCGGAAGAGGGCGAAGTGAGTTGCGCGGTACTGGTCATGGCTGGCCCGGTAGGATCGGCTGGCACCGGCCGCGTGCGGGCACGCGGCGGGAAAGGCGCGGATTGTAGCAGCGCGCCCGTAATGCCCCCGGCACTCGCGCCCGCGCCGCTGCTGGGGTTAGGATCGGGCAGAGAGAGGGAGGCTGCGGTTGCAGCCTGGGGAGAAGGGATGTCAGTTCCAGGAAAGATCCTGGCCAGCGTTCTGCTGGCCTCGGGAGCGGCCACAGCGTGGGCGGCGCCGGCGTTGCCGGCCCCCCAGGAGTTCTACTTCGACAGCGATCCGGCCGCCGCGCCGATGGTGGCGGTGCAGGGCGAGGGCGATGAGCTGGTCGCCCAGCTGCTGAAGCTGCGTGAACGCGGCAGGCGTGCCGTTGAAGCCACGGTGCAGCTGGCGATGGTGGCCGGTGCACAGGGCCGTGGCGAGCTGGCCGAGCAGTTGTATGGCGAGGCCATGAAAGAGGCGCCGGCCCAGAGCAGCAGTGGCCGCAGCGTGCGTTGGAACTACGGCTGGGACCTGCTTCGCCAGGGCAAGCCGGAAGCGGCGCTGGAACAGTGGCTGGCCTCGGCGGGCAATGCGCGCACGAAGCCCAGCTGGGTGCCGCCGACCTATGCGTTGGCGCTGTGGCGCTCGGGGCAGAAGCAGGAGGCGGTGCAGTGGTATGCGGCGGCGGTGCGGACCGAGCCGTCGCAGTGGAGCAGCACGGCCCAGTTTGCGCAGTTGTTGCCGCACTGGCGCGAGGATGAGCGTGCGTCGCTGGCAGAGGTGCAGCAGGCGTGGGCGGCCGCGCCGCCAGCCTGGCCCTGAGGAAGGGGTTCGGCCGGGTTGCACCCGGCACCCGCAGAGGCAAGGGCCAGAGCCAAAGCCAAAGCAACAGCGGACTTACCGAGGGAGGCGGGGCGGTGCAGGCAGGCAGGACACGCCGTAAACCCATCCATGGGGGCTCGATGGCGCCATCCATGGCGCCAACGGTCCTGCCTGCCCACACCGCCCCGCCTCTGACAGCTCCCTGCTGCTGGTAGGTGTCGACCTTGGTCGACACGGTATCCACGCCATGCGTGGGTGAATCTGCATCGGAATCGATTATTCGATATCTGATCGAAATGCAGCCGAGCGTGGGCTCGGCTCTACAAGAGGCGGCCAGCCAACCGGCTTTGCTTTTGACCTTCTTTTTTCTTTTCCGTGGCGGACGCACTCGGAAATTGTCAGAGGACGGGCGGGGTGGGTTCGCGGGGGTGTCCGCGGCATGGATGCCGCGGCCAAGCCCCCAGGGGTGAGGGCGCTTTGCTTGCGAAGCACTGCTTCGCGAGCGCCCGAACGCACAGCCGCCAGCGGCTGGGCCGGGCCCCGGAGGGGGTTCACGGCGTCCCCCGCGAACCCACCCCGCCCGGCCAGGCGCGGCTTTTGATGTTCACGGCCAACCCGCCACGAGGGGCTGCGCCGTTCGCGGTAAACCCCTCAGTCGTCCGCGGAAACCGTCCGCCCTGACGCCCACGCCCGCAGCGCCTCCACCTGCTCGGCCATCAGCACCGACAGCGGCCGCGTGGCACGGATCTCGGTCATCAGCAGCTCGGTGTCGAGCGGCCGGCTTTCCGCATGCGCTGCATACAGGCCGGCCACGATCGCCTGTTCGATCTCGGCACCGGAAAAACCGTTCGCCGCCGCGGCCAGCGCCGGCAGTGCGAAGTCATCGGCGTTGAGCTGGCGCCGGCCCAGGTGCAGTCGCAGCAGTTCCACACGGACATCCGGGGTGGGCAGGTCGACGAAGAAGATTTCGTCGAAACGGCCCTTGCGCAGCAGTTCGGCCGGCAGCTCGTGCACCTGGTTGGCGGTGGCGACGATGAACACCGGCGCCTTGCGCTCGGCCATCCAGGTCAGCAGGTAGCCAAGCACGCGGCGCGACACGCCGCCGTCCTCGCCACCGGTTGCCAGCCCCTTCTCGATCTCGTCCATCCACAGCACGCACGGTGCCAGCTGTTCGGCCGAGGCCAGCGCCTGGCGCAGGTTGGCCTCGGTCTCGCCGTGGTACTTGTTGTACAGCGCGCCCACGTCCAGGCGCAGCAGCGGCACGCCGAAACCGGCGGCGGTGGCCTTGGCCAGCATCGACTTCCCGCAGCCCTGCACGCCCAGCAGCAGCATGCCGCGCGGCGGGTCCAGCCCGGCCGGTGCCGAGCCGGCGATGAACGCCACCCGCCGCTGGTTGATCCAGCGCTTGAGCCGGTTGGCCCCGGCCACGTCGCCGAAGCGCGCGCTGTCATGCTCGAAGAACAGGTGCCCGCTGCGGTTGAGCAGCTCGAACTTCAGCCGTGCCAGCTGCGGCAGGTCGTCGTCGCGCAGCGCGCCGTCGGCGTAGATCAGCTGGCGCGCGATGCGCCGGGCATCCACCAGGCTCAGGCCCTGCAGGTTCTTCAGGATCTTCTTCACCGCTTCGCTGTCGACTTCCACGCGGCGTCCGCCGTGCTCGCGTGCATAGGCGTCGGCCTCCTCGCGCAGCATCTTCAACAGCGCATTGGCATCGGGCAGGCGCGGGTTGAAGCGCACCGCCAGCGCTTCCAGCTCGGCCGGCAGTTCCACCTTCGCACCGATCAGCACCAGGACGTGCGGCTCGCTGTGGCGGCGCTGGATCAGGTCGCGCAGCGCGCGCTGGTGGCTGGCATAGCCCAGGTAGGGGTGGAAATCGAGCAGCAGGTAGACCCCGCGCTGATCCGCCTGGCGGATCATCTGCAGGGCTGCGCTGGCATCGGGGGGACCGACCGGCGGGTCTTCGCTGTCCAGGTCGATGCGGCGCAGGCCCTCGGTGATCGACCAGCGGTGCAGCGCCCGCCACACGTGCATCAGCGTCTGCCGGAACAGCTCGACGATGCGGCCCTCGTCCTGGGTTTCGATCACGATCAGGGGGGTATTGGCGCGGATCAGTGCGCTCAGGTCCTGCAGCTCGCTCATGCCGGTTCGATCCTTCGGGGGCGCCACGATAGCAAAGCCAAGCGGTACAGGTTCAGCGCGGCGCTACCTCCCGTCACCACCGCCGGTGTACGCTCGGGGCACGTACCCGGAAGCGAGGCTGGCATGAAGACGATCCTGGTGGCCGGTTCCAAGGGCGGGGTGGGCAAGACCACCGTCGCCACCCACCTGGCCGCGTACGCGGCATTGCAGGGCAAGGCCACGGTGATCGCCGATGCCGACCCGCAGGGCTCCAGCACCCGCTGGGCGCAACGGCGTGCCGGGCTGGAAAGCGCGGTGCTTCCCATCGACGTGCATCGCAAGAAGCACTGGGCGCAGAAGCTGCCCGACGGCACCGAAACCGTCATCATCGATGCGCCTGCGGGGGCATTGGCCGACGATATCCCCCATTTCCTTGACGCTGCCGACGCGGTGGTGGTGCCGGTGCTGCCTTCGGCGCTGGACATCGAGGCCATCGTCGGTTTCCTCAACAGCCTGGCCCAGAACCCGCGGGTGCACAGCCGCAAGCTGCCGGTCGGCCTGGTCCTGAACCGTACCAAGCCCTGGACCCAGACTTCGCAGCAGGCCCTGCAGATGCTGGCCGAATGGCCCTACCCGGTGGTCGCGCAGCTGCGTGACAGCCAGAGCTACGTGGTCATGACCGGCCTCGGCCGCAGCCTGTTCGACTACCGCTCGGCCCAGGTGCGCGAACACCAGGCCGATTGGGAGCCCCTGCTGTCGTGGCTGAAACTTTGATATCGGCGTCACTTTTCCTGATGCATCCTCTTCTTCATGGAAACCCGCGATGCGTGAACTGATCCTGCTGCGCCATGCCCATGCCGAACCGGCCACCCCCGGCCAGGCCGACCTCGACCGGCCGCTGTCGCCGGTGGGGCTGGCCGAAGCCGAAGCCGCCGGCAAGTGGCTGAAGGAAAACAACCTGCTGCCGGACTGCGTGCTGTGCTCGCCGGCGCGGCGTACCCGCGAGACCCTGGAAGCCGTGCTTGGCACCATCGGCTACGTCGAGAAGCGCCTGGAAGACCGCATCTACGAAGCGACCCCCGGCACCCTGGCGGCTCTGGTGGATGATCGCCGTGACCTCGACCGGGTGCTGATCGTCGGCCACAACCCGGGCCTGGAGCGCCTGGTGGCATTGATGACCGAGGGCAGCAGCAGCGACTACCGCGGCATGCCGCCGGCCGGCATCGCCGTGCTCGGCTTCCCGCGTGAGTCTGCGATTGAACCGGGCGTGGCCAGCCTGAACGCGTTCTGGTGGCCGTGATCCGATGAGCCTGGCGCGGCGCGGCCGCTTGCTGCTGCCCGCGCTGCTGGCACTGGGCCCGGCCTGGGCCGTGGTGCCGCCGCCGACCCCGTTGCCGCCGGTGGCGGCCGAAGCCCCGCGCATGCTGCGCCTGGATACCGTGCGTTCGCAGATCGGCTTCGAGGTGCGCACCCGGTTCGGGCAACGCATCGAAGGCGTGTTCCCGCACTTCGAGGGCCGCATCGAGATCCTTTCCGATGGCCGGCACCAGGTGCACCTGAAGATGTTCACGCGCTCGGTCGAGATCCCGGGCAAGGCGCGCTATACCGGCTGGATGCGGGGCGAGGAATTCTTCGATGCCGGCCGTCATCCGGTGGTCGAGTTCGACTCGCTGCCGTACTGGCCGGAGACCGTGGAAAACGGGGGCGACATTGATGGCCGCCTGACCCTGCGCGGGATCAGCCACCCGGAGAAACTGAAGGTCGAGAAGGCGGAGTGCGCCCGACCCGGCTATGATTGCGACGTCGTCAGCCGCGGTACCGTGCAGCGAGGCCGGTATGGCATGGACAGCTGGCAGCTTGCCTTGAGTGACCGAGTGACCTTCGTATTGCGTGCGCGCCTGAGCGAGGCGCCGAAACCGTGAACCTCCTGCTGCGTGTACTGGCGCTGGCAACCGTGTTGCTGGGCAGTGGTTGTGCATCGCTCTCGCATGCCGAGCGCGACCGTGCCGAAGCGATCGCCGTGCAGGCGCGCTCGGCCGTGGTCGATTGCCAGCGTGCCGACCGCTGCGCACAGGACTCGCCGCTGCGGGCGCTGGCCGGCCGCGCGTTCACCGAATCCACCCCGGAGCGGCCGCGGCATTACGCGACCCTGCTGGATGAAGGCGAAGGTGCCCTGGTGGCGCGCCTGAACCTGCTGCGCAGCGCCACCCGCAGCATCGACCTTCAGACCTACATCTTCGACAAGGACGACAGCGCCCGGCTGGTCATCGACGAGCTGCTGGCCGCATCGCGCCGCGGGGTGAAGGTGCGGGTGCTGATCGACCAGCTCTCGGCGATCTCCGACCTGCAGATCCTCGGTGCGTTGTCCGGTGCGCACCAGAACTTCCAGCTGCGGGTCTACAACCCGACCTTCGGCAAAGCCCGGCTGAACTACTTCGACTACGCCGGCAGCGTGCTGTGCTGCTTCCGCCGTTTCAACCAGCGCATGCACAACAAGCTGCTGGTGATCGACGATGCGATCGGCGTGGTCGGCGGCCGCAACTACCAGGACGACTATTACGACTGGGACCGCGAGTACAACTTCCGCGACCGCGACGTGCTGATCGCCGGCCCGGAAGCACGTGCGATGGCGGCCAACTTCGATGCGTTCTGGCGCGCCCACCGCAGCGTGCCGGCCGAACGCCT
Source organism: Stenotrophomonas maltophilia (assembly GCF_001274595.1). GTDB lineage: Bacteria > Pseudomonadota > Gammaproteobacteria > Xanthomonadales > Xanthomonadaceae > Stenotrophomonas > Stenotrophomonas forensis. The sequence continues at coordinate 154,174 of NZ_CP011010.1, forward strand.
GAACGACGTCGGCCGCACCCTGCTGCGCGAGGGCGTGCCGACCCTGCCGCCGGCCACCTTCCGCCGCCCGGAACGGGTGCAGCGGGTCAGCGCCGAGGCCAACGACAACGAGTTCGTCACCCGTTCCTTCGTCGATACCGCGCTGCCGGTGGCTTCGGTGCGCTACGTGGCCGACCTGCCGCGCAAGCACCGCCGCGAGCAGCCCGACGCGCCGCTGGCCGGCCAGCACGTGACCGAACCGCAGCTGGATGCACTGATTGCCAGCGCGCAGAAGGAAGTGATCCTGCAGACGCCCTACCTGGTGCTGTCAAAGCCGGCGCAGAAACTGTTCCGCGAGCTGCGCAAGCGCCCGCAGCCCCCGCGCGTGGTGGTGTCCAGCAACAGCCTGGCGGCCACCGACAACCCGATCGTGTATGCGCTGTCGTACAAGTACAAGCGGCGCAACATGCGCGAACTGGGCTTCAACATCTTCGAATACAAGCCGTTCCCGCTGGATGCGCCGGTCGACTACCGCAACCTGCTGCCCGACCCGATCACCGCACCCGACGGCGAGGACGATGGCGGGCGCAATCCGTTGCTCGGCGGCAGTGCCGCCGGCAGCAATGCCGGAGGGGGCAGCACCGGGCGCACGCTACCGGCCAGCAAGCAACAGGCCGTGGTGAACCACCCGCGCACCGGCAGCGCCTACCAGAATGCGAGGGAACGCCGCCGCGCCGCCGGCAGCGAAGTGGAAACGCGGCTGCTGCGTACCGAGACGCGACCGTCGTTCCTCGGCAGCAAGGCGGTCAACAAGCCGCTGCCGGTCACCCGCAAGGGCGCGCGCATGGGCCTGCATGCGAAGTCGCTGGTGGTCGACCGCCGTATCGGGGTGGTCGGCACCCACAACTTCGATCCGCGCAGCGAGAACTACAACACCGAAGGCGCGGTGATCATCGATGACCCGGTGTTTGCCGAGCAGCTGGCCCAGAGCATCCTGCGCGATACCCATCCGCAGAACTCCTGGACGGTGGCGCCACGGGCCAAGCCGCCGGTGCTGTCGGGCCTGAACTACAGCGTCGGCAAGGCGTCCGAAGCGCTGCCGATCCTCGATTTCTGGCCCTGGCGCTATGCCACCGACTACGAATTCAAGCCCGGCCCGGAGTGCCCGCAGCCGCTGCCGCGGCAGGACCCGGCCTTCCACACCTGCTACGTCGCCGTCGGCGACTTCCCCGAAGTCAACGTCGGCCCCAAGTGGCTGCTGGTGCGCATGCTGACCGCATTCGGCGCCGGCCTCGTTCCCATCCTCTGAAGGTACCCGCATGGCCCAGGTATTCCGCGAAGCCGTTTCCATCGAGCAGCTCAACGCGCTCAGCCGCAGCACGGCGATTGAATCCCTGGGCATCGTCTTCAGTGCGGCCGGCGAGGACTGGCTGCAGGCCACCATGCCGGTGGATGAACGCACCCGCCAGCCCTACGGCATCCTGCACGGCGGCGCCTCGGTGGTGCTGGCCGAGACCCTGGGCAGCAGCGCCGGCAACCTGTGCGTGGAGACCGGCAAGCAGATCTGCGTGGGCCTGGAGATCAACGCCAACCACGTGCGTGCGGTCCGCTCGGGCACGGTCACCGGCACTGCCCGCGCGCTGCACGTGGGCCGCAGCACCCAGCTGTGGGAGATCCGCATCGAGGACGAGCAGGGCCGCCTGGTATGCATCTCGCGGCTGACCCTGGCGGTGGTGGCCGCCGGCCACGGCTGAGCCCCTGGCAGGCGCGTTGACGGCGGCGGAACCCAGCGTTCCCCGCCGATTGCCCCGGTCGATCGGTGTTATGGCCTAAATCGGCTGGCAGCGATGACGGCCCTCCGGTATCGTGCGCGGATGACTTCCCCCACTCCGGCCCCCCGTGGCGGCGTGGCGCGTGTGTGCCGTTACCTGTACCGCGTACCGCTGCTGTTGGTCCACATCATCGTGTTCCTGCCGCTCATCCTGATCGGCATGCTGCCCCCGTGGGGCGAACTGCGCGTGGGCGACGCCACCTTCGGCGCCAAGGTGGTCAACTGGTGGCAGGGCGGGCTGATGTGGATCTTCGGCTTCCGCCTGGCGCAGATCGGCCAGCCGCTGCCCGGCGCGGTGCTGTTCGTCGCCAACCACGTCAGCTGGGTCGACATCTGCATCCTGCACAGCCAGCGCATGATGGGCTTCGTCGCCAAGCGCGAGATCGCCAGCTGGCCGCTGGTCGGTTGGCTGGCCGCGCGTGGCCAGACCATCTTCCACCAGCGCGGCAACACCGAATCGCTCGGTGGGGTGATGCAGGTGATGGCCGACCGCCTGCGCGAAGGCAAGGCGGTGGGCGTGTTCCCGGAAGGACGCACCCGCGGCGGCCACGAAGTGGGGCCGTTCCATGCCCGCATCTTCCAGGCCGCGGTCGAGACCGGCGTGCCGGTGCAGCCGGTGGCACTGGTCTACGGAGTGAAGGGCGACGCACAGACCATCGTCGCGTTCGGCCCCGGCGAGAGCTTCTTCGCCAATTTCCTGCGCCTGCTCGGTGAGCCGGCGCGACGTGCGGAAGTGCACTTCCTGGCACCGATCGGTGCGCAGGACCTGGAAGGCCGTCGGCGCATCGCGGAGACTTCGCGCGCGCGCATCGTGGCGGCCATGAGCACCGGGTGAGCGCACGGTGGCCCTGATCCCGCCACCAGTACTGGACGCCGGCACGCCGACGCTGCACGCGGCTGACTACCAGCCGCCGCGCTGGCTGCGCAATCCGCACCTGCAGTCGATGCTCAGCTCCAGCCGCATGCGCCTGCAGCGCGGCCTGCTGTTGCTGGCGGCCACGGGTGCGGTCAGCGAGGAACTGATTCTCGACGGTGGCGACGGAGTGCGCCTGCAGGGCTGGCACAGCCATGTCGAAGGCCGCGAACCCAAAGGCATGGCGTTGCTGCTGCACGGCTGGGAAGGCAGTGCCGAATCCAGCTACATGCGCATGGCCGCCGCGCGCATGCTGGAACAGGGCTTCGACGTGGTGCGGCTGAACTTCCGCGACCATGGCAACACCCATCATCTCAACCGCGGCATCTTCCACTCCAACCTGATCGATGAAGTGGTGCATGCTGCGGGCGATATCGCCCAGCGCTGGCCGCAGCTGCCGCTGGTGGCCGCCGGCTACTCGCTGGGTGGCAACTTCGTGCTGCGCCTGGCCCTGCGCGCGCCGGCCGCCGGCGTGCCGCTGCAGCGCGTGGCCTCGGTCTGCCCGGTGCTGGACCCGGCACTGACCATGGAAAGCATCGAGAACGGCCCGGCGATGTACGACTGGTACTTCCGCCGCAAGTGGGCCGGTTCGCTGCGCCGCAAGCGCGACCTGTTCCCCGAGCTGAGCGACTGCGACGACCGCGTGCTGAAGCTGGACATCCGCGCACTGACCGCCTGGCTGGTCGAGCGCCACACCAGCTTCGGCTCGCTGCAGGCGTACTTCGACGGCTACTCGATTGCCGGCGACCGCCTGTCCACGCTGCAGGTGCCGGCCGATATCCTGATGGCGCAGGATGATCCGGTCATTCCGTATACGACCTTCAATGACTGGCAGCTGCCGCGCCAGGCGCACCTGGAAACCGCCTGCTGGGGCGGCCACTGCGGCTTCATCGAGAACTGGCGGGGCGATGGCTTCTCCGAGCGCTGGGTCGCGCAACGCCTGCAGCGGGTCCTGCAGGCCTGAACCGGCAGCGGCACGCAGCCCGCTACAATGCCGGTTTGCACTTGAAGCGGACTGCCATGCAAGACCAGATCATCCAAGCGTTGCGCCAGAACCAGGCCGACCAGGCCGTGCAGCTGGCCCAGGCGTGGACCCGTGACGAACCCGGCCTGGCCGATGCCCACCGCTGGCTGGCGCTTGCGCTGCAGCAGCAGGGCAACGCCGAAGCCGCGATGGAGGCATTGCAGCAGGCGCTGCGGCTGGCCCCGGACGACGCCCAGCTGCACCTGCAGCACGCCGGCCTGCTGCTGGCACTGCGCCAGTTCGAAGGCGCCGACGAGGCGCTGCTGCGTACCACTGGCCTCGATCCGAACGCCTTCTCCGCCTACCTGATGCAGGCGCACCTGGCGATCGGCCGCAACGACTTCGACGAAGCCCAGCGCCTGTCGACCCTGGCCGGGCGCGTGGAACCGGAGCATCCGGAACTACTGACCATCGACGGCATGGTCGCGCTGCGCCGTGGCGATGCCGACCGCGCGCTGGCACTGCTGTCGGCCGCCAGCAAGGCGCTGCCGGACGATACCCGCGTGCTGTACGCACTGGGCTTCGCCTATCTGGGCAAGGACATGCTGGCATTCGCCGAGCAGTCGTTCCGCCGCGTGCTGGAACTGAACCCGTCACTGTCCTCGTTGCACGGCCTGGTGGTGCAGCTGGCGCTGCGCCAGGGCAACGTGCCGGCTGCGGCCGAAGCCGCGCAGGTCGCCCTGCAGCAGCCGGAGCTGGACGTGCCGGCGATGCGTCGCCTGGCCGGCGAACTGGCGCTGCGCAACAGCCAGCCGCTGCAGGCGCTGGACCATCTGCTGCCGTTGCTGGACATCCAGCCGGAAGACCGCCAGGTGCTGCAGCTGCTGCTGATGTCGTGGCAGCGCCTGGGCCGCGAGGATGAAGCGCGCGCACGCCTGGATGCGGTGCTGGAAGCCCATGACCAGCTGCACGACGTGTGGCTGGCGCGGCTGGCCATCGAGCAGGTGGGCAGCGCAAGCGCAGTGGCCGCCGTCGAGCGCTGGATGGCGGCGATGCCGGCGCATCTGCCGGCGCTGGAAGCGCGCCTGCGCCTGCACGACATGGTGGGCGAGCGCGCGCAGGCCGAGGCGATCGCCGAGCGCATCGTCAGCCTGGAACCGGGCCGCGTCAGCGGCGAAACCCGGTTGGTCGAAGGGCTGCTGCAGCGCGACCCGGCCGCCGCGGTCGCGCGCGTGCAGGCGCTGATCGAGCAGGCACCGGAGGCCCACCGCGCCGACCTGCGAACCTGGCTGGGCGAGATCCAGGATCGCGCCGGGCAGCCGCAGGAAGCGCTGCGCACCTGGATGTCGCTGCAGGCCGAGCAGGCGCCGCAGCGCTTGCCGCTGCCGCCGCAGGCCAAGGCACCACCGAGCTGGCCGGACAAGGGCAGCATCGATGGCGATGCCAGTTCCGCACCGATCTTCCTGTGGGGCGCGCCCGGCTCGGGCGTGGAGCGCGTGGCGACTGGCCTGGCTGCCGCCAGCCCGGTGCTGCGCAGCGATCGTTACACCAACACGCCACCGGATGACGCCTTCCAGAACTTCAACACGCTGCAGGACCTGGCGTCGGGTGTGCTGACGCCGGAGCGGCTGGTGCAGCGCTGGCGCGAACAGCTGCCGGCGCGTGGCCTGCAGAGCGACACCGTGATCGACTGGCTGCTGTGGTGGGACAACGCCCTGCTGTGGGCGCTGCGCCCGCAGTTGCCGCAGGGGCGCCTGCTGCTGGTGCTGCGTGATCCGCGCGACATGCTGCTGGACTGGGTGGCCTACGGTGCCGCTGCACCGCTGGCGATGACCTCGCTGGCCGAAGCCAGCGAGTGGCTGACGCGCGCACTGACCCAGGTCGCCACGCTGCACGAGGAAGACCTGTATCCGCACGTGCTGCTGCGCATCGACCAGATCGGCAACGACCCGCATGCGATGGCCGAACTGCTGGGCCGCCTGTTCGAGCGGCCGATGCCGCCGGCTGCGCAGCTGGGCGCTCCGCGCCTGCCGCCGGGCCACTGGCGCAACTACCGCGACGTGATGAGCGCCGCCTTCGCCCAGCTCACCCCGGTTGCGGTGCGCCTGGGTTACCCGGAAGAGTGAGGAGAGTGCAATGCAGCTGAGCAGCAACAGCCTGACCCACGGCGCGCCGATCGACCGCGCGTTCGCCGCCGGCGACGCCAACGGCTTCGCCCCGGACCGCAACCCGCACCTGGCCTGGAGCGGGGCGCCGGCCGGCACCCGTTCGTTCCTGCTGGTGTGCGTGGACCCGGACGTGCCGACCGTGCCGGACACGGTCGGCCGCAGCGACATGAGCGTGCCGCGTGACCAGCCGCGCTGCGATTTCGTGCACTGGGTGATGGCCGATATCCCGGCCACGGTGCAGGAGATTGCCGCCGGCAGCTGCAGCGACGGCTTCGTGGTCAAGGGCAAGCCCGCGCCGGCCGGCCCGGACGGCAGTCGCCAGGGCCTGAATGACTTCACCGGCTGGTTTGCCGGCAATCCGGACATGGCCGGTGACTACCTGGGCTACGACGGTCCCTATCCGCCCTTCAACGACGAGCGCGTGCACCGCTACTTCTTCCGTGTGTTCGCGCTGGACGTGGCCTCGCTGGAGCTGCCGGCACGCTTCACCGCCGCCGACGCGTATCGAGCCATGCACGGTCACGTGCTGGCCGAAGCGGCACTGCACGGAACCTACACGCTGAACCCGGCGCTGGGCTGAGGCTGTTGTCGGGTAGTGCCGGCCGCTGGCCGGCAACGTCCGTGTGTTGCCGCAGTCGCCCATGGCAGCCGGCCAGCGGCCGGCTCTACCACCGACGGGAAGGGCGGCCACCCGGCCGCCCTTTTCATTCCTCCGGCAGCGATGCCGGTTCGAACACCGCGGTATCGCCCTGCGCGTTGCGCACCGTCAGCGTGCCCCGCTCGCCCAGCTCGAGCATCGGCGCCGACCCTCCGCCGTGCATCAGCATTCGCGCGCGCTTCTGCTGCGTGGTCATTTTCGGATCGATGCACTCGGCCGTGGTCTGCACGCCGTTGCGCAGGTTCAAGTGATTGCCCTGCAGCTGGTACTGGCTGCTGGCGTGGTTGCACAGGTTCAACTCGCTCATGAAACCGGAGCGGAAGCGCAGCGTGTAGGGCGCGTGGCCCGGGACGAACAACGCGTCAATGCGCCGGCCCTGCGCGTCGGTGGCGCGCACCAGTTGCCACAGGTGTGCTTCAAGCTGATCGATGCCGGGCGTGCTGGCAGCGGCCACGTCCGCAGACATGGCCAGCAGTGCCGCAATGATGAGGACGGGGACGTGCTTCATGCCGATCTCCCGATGCACGTGGGTAATGCCGGCCGCTGGCCGGCAACATCCGTGTGTTGGCGGTGCCGCGCAGGGCAGCCGGCCAGCGGCCGGCCCTACCGACCATGAAGAAGGGCGGCCTCTCGGCCGCCCTTCTGTCGTCTTACTTCTTCTCGACGGCCGACTCGACCACCATGTCCAGCACGTATGCCTGCGACGGCGCATCGGCCGGCGGGTTCTTCACTTCGTAGCGCTTCACGCGCACCACGTTGCGCACGCCGTCTTCGTGGGTGTAGCCCTCGATGTTGCCGTAGAAGTTCTCGAACTTGCCCGGCTCGCCCTGCTTCAGGCCCTTGTCGTCGAACTTCACCTCGCGCACCTGCAGGCACTGGTAGTCCGGGATCAGCGGGTGCGAGCACTTCTCGGTCTTGGCCGCCACTTCCAGGAACACGGTTTCGCCGGCGCCGCCGTAGCGGGTTTCAGCGGTCGGCTCCGGGTTGAACACCAATACGTCGCCCTTGGCGGTGGTCAGGGTCAGCTTGCCGCCGGCATCCTGCTCGGCCTTCAGCTCGCCCTGCAGGCGGCTCGACACAGCCTCGTCCAGCGCCATCAGCGCCTTGTCGGTGCAGGCCATCATCGTCGATGCCATCGCGCCCACGGTCAGCTTGCCGTCGGCCAGGGTGTAGCTGCCGCCCATGTGGTTGCAGGCGTTGCTGACCGAAAGGCGGCCATCAGCGAAGTCCAGGGTGACCGGCTTGTCTTCGCGGGCGAACAGCGCATCGATGCGCTTGCCGTCGGCGGCGGTGGCCTGCTGCAGCAGCCAGTGCTGGCTCTGCAGGCGCTGCGCATCCAGGTGCGCCAGCGTCTGCTGGTCTGCTGCCTTGGCCGCGGCCGGGGCCACGTCGTCGCCGCCAGTGCCGGCCGGGGCCGGGGTCTGGCTGCAGGCGGCCATCAGGGCCAGCGGGAGGAGCAGGGTGAGCTTGCGGTTCATGGTGATTCTCCTTGGGGAACCGTGGGGGAAACGGGGTAGGGCCGGCAACGGGGTTGCCGGGCCCCGGCGCTGTTCAGCTGCCGGACGGCAACCACAGCAGCAGCGCCGCGCCCAGCGCGATGCGGTAAATGGCGAAGGCGGTGAACCTGTGCGACTTGATGTAGCCCATCAGCCACTTCACTACGACGAAGCCGGTGACGGCAGCGGCAAGGAACGCCACGCCCACGTCGGTCCAGTTCTCGCTGCCCAGCTTTCCGTCCTTGGCCATTTCCAGGAAGGTGTAGGCGCTGGCGGCGAACATGGTGGGAATACCGACCAGGAACACGAACTCGGCGGCGGCCGCACGGCGGCTCAGGCCCAGCAGCATGGCCAGGAAGATCGCCGAGGCCGAGCGCGAAGTGCCGGGGAACACGCCGGCCACCACCTGCGCCAAGCCCACGCCGATCGCCACCGTCCAGGTCACCTGGTCGCGGTCGGGCAGGCGCGCGGTGTAGGCCTCCACCAGCAGCATCCAGACGCCACCGATGATCAGGGCCCAGGCCACCGGGCTGACCGTTTCCGGCAGCGACCAGCCGGCCTTGCGCACCACCAGGCCGACCACGGCGGTGACCAGGAAGGCGGCGCCCAGCTTGAACACATAGTCGCGGTTCTCGCGCTGGTTGAAGCCGGTCGCCAGCTGCAGCAGGCGCTGGCGGAACACCAGCACCACGGCCACGATCGCGCCGGCCTGGATGACGATGTTGAAGAAGTCCGAGCGGGCTCCCAGCCAGTGCTGGGCGATGAGCAGATGGCCGGTGCTGGAGATCGGCAGGAATTCGGTGAGGCCTTCGAGGATGCCCAGCAGCAGGGCGGAGAGCAGGTCGGACATGGACGGTGCGTGCACGCGCGGCGGAAGGAAGAAGGTCGAGAGGATAGACGATCCCTGCTGCACCAAACGGGTGCGTCTGGTGGCGGGCGCACCCGTTTGGTGCGGACCGTTCTGCACCGCGACGGGGCGCCCTGTTTGAAATCAATGACTTGCAGCCAGTGAAAAGTTGGCACGGTCGTTGCTGTACCTCAGCAGGCATTCATCCCCATCCGAGGTCGTACCGATGTCCGTGGAAAACGTAGAAAAGCTGATCAAGGACAACCAGATCGAGTTCGTCGACCTGCGCTTTGTCGACATGCGTGGCGTCGAGCAGCACGTGACCTTCCCGGTCAGCATCGTCGAGCCGTCGCTGTTCGAAGAAGGCAAGATGTTCGATGGCAGCTCGATCGCCGGCTGGAAGGGCATCGCCGAATCGGACATGGTGCTGCTGCCGGATACCGCCAGCGCCTACGTCGACCCGTTCTACGCCGATCCGACCATCGTGATCAGCTGCGACATCCTCGACCCGGCCACCATGCAGCCGTACGGCCGCTGCCCGCGCGGCATCGCCAAGCGCGCCGAGGCCTACCTGAAGTCCTCCGGCATCGCCGAAACCGCGTTCTTCGGCCCGGAACCGGAATTCTTCATCTTCGACTCGGTCCGCTTCGCCAATGAAATGGGCCACACCTTCTTCCAGGTCGACTCGGAAGAAGCGGCGTGGAACAGCGGCGCCAAGTACGACGGCGCCAACAGCGGCTACCGTCCCGGCGTGAAGGGCGGTTACTTCCCGGTTCCGCCGACCGACACCCTGCACGACCTGCGCGCTGAAATGTGCAAGACGCTGGAGCAGGTCGGCATCGAAGTGGAAGTGCAGCACCACGAAGTGGCCACCGCCGGCCAGTGCGAGATCGGCACCAAGTTCAGCACCCTGGTGCAGAAGGCCGACGAACTGCTGCGCATGAAGTACGTGATCAAGAACGTCGCGCACCGCAACGGCAAGACCGTCACCTTCATGCCCAAGCCGATCGTCGGCGACAACGGCAGCGGCATGCACGTGCACCAGTCGCTGTCCAAGGGCGGCACCAACCTGTTCTCCGGTGACGGCTACGGCGGCCTGAGCCAGCTGGCGCTGTGGTACATCGGCGGCATCTTCAAGCACGCCAAGGCCATCAATGCCTTCGCCAACTCGGGTACCAACAGCTACAAGCGCCTGGTGCCGGGCTACGAAGCCCCGGTGATGCTTGCCTACTCGGCGCGCAACCGTTCGGCCTCGTGCCGCATTCCGTGGGTGTCCAACCCGAAGGCGCGCCGCATCGAAATGCGCTTCCCGGATCCGATCCAGTCGGGCTACCTCACCTTCACCGCGCTGATGATGGCCGGCCTGGACGGCATCAAGAACCAGATCGACCCGGGCGCACCGAGCGACAAGGACCTGTACGACCTGCCGCCGGAAGAAGAGAAGCTGATCCCGCAGGTCTGCTCCTCTCTGGACCAGGCGCTGGAAGCGCTGGACAAGGACCGTGAGTTCCTGAAGGCCGGCGGCGTGATGAGCGATGACTTCATCGACGGCTACATCGCGCTGAAGATGCAGGAAGTGACCAAGTTCCGCGCGGCCACCCACCCGCTGGAATACCAGCTGTACTACGCCAGCTGACCGGTGGCGATGGCGGTGGGCTTCCCCCTCCCACCCGCCGCCATCGCTTCCGACTTCGCGGCTGGGGAGCCGCGGTCAGATCGGGGTCGGATCCCTTTCGTTCACGAACGGGCTCTGACCCCTGATCCAGGGGCAAGAGAGAGACCGGATACGCGACCAGGGCCGCCCTCCCTCCCGCGTCGGTCGTGCAAGGAGAGAGGCACGGCCGTCCCGGCCCTGTACGTGTCCGGTGCAACAGCCGCGGCCATCATCCTGATGGCCGGTGGTTGCCTGATGCCAACGCGCGCTGGCGCGCTGGCCCCATCCACCCTCGGGACATGCGCATGAAACTGATCTCCGCCATCATCCGGCCGTTCAAGCTCGACGAGGTCCGCGAGGCCCTCTCCGACGCAGGCGTGTCGGGCATCACCGTGACCGAAGTGAAAGGCTTCGGCCGCCAGAAGGGCCACACCGAGCTGTATCGCGGCGCCGAGTACGTCGTCGACTTCCTGCCCAAGATCAAGATCGAAACCGTGGTCACCGACGAGCGTGCCGATGCGGTGATCGAGGCGATCCAGTCGTCGGCCGGCACCGGCAAGATCGGTGACGGCAAGATCTTCGTCACCGCCGTCGAACAGGTCATCCGCATCCGCACCGGCGAGATCGGTGCCGACGCGCTGTAATCCCCCTTCCGGAGATTCCCCCATGAAGATGCGCCTTCTCACCGGGTGGCAAGCCCGGTTCCATATCGTGTGCCTGTTGATGCTGCTCAGCGCGCTGGCCGCCGGGGCATGGCCGGGCAGTGCCCACGCCCAGGCCCAGGTGTCACCGCTGCCCAGCGAAACCGTTGCGGTTGAGTCGTTGCAGGACCCGGCTGCGGCGGCCGCCGCACCTGCGGTGGCCGAAGCGGCTGCCGCCTATGACCGCGGCGACGTCGCGTGGATGCTCACTTCCACCTTGCTGGTGCTGTTGATGGTGGTGCCCGGGCTGGCGCTGTTCTATGGCGGCCTGGTGCGTTCGAAGAACGTGCTGTCGGTGCTCAGCCAGATCCTGGTGGTGTTCTCGCTGGTGCTGCTGCTGTGGGTGGCGTATGGCTACAGCGCGGTGTTCAGCGCCGGCAATCCGTTCTTCGGCTCGTTCACCGAATTCGCCTTCCTCAAGGGCTTCACCCCCGACTCGGTCGGCAACACGCCGATCAAGGGCCTGCCGGACTACCTGTTCGTGGCCTTCCAGTCGACCTTCGCCGGCATCACCACCGCGCTGATCGTCGGCGCCTTCGCCGAACGCATCAAGTTCCGCGCGGTACTGCTGTTCTCGGCGCTGTGGTTCACCCTCAGCTACATCCCGATGGCGCACATCGTCTGGGGTGGTGGCTACCTGGGTGAACTGGGTGCGATCGATTTCGCCGGCGGCACCGTGGTCCACATCAATGCGGGCGTGGCCGGCCTGGTCGCCGCATGGTTCGTTGGCAAACGCTTGGGCTACGGCCAGACCGCATTGAAGCCGCACAACGTGCCGTTCACTTATATCGGCGCGATGCTGCTGTGGGTGGGCTGGTTCGGCTTCAATGCCGGCTCCGCTGCTGCGGCCGATACCGTGGCTTCGCTGGCCTTCCTCAACACCGTGCTGGCCACCGCCGCTGCCGTGCTTGGCTGGACGCTGGTGGAAGCGATCGGCAAGGGCAAGCCGTCGGCACTGGGCGCCGCCTCGGGTGCGGTGGCCGGCCTGGTTGGCATCACCCCGGCCTGCGGAACGGTCGGTCCGCTTGGCGCGATCGTGATCGGTTTCGTCGCCGGCGTGGTCTGCGTGTGGGGTGTGACCGGTCTCAAGCGCCTGCTGAAGGTGGATGACACCGCCGACGTGTTCGGCGTGCACGGTGTCGGCGGCATCGTCGGTGCCATCCTCACTGGTGTGTTCAGCGCACAGTCGCTGGGCGGCACCAAGGCCGATCTGGATATCGCCCATCAGGTGTGGGTGCAGGTGGTCAGCGTCGGCCTCACCGTGCTGTGGTCGGCGGTGGTGACCACGCTGATCCTGCTGGTGGTGCGCAGCGTGGTCGGCCTGCGTGTCACCGAGGAAGCAGAGCGCACCGGCCTGGATGTGACCTCGCACGGCGAGTCCGCCTACGAGGCCTGAGGTATCGGCGAGCGGCCCTGCGGGGCCGCCTGCCGCCGCCACTGTGGGTGCCGACCGTTGGTCGGCACTTCTACTGCTCTGGTAGGTGCCAAGCTTGCTTGGCACTGTCGGCGACTCAGCCACGCATGGCGTGGCTCTACCGTTCCTGCTTCAATGGCTGTCTGCAGGTGTGCGTGTTCGCCACCAACGACTTCGATGGACTACAGAACGGAGCAGGTGTGATCCAGGCGACTTCCGCAGCAGTGATGGAAGACATCGAATGGTATGTCTACCTGCTGACCCTGGGCGACTACAGTCCGCATGCGTTTGTGGACGGCGTGGCTGGCGCAGCAGATCGAGAACGCTGGAGCTTTGCCGTGGAGCTCACCTATCGCTGCCTTTCCTCCGGTCTGTGGCGGCTGACCTACCACGACCTGCTGGCAGATCTGGGGTTTCCCAGCATCGATGCCTTCTGCCAAAAGCTCTCGGTTGTCCGTCCGGATCAGCTTTCCGACGAGGGGCAGGTTCTTTGGCTGGATACCTACATGGAAGCGACGGAGCTGTGCCTGGATCTGGTCTCGCGTTACCTGCGTTCGCAGTCGAGCGATGAGACGACCTTTCATCCAGGATTCTACGATGAGATCGAACGGATGTTCTCCGACGCCGGAGTACCCTGGAGCCGTGGGCCGGCATTTCCCATCGGCTGAAGCACTTCCACGTGTGAACGATTGCTCGCAGAAGACGCCTTTTTCCTTCAAGCTATGCTCTGGATCAAGGTGTCCTGTCCCGTTGCCATCGTGAGTGCCCGGTCCCGTAGCGCACTGGAAGGTCCGCCAGAAGTCGACGGGCTCCATGCGAATGCCGTAATGGAACCTGTCGTGATTGAAGGCCAGCGCACGCGGGGAAGCTACTTTGCATTGATTGTCGAAACCTGCGTCGACTGTGTCGGCGAATCATGCTCCGAGTTCGAGAGGTTCGAGCGGGATGATCCCGTGAGACCTGATCTCGCAGGGCAGTATCGCGCGTTTGCGAAGCTGGCTCTGGGTGGCGGGAAAGTGGGCTCGTGGCATATTTTCAGGATTGGCGGATTCGGTGCCGCACTGATCGTCAGTGGGGAAGTGAAGTCACGCCTTGAGTGGGCTGGCGTGACTGACGTGATCTTCGAGCAGGTCGGGTAGACCGGAAGTGGGACAGGGGTTTCCGTTGCGGCAGCAGGGAATGGGTTTCGAATGACTATCCAGGCAGTTCTCTTTCCCTACTGGACCGGCGATTGCCACGTTCCATCCAGCGAAGAGAAGATCGGTGACGCGCCGGTGGTACACCATGGGCAGGGACGGGGTGTCGGTGAAATCGCAGCGTGGCTGGATGGAGACTTCGGTCATCTCGGGCGCGGAAGCGAACTGCGGACCCGCAGTGCCTTTGCTGCGCCCACAAACGGTGACGAGGGCAGCGCATGCGTCCACTATGGAGAGGGACATGCTGTCCTGCGGGCGGCCGATTTCTTCCTGGTGCATTCGCGATGGAACTCTCAGGACGTTGTCTTGTTGACGCGACCCCAGATACTGGCTGTGCTTGAGGGCTATGCAGTGTTTCGAAGTATGAATCCGCGGAAGAAGCATCGTCCGCCCATGCCGTTCGCGATCGAGTACGAGGCCGAGGATGAAGAGGCGATCCGATTGTTCACCCAGGTTGGGGGCTGCTTCGAACCGGAGATGGATACTGGACCGGAGTACTGAATGACAGCTGCGTGGCTCCGGCACCCTGATGTTCCCGCGCATGTGCGCTGCACGAAGGAGCGACATGGCGGGCATGAGTAGCGGATCGTGGAAGTCTGCTCCAGGCAGCATGTGCATCGGTCATTGATCGGTACAGGTTCGATCAACCCGAATGGGGACGAAAATGAGTGTCGCAGGTAGACGGGCCTTGTTTCTATCAAGCGCCAGTGCACTGGCCTGGCTTTTCCTGCTCGCCCTTTGGGGGGCGGTCACTTTCAATCGGAACACCGACAACTCCCTCGGAATCTACGAGCTGTCCACTGTGCCAGGTGTAGAAGCGCTCTTCTGGGTCTGCTTCTTCGGGCAGCCCATGCTGACCGTGGTGATGTTCATCCGGATGGCGTTGCGGCACCGCTCCGCGTTCTGCGAGATCCCACTCGCGATCGCGGTCTGGGGCCTGTTCCTGTACAACCTGTCGTTCTTTCGAAGTTGAGCGGCACGCCGGCGTTGGCCTGACCAGGTCGTGCTGTCCCTGTGTGGACAGCACGACCACCGGTGACGTCCGCGCCCGTGCAGCACAACCTGCTTGCCACCTGGGTGCCATCACCCAGCCAGAACGCGCGCACGCCGGTCATCATCGTCATCCACCACACCGAGCAGAAATCGGTGCAGCAGCGCCTGCGTACTCTGCGTACTGCGGGCAACGGTGGACCGGTCAGTCGAGCTGGGCATCAACACCGATGCGACGGCGGCATACCGTGCGCTGGAGGCCATGCCTGATGCCAACCAGCAAGCAGGTTGCCGCGGATGTGCAGGCCTATCAGAGCAACAAGGCAACCCAGACGTACTACGACGGCCTGTCAACGGAACAGAAGAAGGCGTTCAACACGTTCAGCGCGGAACAACGCGATGCGGTACTGACCCCAAACAGCCCGGACTGCGACAATGCGAAGAAGTGGGGCACGGGCGGCGAGTACAACCGTGCACTGAACGCAGTGACGACGGTGCTGGTGGGTGGTGTGGCGGGGCGGGGCGCGGGCCAGGTCGCGTCCAATGCGCTGGCGCCTTATGCCGCTTACTTCATCGGCAGCAAGCTGGACCCGAACCACGGCAGCGATCCCAATGCGACTCTGCAATTGCTGTCGCATGCGGTGTTGGGTGCGCTGCTGGCGGAAGCCAATGGTGGCAATGCGGGAACCGGAGCGGTGTCCGCGGCCGGCGGCGAGTTGGCCGCGAAGGTACTGACCAATACGTTGACCGGCGGAGACCCCTCCAAGCTGAGCCCAGAGCAGAAGGAGATGGTGCTGGCGCTGTCGCAGGCGGTGGGTGCGCTGGCGGGTGGGCTGTCGGGACAGGATCTGGCCGGGATCGCGTTGATTGCGGGGATTGCCAAGAACTCGGTTGAGAACAACTGGCTGAGCAGGCAGGAAATCGCACTCATGGAGTCCGAGCGGGCCGCGTGTGGTGGAAAGGGAGGCGATGTCCAAGCCTGCAAGGACTCTGTGACACGTGCGTATGACGAGCTCACGGAACTCAGGTATGGGTTCAGATTAGAAAAGGGGCGGAAGTTAATGGCTGGATAAATAAGAATCCGCTGCCTTATCATCAGGAATATGGATTTTCATCGCCCGTAAAGCCAGTTCAAAAGAAGGTCACGAAATGAGTGCTAGTGATGTGAAAGATGTCGGAAGAATTTCCGTCCGGGCTGCATATGTGTTGATGTGCGTGTTTCTTCAAAAATATATGAAGAGGGGTGGTGGGCAGGACACTCTTGTTGATCTGTTATCTTCGGGAGGGTCATTTCTATGGGCGAATGGCGTGCCCAATGATCCGGCAATGTGGGATGACTGGCGTGATGCATTTGCAGAGGTTGCCACCGCGGGGAGTGCTCTCAATTCTGAATTTTGTAGCGCACAAATTAATTCGTCGGGCGAGTGCTTGACGTTGCCAGATGCGTTCTCGGTAATGATGGTATTCCTTGAGGCGATTTTTGATCGATCTGGTGAGGATCTTCCGCTGTTCGAAGTTATTGTTCGTCTCATGTCGCCTTTAAGTGATTCCGGTTGTCTGAATGATTCCTCTGTCTGGGCTGAGTGGATGGAGTCGGTTGGAAAGGTGAGGGCATAGGGTTCTGGGCGTTTGAGTTCTTATGGGTGCTGTCCCTTGAGCTTACGTGTCCACGGTGTTGGAATGGATTGACCGCATGGCCGAGTCCGTTTCGTGCACTTAGCTGGATGGCGAGTCGATAACGGTTGGCGACTGGCGTGCAGAATGCGTCCTCCAGGGTGAGGTTGTTGGAGTTGCGTAATCCGCGTGGATCGGAAAAATTAATTGAGATGATGCCTGGACTCCTTCCAGTTCTCGATTGAGCGTTCTTCTGGTTTTGATGAATTTCGTTCGGATCTGTCAGATTCTTTGGGTATTCCGCAATCGATTGTTTTCGACTCTGACTAATATTGGGATCATGCGGAAGCTAAAGATTCGGTGGGGGTATGGGTTATGCATGATGACGGTTCGTTCAAAAATATCGTCAACGTCTACAGTGGATTGAATGTAGGTGATGAGGAACTTGGGCGTTTGGCTATTCGGATTGGAGTTTGAGATTTGGGCATGAGGCGGGGGGCGTTATTGAGTTTTTTGCATGACAGCTCCCCAGTTCTCCAGCGATCAGCACGAAGCGAAGAACCATGGCTGCAGTCCATGGTTACAATCCGCCCATGATCAGCCCCCGCCTCCTGGCTCCCACACTGCTGGCCCTGGCCCTTTCGGCCTGCACCGCCACCGCGCCCGTGCAGCACAACCCGCTCGCCACCTGGGTGCCATCACCCAATCAGAACGCGCGCACGCCGGTCATCATCGTCATCCACCACACCGAGCAGAAATCGGTGCAGCAGAGCCTGCGTACGCTGCGCACCGCCAATAGCGGCGGGCCGGTCAGTGCGCATTACCTGATCGGCGCCGATGGCCATCGCTACCAGCTGGTGGCCGATGAGCGCCGCGCCTGGCACGCAGGGGCCGGGCGCTGGGGCACCATCACCGATCTCAATTCAGCCTCGATCGGCATCGAGCTCGACAACGATGGCCGCAGCCCGTTCAGTGCGGCGCAGATCGAATCGCTGATCGTGCTGCTGCGCGATCTCACCACCCGTCTGAACATTCCGCCGCGGCAGGTGATCGGCCATGCCGACCTGGCGCCAACGCGCAAGCAGGATCCGAGCCGCTTCTTCCCCTGGCAGCAGCTGGCCGAGGCCGGATTCGGCGTCTGGCCGCGCGCGGCCGACGGTGCCGCACCGGAAGGCTTCGATGCGTGGAACGCGCTGGCCCGCTTCGGCTATCCGCTGGACAACCGCGAAGCCACCGTCGCCGCGTTCCACCGCCGCTTCCGTGGCCGCGACGACCTGCCGAAGACGCTGGATGCCGAAGACGCGCGCATCCTGCACTCGCTGCTGCTGCAGATGCCGTGACCACGCGCATGAACGCTTGACCCCACGCTGGGTTGCCGCCCAGCGGCCGGCCCGCCACCATGGCGGCATGATCGATTCCGCCACCTTCTTCAAGCGCAGGCACTGCATCCTGCTGGCAGCGGCCGCGCTCGCCGGCTGCTCCACCACCGCTCCCCGCACCGGATCCGAAGTGCCGACGCCGGTCACGCCGCCTGCGGCCACCTATGCCAAGGCGGCATGGAGCGCACTGCCGCCGGTCTCCGACAGCGATCTGCAGGCCGGCTTTGTTGCCTGGCGCAGCAGCTGCACCCGCCTGAAGACCGATGCGGTCTGGGCCAGGTCCTGCGCCACCGCAGCGGCGGTTTCAGACAAGGACGCGGCCGCGATCCGCCAGTTCCTGCAGCGCGACCTCGATGTCTACGCGCTGCGCGCCGGGGGCCACCAGGCCGATGGCCTGATCACCGGCTACTACGAACCGATCTACGCCGGCAGCCTCACCCGCACGGCCACCGCGACGGTGCCGGTGTACGGCACGCCCGATGACCTGGTCGTGGTGCAGCTGGACAGCCTCTACCCCGAGTTGAAGGGCAAGCGGCTGCGCGGCCGTGTCGACGGCAAGGTGCTCAAGCCGTATGACGACGCCGGCACGATTGCCAGCAAAGGGGCCAAGGCGCCAGTCTTGGCCTGGCTGACCGATCCGATGGACCTGCAACTGCTGCAGATCCAGGGGTCCGGCCGGGTGCGCCTGGCTGACGGCACGCAGGTACGGTTGGCCTATGCGGAACAGAATGGCCACCCCTACCGCGCCATCGGGCGCTGGCTGGTCGACCAGGGCCAACTGAAGAAGGAAGACGTCACCATGGACGCGATCCGTGCCTGGGCCCGGGCCAACCCCGCGCGCGTGCCGGAACTGCTGCGCAGCAACCCCAGCTACGTGTTCTTCGTGCGCAACCCGGACAGCCCGGAAGGCCCGCGTGGCTCGTTGAACGTGCCACTCACCGCCGGTTACAGCGTGGCCGTGGATCGCACCGTGGTGCCGCTGGGCAGCCTGCTGTGGCTGTCCACCACCCGCCCGGACGGCACGCCCGTGGTGCGCCCGGTGGCTGCGCAGGACACCGGCGGCGCCATTGCCGGCGAAGTGCGCGCGGACCTGTACTGGGGCAGTGGCGATGCCGCCGGCAAGCTGGCCGGTGACATGAAGCAGAAGGGCAACATCTGGATGCTGTGGCCGAAGGGCGTAGCGCTGCCGCAGTAGGTGGCAGGGATCTGCCCCCCGGATGCCTGATAATGGCGCCATTCCGAACTTTCCGGCCGCACCTGCGGCCAGGACCCCTGCAATGACCTACGCAAAGCACAACGCAAGATCCGGCGCGAAATCCGCCGCCAAGAAGTACTACAAGCACTGGGCCGAATCGGGCCTGGGCAAGGGCAACGTGCTGATGGAAGCGCGAGGCGAGAAGATCGTGCGCCAGGTGGAAATCTACGGCACCAAGATGGTCTGGGCCGACGAGCATGCCCACAGCGATGACCGCTTCCTGCTGGCCGACCAGCCGGTGTCGTTCCTCGATTTCGACGAGGACGACGAGATCTCCGCGCGCGAATTCGAAAGCGCATGGAAGAAAGCCCGGGAAGCCACCGGCTACCCGGTGTAACGCTGCCCACCCGGGTTCGGGTCCCTTTCCGAAGGGAAAGGGCTCTGACCCCGGGCCAAGGCTCAGGCAGCCGCGTTGTAGGGTTCTATCCGGGCAAGCACGTCGGCCAGCTTTTCCTTGGTCATCGCGGCATCGAAGTCGGCCTGCAGGCCGATCCAGAACTTGTCCGAGACGCCGAAGTAACGGGACAGGCGCAGCCCGGTGTCCGCAGTGACTGCGCGATCCCCGGAGACAATCTCGCCGATCCGGCGTTGTGAGACGCCAATTGCCTTGGCCAGCCGGTATTGGGTGATACCCAAAGGCTCCAGGAATTCATGCAACAGGATCTCGCCGGGAGCGGGGTAGGGGACGGTTCGCACTCGCACGACTCCTTCAGTGGTAATCGACAATTTCGACCTCGGCAGGACCTTCCCGGGACCAGACAAAGCACAGCCGGAACCGGTCATTGATGCGGATGCTGTACTGGCCGCGCCGGTCCCCATGCAGCGACTCCAGTCTGTTCGCTGGCGGCAGACGCAGATCCCGCAGATCGGCTGCCACATTGAGCATGGCCAGCTTTCGCAGCGCGGCAGCTTCAATGTGGCGCCATCTCTGCACGCGATGGCCATCAAACAGTGCCTGCGTACGTTTGCAGGCAAATGATTGGATCGGCATGTTGGTAACGTGTGGCGATAGTATCGTAATGCGTAAGTATCACCTCGGCAAGCATGCGGCGTAATTCCTGGGCGCGACGGCTGACGACGCATTCGATGCGATCTGATGCTGGACCCGCGTTTTGCACTACATTGGTGCAATGTCCGACCCCGCACCCCCGCCGTCCCTCGATGCCTTGGGCACGCCGCTGGCCTGGGCCGGCGCCGATGGCTGCATTGCCGGCTGCAATCCGGCCTTCGCCCGCTGGCTGGGCGTCAGCGCGCGACGCCTGCTGGGTCGGCCCTTGGCCGCACTGGAAGTGCAGGGCGAGGCACTGGCCCATTTCCTGGCCCGTGATGAGCGCGACAGCCTGCGCCTGAACCGGCTGGCGCTGGCCGTGCCCGGCGAGGCGCCGCGCTTCGCCGAGGGCTGGATGAGCCGCCGCGACGATGGCGGCTGGTTGCTGGAGGCGCACCCGGTCGATGAATTCCCTGGGCTCGATCCCACCCAGGCCCTGCCCAGCGCGCTCAGCGCGGCGCTGAAGGGGCTGGCCCACGAGCTGCGCAACCCGCTGGCCGGTCTGAAGGGCGCGGCGCAGCTGCTGGCCCGTCGCGCGGCCCAGCGCGATGCCAGTGAACGCGAGCTGATCGAGCTGATCGGCTCGGAGATCGAGCGCCTCAACGGTCTGCTCGACCAGCTGCTGTCGCCGGCCCCGGCCGCGCCGCATGCCGAACTGAACATCCATGCCGCGCTGGAGCGCGTGCTGCGCCTGGCCGAGAACGAGGCCGGCTGGGCGGTACGCCTGCAGCGCGACTACGACCCCAGCATTCCCGAATTCCACGGCGACGCCGACCGCCTCACCCAGGCGGTATGGAACCTGGTGCGCAACGCGATCCAGGCCGGCGCCGGCAGCATCACCCTGCGCACCCGCGTGGAGCATGGCGTGCGCATCGCCGAACAGCTGCACACGCTGGCGCTGCGCCTGGAGATCGCCGACGACGGCCGGGGCGTGCCGGAGGAACTGGCCGAACACCTGTTCCTGCCGCTGGTCAGTGGCCGCGCCGAAGGTACTGGCCTGGGCTTGGCGCTGGCCCAGCAGGTGGCGCGCGAGCATCGCGGCACGCTGACCTACCGCTCGCGCCCGGGCCATACCGTGTTCACCCTGCTGCTGCCGATCGGCAATGGCGCCGCCCCGGCCGAGGAGGCCCCGCGCGATGTCTGACTTCTCCACCGCCGCACAGCGCATCTGGGTGGTCGACGATGACCGCGCCGTGCGCTTCGTGCTGTGCACCGCGCTGCGCGAAGCGGGCTACCAGGTCGTTGATTTCGACAGCGCCGCCCCGGCGTTGCAGGCGCTGGGCGAGGGGCCGCCGCCGGCCCTGCTGTTCACCGACGTGCGCATGCCGGGCGACGACGGCCTGGTGCTGCTGGACAAGCTCAAGGCTGCGCTGCCGCAGCTGCCGGTGGTGGTGATGTCGGCCTACACCGATGTGGCCAGCACCGCCGGCGCGTTCCGCGGCGGCGCGCATGAGTTCCTGTCCAAGCCATTCGACCTGGACGATGCGGTGGCGCTGGCGCAGCGCGTGCTGCCGGCGGTGGCACCGGCCATGGCAACGCCCACGCCCGCCGCCGAAACCCCGAGCGACCAGCCACCGCAACTGGTGGGCGATACCCCGCCGATGCGCGCGCTGTTCCGTGCCATCGGTCGCCTGGCACAGGCGCCGCTGGCGGTGCTGATCACCGGCGAGACCGGCACCGGCAAGGAGCTGGTGGCCAATGCGCTGCATCGCGAATCGCCGCGTGCGCAGGGTCCGTTCGTCGCGCTCAATACCGCGGCGATTCCCGCCGAACTGCTGGAAAGCGAGTTGTTCGGCCACGAAGCCGGCGCCTTCACCGGTGCGCAGCGCCGCCACATCGGCCGCTTCGAGCAGGCCAACGGCGGCACGCTGTTCCTGGATGAGATCGGCGACATGCCGCTGCCGCTGCAGACCCGCCTGTTGCGCGTGTTGGCGCAGGGCGAGTTCTTCCGTGTCGGTGGCCGCGAGCTGATCCGCGTCGATGTACGCGTGGTCGCCGCCACCCACCAGGACCTGGAAGGCCTGGTCGCACAAGGAAAGTTCCGTGCCGATCTGCTGCACCGCCTGGACGTGGTGCGCCTGCAGCTGCCACCGCTGCGCGAGCGCCGCGAGGACATCGCGCAGCTGGCCAGCACCTTCCTGGCCGCCGCCGCGCGCAAGCTGGATACACCGCCGAAACGCCTGACCGCCGCCGCCCTGCAGGCGCTGCGCGAGCATGATTGGCCAGGCAACGTACGCGAGCTGGAAAATGTGTGCTGGCGGATGGCCGCGCTGGCCGCTGCAGACACCATCGGCGTGGCTGATGTCGATACCGCGCTGAACCGTGCACGCGGCCGCCGCACCAGTACCAACGCAGCCGACCCGGGGCAGTGGGAAGCGCTGCTGGCTGAATGGACACGCCGGCAGCTGGCCGAAGGCGTGGAGGGGCTGCACGCGCAGGTGCGCGAGCGGGTCGACCATGCCCTGCTGGAGGCCGCGCTGCAGATCACCCACGGCCGCCGCGCCGAAGCCGCTGCCCGCCTCGGCCTCGGCCGCAATACCCTCACCCGCAAGCTGGGCGCCGGGCGCCGCCGCGGGGGCCATTGAACGGTCCCTGCACGCGATCCTCGCGCCCGCTTGCCGAACCGTTGATCGTTCGTGGACGATGCCGTCCGTAGTGTTACCTGCAAGGAGTCTTCGATGCGTCTGTCCTTTGCCATCCTGCCGTTGTCCGCCGCCGCGCTGCTGTCTGCCTGTGGCAGTGCACCGAAGAAGGCCGAGCCCACCCCGCCGCCGCCGAGCGTGGTCAGCGCCGCGAAGCAGGCCGAGGCCAATCTGTCGCCGGCTTCGGCCAGCATCGTCAGTGGCCGCATCGCGCTGATGGTGGAGCCGGGTGGCGTCCACATCACCGGCCTGATCGGTGGCCTGCAGCCGATGCAGCAGGCCGGTTTCCACATCCACGAGCGCGGCGACTGCAGCGCGGTGGATGCCAGCAGCGCCGGCAACCACTTCAACCCCGGTGGCACCGCGCATGGCCGCGCCGGCACCGGCAAGCACCACCTGGGCGACATGGATAACCTGCGTGCCGATGCCCAGGGCCGCGCCAACGTCGATATCCACCTCAAGGGGGTTACCCTTGGCGGAGGCGCCGCCACCGATATCGCCGGACGTGCACTGGTCGTGCATGCCAACGCCGACGACTATCGCAGCCAGCCCGCCGGCAATGCCGGCGTCCGCATCGCCTGTGGCGTGATCCGGGTTGTCCGCTGATCACTGCAGGCTTCATCCAGGGAGAGATTGCATGCGTCTGATCCACAATTCGCTGTTTGTCGCCATCGCCGCGCTGGGCCTGGCGGCCTGCGGCCAGCAGCCTGCCGCGCCGCAGGCTGAAACCCCGCCGGCTGCTCCGGCCGAGGGCGCCACCACCGAACCGGCCGCAACCCCCGCACCGGCAGCTGCACCCGTGGCCGATGCGTCGGCCACCGCCGAACTGGCGCCGACCCAGGGCAGCGAGGCCAAGGGCAGCGTCACCTTCAAGGTGGTCGACGGCAAGGTCCATGTGACCGGCCAGGTCACCGGCCTGAAGCCGGGCAGTGAGCACGGCTTCCACATCCACGAGAAGGGCGACTGCAGCGCGCCGGACGGCATGAGCGCTGGCGGCCACTTCAACCCGGGCCACCAGGATCACGGCAACGTCGCCACCGATCCGCACCACGGCGGCGACATGCCCAACATCAAGGCCGACGACAAGGGCGTGGCCACCATCGATGGCCCAGTATCGAGCAACGTCAACATCGGCAAGGGTGATGACTTCGACATCATCGGCCGCGGCCTGATCGTCCACGCCGACGCGGACGACTACAAGACCCAGCCGACCGGCAATGCCGGCGCGCGCCTGGCGTGTGCGGTGATCCAGAAGGCGCCGTAAGGGCAGTCCTGCTGGAAATGGAAAACGCCGGCGCAAGCCGGCGTTTTTCCTGAGCGGTAGTGCCGGCCGCTGGCCGGCAATCGCAGATCCGAGGGTTGCCGGCCAGCGGCCGGCACTACCATCAGCGCGCCAACAGCTCGCGCGCGTCCTGCCCGGCCTCGCAGTGCACGAACAACACCGGCACGCCGTGCGCTTCCAGCACCGCGGCCATCTGCCGCTGGCGCATCAGGAACTGCTCGTAGATGCCCTTCAGGCGGTCGCAGTCGTTGTTGCCGTGGTTGTAGTGCGCGCACCAGCCGGCCGGATCGAACAGCGCCATGCGCGCCTCGCCATGGGTGTAGCGCAGCAGCGGCTCGGGCGCCGCGTTGAGCCATTCGTCCTCGCCCGGCGCCATGATCGCGGTCTCGATCAGCGGCCACAGCGCGGCCAGGCCCTGGTTGTCGTACTGCATCGACATCATCGCGGCCAGGTCGTTCACGGTGAAATAGCGCGCGTGCTCGATGCGGGCACCGAAGGTGTTCTGCGCCATCAGTGCGGTATCGGCGTGCGCCATGCCGTTGGCCAGCAGGGTTTCTTCCAGCGCATTGGCGACCGCGTTGGTGGTGGCCACATCGCTGCCGGTCAGCAGGAACGGCACCACGCGCAGGCCACCGCCCACCAGGCTGGCATCGGCCTGGAACGGCAGCGGCACGTCGCCGTTGGCATCGGTGCCGAACGCCAGCAGGCGCGGGCCCTGGTTACGGCCTGGCGCACGCATCTGCAGTTCTTCCAGGCGGCGGTGGATCGGCCAGCCCGGGCGCAGTACTTCGGCCGGGTCGAAATGCGCGGCGGCGAACACCAGGTCCAGCTCGGCTACCTGCGGCACCAGCTTGGACAGGTCGCGGCCGACGCGTTCGGCCAGTTCACCGGCCTGTTCGGCGCTGAGTACCGCCTGGCGGGGGATTTCGCCGCCGGCCAGTTCCAGGGCCAGCACGCCAAGGGCATTCATCGCGGGGTCGGGTTTGCTCATGGTTCCACGGTTGGCCCATCACAGGGCGGCAGCTACACTTGGCTCCATTATGCCTGCTCCGTCGTGCAGGCCATGTTGCAGACACCCTCATCCATGCCAGGTATCTCCATGCCCAACGCTCGTCCCGTCGCCATCCTCGGTGGCGTCCGCATTCCGTTCTGCCGCCAGAACACCGCGTATTCGGATGTCGGCAACCTCGGCATGTCGGTCCGTACGCTGGGCGCGCTGGTCGAACGTTTCGGCCTGCATGGCCAGCAGCTCGGTGAAGTGGCGATGGGTGCGGTGATCAAGCACTCCAGCGACTGGAACCTGGGCCGCGAAGCCACGCTGTCCTCCGGCCTGTCGCCGCTGACCCCGGGCATCACCCTGCAACGCGCCTGCGGCACCTCGCTGGACAGCATCATCACCGTGGCCAACAAGATCGCGCTGGGCCAGATCGAATCGGGCATCGGCGGTGGTTCGGACACCACCTCCGACGTGCCGATCGTCTATGGCAAGAAGCTGCGCGCGCGCCTGCTGGCCGCCAACCGTGCCAAGAGCACCGGCGACAAGATCCGCGCGCTCACCGCCGGCTTCAAGTTCTCCGAACTGAAGCCCGAATTCCCGGGCGTGGCCGAGCCGCGCACCGGCAAGAGCATGGGTGACCACTGCGAGGACATGGCCAAGGAATGGAACATCTCGCGCGACTCGCAGGACGAGTGGGCGGTGTCCTCGCACAAGAAGCTGGCCGCGGCCTATGAGCGCGGCTTCTTCAACGACCTGATCGCCCCGTTCCGTGGTGTCGAGCGTGACAACATCCTGCGCCCGGATACCTCGCTGGAAAAGCTGGCCACGCTGAAGCCGGCGTTCGACAAGGTGTCCGGCCGCGGCACGCTGACCGCCGCCAACTCGACGCCACTGACCGACGGTGCCGCCGCGGTGCTGCTGGCCAGCGAAGAGTGGGCACGCGCGCACGGCCACGAGCCGCAGGCCTACCTGCGCGATGCGCACGTGGCGGCGGTGGACTTCGTGCATGGCGAAGGCCTGCTGATGGCTCCGACCATTGCCGTGCCGGAGATGCTCAAGCGCAACGGCCTGACCCTGCAGGACTTCGACATCTACGAGATCCACGAAGCCTTCGCCGCGCAGGTGCTGTGCACGCTGCGTGCGTGGGAGAGCGAGGACTACTGCCGCAACCGCCTGGGCCTGGATGCACCGCTGGGCCGCATCGACCCGGACAAGATCAACCTGCTGGGTTCATCGCTGGCCACCGGCCACCCGTTCGCCGCTACCGGCGCACGCGTGATCGCCACCGCCGCCAAGCAGCTGGCCGAACGCGGCGGCGGCCGCGCACTGGTCTCGATCTGCACCGCCGGCGGCATGGGCGTGGTGGCGATCGTCGAACGCTGATCGCTGCAACAGCACGCCAACCGAGGTTGGCGACTACCGGAAATGCGTGCTGGATCTGCTTTGGTGGATGCCGACCTTGGTCGGCCATGCGATGTCATCGTTCGGAAGATGCCAGAGCGCCAACCGAGGTTGGCGACTACCGGGTTCCACACATGAAAACGCCGCCCATCGGGCGGCTTTTTTTTCTCCGGTGGGTGCCGACCGTTGGTCGGCACACCTCAGCCATGCTTACGGCAACCGCGGGTTGCCGAATTCGTCGCGCTCCTCGTTGGCGTCATACACCGGCGGCTGCACCGCAATCGGTTGCTCTTCCACCGTGGCACGCAGCGGCGTTTCGTTGCCGCGTACCAGCGCCACGCTGTCTTCGCCGCGCTGCAGGCGCAGCGCATTGGCCAGGCACTGCGCGGCCAGTGCGTGCTCGCCACGCTGTGCGAACAGTTCACCCAGCGCTTCCCATGCCGGTGCCCCGGCGCCACTGGCGATTGCCTCATGCAGGAACGCGTCGGCGGCATCCCACTGCTGCTGCGCCAGTGCTACGCGGCCCTGCGCCAGGCGCAGTGCGGGCGAGCTGTCGTGCACGTTGCGCCAGCGCGCAAGGTTGGCCTGGCGCGTGGCCAGGCGCTCGGCGGGAAGGCGACCATACAGCGTCACCAGCTCGTCGTCCCAGCGATGGTCCAGCGCCTGTTCCAGCGCCAGCAATGCAGGCTCATCCCAGTTCAGTGCCACCGCACGGCTGGCATAGGCGCCCACCACGTCCGGCGTCGGCCGCAGTGCCTTCGGCGTGGCTTCCCACTGCGCGGCCAGCGCATTGACGTCGGCCGCTTCCAGCAGCGCCTGCGCTGCCAGGCGTGCTTCCAGTTCGCTGCCGGCGTCGGTCGGCAGCACCTTGCTCTGCCGCAGCGCGCCCAGCTGCCCATAGGCCTCGTGTGCGCGCCCTGCCTGCGCCAGTGCCTCGGTACGCAGCCACAGGCCACGCGGCGGCAGCGGCTGGATCGCGGCCACGTCCAGCGCGTTGATCGCATCCACCGGCAGATCACGCGCCAGCAGCTGTTCTGCACGCAGCAGCGCCTGCAGGGTGGCATCGCTTTCGCCCAGGCGCTGCAGCAGTGCTTCGCCGGCAGGGCCGTCGGCCCGTGCCTGCGCACTGCGCACGGCGTTGGCCAGCGCCACTGCGCTCACTTCGGGGTCTTTGGCGGCGCCGTCCAGCAGCTTCTCCGCACGCTGCCACTGGCCGTGCTCGTAAGCCTGCAGGCCGTCGATCAGGCGCACCCGGCCCTGCTTGCGGCGGTAACGGCCCCAGGCCCGGAACGGTGCGGCGATCAGGCTCCACAGCAGCCACAGAACCAGTACCGCGATCACCGCCAGCAACGCGACCTTCGGCAGGTTGCTGTGGTAGTCATAGCCGCCGTAACGCAGGATCACTTCGCCGAAACGGTTGAGGTCATCGGCGCCGAGCCATTGCGCGGCGACCACGCCGATGGCCACGGCCAGCAACAGCACGACCAGGGATTGCAGGGGTTTCATGCGGGATTACCTCCGGTCGGTCTGGGTGCGCAGTTGCTGCAGGGTGCTGCCAAGAACGGTGTTGCTGGCCTGCAGCGGAAGCTCGCGCAAGGTCTTCAGTTCAGCACGTTGCGCGCGCAGGGCCGGTGAATCCGGCCAGCGCCGCTGCGCCCAATGCTCCACGCGTACCAACGCGGTATCACGGCCAGCGCGGTCGCCGCGCTCGATCGCGGCGCGTGCCAGGGTCAGTTCCAGCTGCAGCGCATCGTCGGCATTGCGGCGTTCGGCAGCCGTCAGCGGGCCGTTCTGGCGGCTTGGGGTGATGTCCACGAACGGTGCCAGCGTGGCCTGCCACCAGGCTCTGGCGGCAGGCGGCGCAGCGTTGCCGGTCACCTGCGAGGGCAGCCCCTGCAAGGCCTTGGCCAATGCATCCAGGCGCTGCAACGACTGCACGCGCGGGCCGGCGCCGAGCGCATCCAGTGCATCGCGTTCCTGCACCAGCGCCTGGCGCAGGTTCAGGCCATCGCTGTCGGGCAGATCGGCCAGCGCAGTGGCGGCCTGGGCATACAGGCGGCGTGCGCCATCCACATCGTCGGCGTAGTTCAGGCGCTGCGCGGCCTGGGTCAGCAGCAACTCGGCCTCGTCGCGCTGCACCGCCTGCCGGCCCTGATTGGCGCTGTCGGCCAGCTTGGCCAGGTTTTCTTCCAGCAGTGCACTGCGCTGGGACAGGCCGAGCATCTCGTCGCGCAGTACGCGGTTGGTGGCGGCCGCGTCCTGCAGGCGCTGGCTGGTTGCGCGCTGGTCGCGGCGCAGCGCATCCAGCGTGGCCTCCAGGCCCTGCAGCTGCACCGCGGTGGTCTGCGCCTGCGCCGCCTGTTCGCTCTGCTGTTGCTGCCAGAAGTACCAGCCCGCATAGCCGCCCGCGCCGAGCACGGCCACACCGGCCAGCGGCAGCAGCCAGCGTGCGAAGCGACGGGGTGGGGAAACGGGCGGAGTGTCGTTCATCGGGCTTCCTTGTCGGCAACGTCGCCGGTGGGGGGACCGGCAGGCCGCGTTGTGCACAGCATCACTGTTGCCGACGACAGCGGCAAGCGTGACCCACGTCCCTGTTCAGGTCGCTGCCGGGACGGTGAGCGTGGCGTGTGCAGCCGCCACCAGCTGTGCGGTGGTGGGGCCGGCCGCGCGCACCACGTGCTGCAGGCCCAGCGCCCGCGCCTGTTCACCCAGGCGATCACTGGCCACCACCGCGGTCGCGTGCGCCTGCAGGCGCTGCTGCAATGCGGTTGGAAGTTGCTGCCAGAAATGCTGCAGCGCTTCGCCGCTGCTGACCGCCAGCACCCACGGAAAGGCTGAATGCGCCAGTCGCGCCAGCGTGCGCGGCGCCAGGCGCAGCAGGCGCCGCTGGTAGACGTCGGCGCGTTCGATGCTGGCACCGGCCGCCTGCAGCTGCGCGGCAATCAGGCCGCGGCCACCGGGCGCGGTCACCAGGCCGATGCGCAGGCCCTGCACGTTTGCCAGTACCGGCAGCGCCAGCAGGCCTTCGCTGTCCATCCGCTGTGGTGCATGCACCTCGGAAATGCCGTGTGCCTGCAGCGCGCGCGCGGTGCCTTCGCCCACCGTCAGCCACGGACTGCGCTGCGCCTCGGCCAGCCGCAGCAGGGAAGCGGCCGCAGCAACCGCAGCCGGGCTGGTGAATACCACGCGATCGCAGTTCAGCGCGCGTTGCAGCTGGCGCACCACGGGCGTGCCGTGCAGGCGCTGCAACCGCCACGGTGAAAGGGCCAGCACATGCCCGCCCAGCCCAGCAACGGCGCGGCGCAGCGCCACATGCTGGCCTTGTGGGCGCAGTGAAATTAGGGTCCAGGCCGCGTCGGAGCCAGCGGCGCCAGTGGGTATCGTATGGTCGGCCATTGCCTGCATTATGCGGGCCCTTCGTTGTCGTGGTCGCTGCTCCGATGTCCGTTGATGCCCTGACTTCCTCGTTGGCCGCCCTGCAGGACGTACTGGACTGCATGCCAGCGGTCCGCGCCATGCAGATCCAGCTCGACGGCTATGCCGATGGCGTGCTGCGCATCACCGCGCCGCTGGCCGCCAACGTCAACGACAAGGGCAACGCCTTCGGTGGCAGCCTGGCCTCGGTACTGACCCTGTCCGGCTGGGCGCTGGTCAGCCTGCGCCTGCGCCTGGCCGGCCACGATGCTGAGGTCTACGTGGCCGACAGCAACCTGCGCTACCTGGCACCGGTCTACGAAGACCTGCATGCCCATGCCGAAGCCGCCGAAGCGAGCGGCTGGGACGCCTTCCTGAATACCTTCCGCCAGCGCCGCAAGGCCCGCATCAGCATCATCGCCACCCAGCCCGGTGCCGACGGCCGCCCGGCCGCCGAGTTCAGCGGTCGCTTCGTTGCCTTCGCCAAAGGGTAGGATGGCAGGCTGACGTTCTGGGGAAACCACCGATGCGCCGCCTCATCCAGTTCCTGATCTGTTCCCTGCTGCTGGCCAGCGCCGTGGCCTCGGCCGACGACCTCAGCCGCAAGCAGCGCAAGCTGCTGGAAGAGACCCAGATCGCCTACGGGGCGACCATCCGCTGGGGCAGCATGGACGATGCCATCGGTTACCTGGACCCGAAGCTGCGCAAGGAAAAGCCGCCGACCGAGTTCGAGCTCAACCGCTACGCGCAGCTGCGTGTGTCGTCCTATCGCGAGCGCAGCAGCGCCTCGCTGGAAGGGGGCGAGGTCGAGCGCCGCGTCGAAATCGGGGTGATCAACCAGAACACCCAGGCCGAGCGCACCGTGGTCGTGGTCGAGCGCTGGCGCTGGGACCCGGAGGCCAAGCGCTGGTGGCAGTCCGCCGGCCTGCCGGACCTGTGGAAGGGGCAGTGACGGGCCGCGTCCGGCTTGTGCGACAATCGGCGCCCGCTTAATCGACCCGTGACCTGAGTGAATTACGAAGAGTTGCTGGCCTTTGCAGGCCGAAACCCGATGCTGTCCGCGGCCCTGGTCGGCCTGACCGTGGCCATCATCGTCACCGAGATCCGCCGCCTGTTCCGGGGCTTCAAGGGCATCAAACCCGCCGAACTGACCCAGCTGATGAACGCGGGCGGCACGGTGGTGGTCGACCTGTCGGCCAGCGGTGACTTCGAGAAGGGCCACATCGCCGGCAGCCGCAACGCCCAGGCCAGTGCCTTCGGCCCGGACAACAAGCTGGTGGCCAATGCCAAACAGTCGCCGGTGGTGCTGGTGTGCCGCAGCGGCAACGCCTCGGAAACCGCCGCCAAGGCGCTGAAGAAGGCCGGTTTCGAAAAGGTCTACGTGCTCGATGGCGGCATTCCCGCCTGGCAGCAGGCCGAGCTGCCGCTGGTCAAGGGCCGCAACTGATTGCCGCAGGTGGCGCATCCGGCCTTGTATGGGCCTGATGCCGCCCCCATCGCAGTAATTCGACCCTCGTTTTCATTGCATTCACCTGGAGTTACTGGAAATGTCCGAAGAGATCACCAACGGCGCCGCTGCGCCGGTCGATGCCGCCACCGGCCCCGCTTTCACCGTCGAGAAGATCTACGTCAAGGACGTCTCCTTCGAGTCGCCGAACGCTCCGACCATCTTCAATGACCAGGTGCAGCCGGAGTTGCAGCTGAACCTGAACCAGCAGGTGCAGCGCCTGGGCGAGAACGCCTTCGAAGTCGTGCTGGCCGTGACCCTGACCTGCCAGGCCGGCGAGCGCACCGCGTACGTGGCCGAAGTGAAGCAGGCCGGCGTGTTCGGCCTGGTCGGCCTGGACCCGCAGTCGATCGACGTGCTGCTCGGTACCCAGTGCCCGAACATCCTGTTCCCGTACGTGCGCCAGCTGGTCAGCGACCTGATCCAGGCCGGCGGCTTCCCGCCGTTCTTCCTGCAGCCGATCAACTTCGAAGGCCTGTACGCGGAAACCCTGCGCCAGCGCCAGGAGCAGGGCGACGCACCGTCGCTGGCTGACTCCGAGCCGGCCGGCAACGCCTGATTCCTGCCGCGACGTCACGGATGAGCACTACCGCTGACAAGATCGCCGTGCTCGGCGCCGGTTCCTGGGGAACCGCGCTGGCCAGCCTGCTCGCACGGCACGGTCACCCGACCGTGCTGTGGGGGCGTGACGCGGCCGTGGTCGAAGCCATCGACCAGCGCCATGAGAACCCGCGCTACCTGCCGGGCATTCCGCTGCCGGACAGCCTGCGTGCCACCACCGACCTGGCGTCGGCGGTGGAGGGCGCGGCCTGGATCCTGGTGGTGACCCCGTCGCATGCGTTCGGCGAAACCGTGCGCGCGCTGGCGCCGCTGCGCCCGGCCGGTGCCGGCGTGGCCTGGGCCACCAAGGGCTTCGAACCCGGTTCGGGCCGCTTCCTGCATGAGGTGGCGCGCGAAGTACTGGGTGAGGACGTGCCGCTGGCCGTTGTCACCGGGCCGTCGTTCGCCAAGGAAGTGACCCAGGGCCTGCCGACCGCGATCACCGTGCACGGCGACGTGCCCGAGTTCGCGCAGACGGTGGCCGAGGCGATGCACGGCCCCGCATTCCGTGCCTACACCGGCGACGACATGGTCGGTGCTGAGCTGGGCGGCGCGATGAAGAACGTGCTGGCTGTGGCTACCGGCGTGGCCGATGGCATGCAGCTGGGCTTCAACGCGCGGGCCGGCCTGATTACCCGTGGCCTCAACGAGATGCTGCGCCTGGCCGCTGCGATCGGCGCAAAGCCTGAGACCCTGATGGGCCTGGCCGGCCTCGGCGATCTGGTGCTGACCTGCACCGGCGACCTGTCGCGCAACCGCCGCCTGGGCCTGGCCCTGGGCCGTGGCCAGACGCTGCAGGATGCCGTGCGCGAAATCGGCCAGGTGGTCGAGTCGGTGCAGACCGCCGACGAAGTGATGCGACAGGCGCGCCGCCATGGCATCGACCTGCCGATCTCCGACCGCGTGCGTGCCGTGCTGCATGGCGAGCAGACGCCGGAAGAAGGCCTGCGCGCGCTGCTGGCGCGGGAACAGAAGCCGGAATATCCGGACACGCTGTTCAAGTGAATCGAAAAACCCCGGCCATGCGCCGGGGTTTTTTTTATGCACCCCATCCACGCATGGCGTGGATCTACGACGGAAACCGCTTCTGGTAGCCGCCAACCTTGGTTGGCGCCCAGTAGCGCCGGACCATGCCCGGCGGAATCCATCACCGCGCCCGTGGCGGCGCGTTGCCGTTGTCCATGTCCGAGAAGATCATCCACGGCCCATCGCCCACGCGCTTCAGCGTCAGCGTGAACTTGCCGGTGTCCCCCACGTTGTTGCCGAAGGTGTAGCCACCGATGATGTAGCCGACGTTCCCTTCCACGGCATACGCCAACGCGCGCAACCGCAACGGGCTGCCGCTCTGGCCGGAATATGCCGCCTCGATGGCTTTGCGTCCGCGCACCGGCGCCTGGTTGCTCTGCAGGATGAAGCCATCCTCGGCAAACAGCCGGACGAGCGCCTTTGCATCCCCCTTGCGCCACGCCTGTTCGTAGTCGCGCAGCACGCGATCCAGCGGCGCAGGCAGGGCTGTATCGGGAAGCGGTGGTGCGGGCTTCGCGCCTTCAGCATCGTGGGCGATGGTCGGCGATGCCAGCAGCAGGGCACTGCAGAAGATCACGGCGAGTCGTGTACGGCGCATGCGTCCAGGTCCTGGCGATGACGGGAGCGGCGAACGCATCCTAGCGCGCCGCTGGTTAGAATCACGCTGCCGCCGGCGTGGCGCATGCATTGCAGATCAGACAAGGACAGGGAATGAGGTTTCGAGTTGCAGGGATGGCACTGGTGGTTGGGTTGCTGGTGGCCTGCGGGCAGGCACCGGAGAAAGCCGCCGAAACGGCGCCTGTGGTTGCATCCGACGCACCCGCTGGAACACCGGCAGCGACGACCACCGTGGTCGAGAGTGAACCGTCCATCGAGGACGGAGTGGATCCGTCGGTGTGGGACAGCGAAGGCGAGCCGGAAGACTCCGGTGGCGGCCGTGAGCTCACCTGCAAGGACAACCCGTTGGCGACCCATTTCTTCACCCTGGTGGGCGGCAACACGGTGGACGATTGTGGCCGCAAGGACCCGAAGGTGCTGGCCGCGTTCGATGCATTGATGAAGGGAACGCAGGCCGCCGAATCCGCCGACAAGGACATCCCGTCGCTGCGCGAACGCCTGTTGAGCGGCCCCAGCGGGCCTGGCGAGCTGCTGGTGCTTCAGGGCGAACCCTGGTGGTTCTACACCGCCTGCCAGGCCCACGACTGCCCCGGCACCGCGCTGGCGATGCTGTATTCGCCCGATCAGTCGAAGATGGTCGGCCGCCTCACCGCGCGCTGCCGGGTGTGGTGGCTGGGCGAGCCTACGGCCGAACAGCGCGAGCAGATCGAACAGCTCCGCCCGCTGGATGATGCCGCATTGAAGGAAGACAGCGCGATCTGCGAATGAGGTGATGCGGGCGGGGAACGTCCGCTCATGCCGGGGCGGGCGTAGGCCATTCGTCCTGTTCTTCTGCCCGGAAACCGGCTGCTAAGCTTCCCCCCCATCCCGTTGCCGACCGGCCTCCTTCCATGGCTTTCTGGACCGTCGTCTTCGCCATTGGCGCCGCGCAGGCCGCGCTGCTTGCCCTGGCCCTGTGGCGGCGGCCGGCCAATGCCGGGGCGAACCGGGTGCTGGCGATGTGGATCGCGCTGATCGGCATCGATCTGGCGGTGAAGGCGCTCTACTGGGATCCGTCCTACCCGGCACCCACCAAGGCGCTGCGGTTCGTCGGCCTGTTCCCGTTCCTGTACGGCAGCCTGTTCTATGTCTACGTCAGGGTCCTGACCGAGGCCAGGGCCGTACGCTGGCGCGATGCTGTGCATCTTTCGGGATTCATCATCGTGCTGGCGCTGCATGCAGGCTTCTTCCTGCGTGGGCTGGTGCCGGCCGAGGGCATGCTGGCGCGAACGCTGCCGGGCATCGCGGAACTGGAATGGATGCGGCTGAACATCGTGCTGTACGCGTACAGCCTCTCCTATGTCATTGCCGGTCTGCTGCGGGTCGGCCGCTACCGGCGCGGCCTGCTGCGGCGGCGTTCGGATGCGGACCGGATGTCGCTGCACTGGATCGATGCGATGGCGATCTCGCAGATCCTCATCTGGCTCATTGCCACCACGCAATGGCTGGTCAGGATTCCCTGGATCGACTATCCGCTGATCTACGGCCTCGTTGCAGCGTGGGTATTCCTGATGGGCTACTTCAGCCTCACCCAGCCGGCCGTGCTGGTCGAGCCGGTTGCGGAACCGGCACCCGCCAACCGCGAAGTAGTACCGGCCAGCGACGATGCACGCGTTGCCGAGGTCGAGGCGCGCCTGTCGCAGCTGATGGCCGAACAGCAGCTCTACCGTGAACCGGCGCTCACCATCGGCCAGCTGGCCAGACGCTCCGGCTACCCCGAATATCTGGTGTCGGCGGTGATCAACCGCCGCTTCGGCGGGAATTTCTGGGAGTACATCAACCGCCAGCGGATTGAAGCCGCCGCTTCCCATCTGGCCGATGGCGCTGACACCCGGACCATTCTCGACATCGCCTATGCCTGCGGCTTCACGTCGAAGTCGACGTTCAACGCGGCGTTCAAGCGGCAGCTGGGTGAAACGCCTAGCGCCTTCCGCAAGCGCCATGCGATGGCTGGCACCCCGGAATCACCGAGCCGCTGACAATGCAGTCGCCGGCGGTCGCCACGGCCAGCGCAGCACAAGTTCGCAGAGTGCCAGGTTGAACACCCAGCATCCCCAGGCGGCGGCCAGATAGACCGGGGGAAAAGGCAGATGCAGCACGCCCAGGCCGATGCCCAGGATCAACCGGAACGTCACCGCAGACGCAGTGAGGGCGATGCTGCGCCACATCCACTGCCGGTGCCTGGCGAGATTGCCGGCCAGCGCGTGGCCGATGCCGAGGCCGGTGGTGGCCAGCCATGCCAGCGCCAACAAGCCAAAGGCGATGCCGGTGGGGGCTCCTCCCTCGGCATGCAGGGCCAGTGACAAGCCCCCCAATCCCGCAACCAGTACGCCGCCTGCGTACAGGCCACCGCTCAGCCGGTGCAGCCGCGGGAGATGTCGCTGCACCCATCCGCTCATCTGCAACGGCGCCAGCAACAAGGCCAGCCCGCCGCCGAAGAGGTGGGCGGGTACGTCCAGGCCGGACGCCGCGAACTTCATCTGCAGCGGGTTGTCCGCGTGTGGCTGGCCGTACAGCACGGTGAAGGCATAGGCGGCCACGGCGGCGCAGAGCAGGGCGAAGACCAGCCTCGCCGTCCAGCGGGCAACCTTGGGAAAGCGGTGTGGCATCTTGGAACCTCGCATTGGTGATCGAGGTTCGAGCGTGGGTGCGACGTACGGGAAAATCGTCCGGATCGGCGGAGTCGTACCCGGGACCGGCGGAGGAGTGCGGCCAGGGCGACCCATCGACAATGCCAACGCTGGCTGCGCTCGTCCGCTGTTCCAGCGGCCCGGCCCTGAGGCCGGCCGGACGCTATGATCGGCCAACACCCGAACATGGAAGGGTTCTCGCGCCCATGAAGATCGAGTCCATCTCTCCCATCCTGTCCGTAGACCATCTTGCCGAGTCAATCGCGTTCTACTGCGGCACGCTCGGATTCGAACTGGCGTGGTCGTGGGGTGATCCCACCGACATTGCTGCCGTCTGCCGCGACGGCGTGGAGATCACCCTCACCCAACGGTCCGGGAGCAAGCCGGCAGGCGCAGCACACGCCTATCTGGTCGTATCCGGTATCGACGACTATTACCGGACCCTTGAAGGATCGGGTGTCACGATCGTCGTCCCTATCGGGGACAGGCCCTATGGCATGCGCGATTTCCGCCTGGCGGACCCAAGTGGCAATGAACTCAGCATCGGGCAGGTCATGGACAACAGGGACAGCGCTCGTTAGCGCGCGTTACTTGCTCGCGTGCCGCGCGCCCTTTTCGTCCTGGTCCTTTGCATCCCCCCGGCTCCGCGCGAATTCCGGGAACGTCTTCGCGATCGAATCCTTGTCCGGCAGGATATAGAACACGCCACCCTTCTCGAAGGTGGACTGCACGATCTGCTCGTAGAACGCGGGC
The DNA here is from genome assembly GCF_001274595.1 of Stenotrophomonas maltophilia. Lineage (GTDB taxonomy): Bacteria > Pseudomonadota > Gammaproteobacteria > Xanthomonadales > Xanthomonadaceae > Stenotrophomonas > Stenotrophomonas forensis. Next base: position 191,190 of record NZ_CP011010.1, read on the forward strand.
GAGACGTTGATGCAGCCATGGGTGACGCGGTTGTCGTCCGGAGTCGGTGTTGCCAGCCGCTCGGCGCGCTTCTCCTTCGGGCTGCCTGGCGGCAGCGGATGCATCGAGACCGCGGAATCGTAGTCCACCCACAGCACGCGCCCGGCATCGTCAGAGGGGCCATAGCCGCCAATGAAGCGGCCGGCAGGCGTGGTGCGGTCGTGGCCTGGAATCGCACTCAGCGCGAGCTTGGCGACGCCGGGTGCGGAGTGATCGCCGATGGCCGATCCGAACAGGGCCGGTGCCGCGCCACGCAGCTTGCCCTCGCCGCTGAAGACCAGCACCTGCGCCGCCGCCTTGTCCATGACCGCAAATGGATAGCCCTGGTTGTCCTTGCTGGCGACGACCCAGCCGGCCAGCTCGATCACCGTTTCGGACACGCTCTGGTCAGGCGGAAGTTCATCAACGGCGGCCACCGGTGGTGCAGGTGCGTCCTTGTCCCTGGCGTTGGCTACGCCGCTGCACGCAACGGCCAGCGCCATGACCAGTGCGGCATGCAGGGCGCGGCGTGCAGGGGAGGGGAAGGTACGAATGGGACGGCTCCTTTTCCTTGCAATGCAATCTTGGGTGGAAGGATGCCAGTGGCCGGCGAAGGCCACTGGTTCCCGATACTGAGGTCGATCAATTCAAGGGGTGAGGGAGCGGTTACCCGCGCGGCTTGCGGCCGGCGGGTGCCCTTTCAAGCTGCTGGACGCGGCCTTCGATCTGGTCGAGGCGCTGGTTGGCCTGCTGTGCAGACTGGTTGGCGGACTCCGCACTCTGCGCGGCGCCCTGCACCTTTACGTCGAGCTGATCGAGACGCGAGTTGATGGTTGCAAACTCGTTCTTGTATGAGGCGCAAGCGCCAAGGCTCACGGTGGCGATGAGCGCCACGCTGAGTGCACGGGCCATCTTCAGGTGTTGCGAGGTCAGTTTCATTCCACTCCCTCCTTCGTCTGGGGAAGCTGGAATATAGCGGCGTTTGTTCCCGGCGCTGACAAGCGCTTTCAGCTGCAATTTGAGTACGTGGATGGGCTGTGAAGCCTGCTGCTGACCCAACATTAACAAGCGGGATCAGGCGAGCTGATCTACGTCATCGAAGCGCCTTGCGCCTCTTCATATCCGCCAATTCATCAGCATGAAGCGGGAATCCTCGCTTGGCAGACACACGCGGCCTCGCTTGCGTCAGGCAGAAGCTGCAGCGTCCTCGAAGCGCACATCCAGCAACTCGGCTGTTCGTCGCATGGGCAACGCACTTGCGGGAAATGCGATGGCCGAAGGAATCGCATTTCCCGCGAGTACGGCCGCTCCCAATGGCGCATGGCGAGTTCCCTGAACGGGAACCATATTTATACACCAGTCAGTTCAATATTCAGGGTCGATTAGACCCCCTAACGGATAATTCACACCTGTCGATCGCCTCCTCTCTCTCCCCCTCCCGGGAGGCGGTCGACGAAACCAAAATAATTAAAGGTGTGTCCCGATGAACAAGAATTCGCTGCTTGCCCTGGGTCTTCTGGCTGCTCTGCCGTTCGCTGCATCGGCAACCGACGGCCTGTCGTACAACTACGTTGAAGGCGGCTACGTGAACACCGATGCCAAGGGCGGCGACGCCGATGGCTGGAAGGTGAAGGGTTCCGTTGCGGTGCACCCGAACTTCCACATCTTCGGCGACTACAGCGCGCAGGAGACCGACAAGTTCAAGAACGACGTCGACCAGTGGCGCCTGGGCGTGGGCTACAACTACGGCATCGCACCGAACACCGACCTGGTGGCGCGCGTTGCGTACCAGAAGTACGACGAAAAGCGCGGCCTGGACTTCAACGGCTACTCCACCGAAGTGGGCGTGCGCACCGCATTCAACCCGTACGTGGAAGGCTACGTGATGGCCGGCTACGAAGATTTCAGCAAGAAGCATGGCTACAACCCGGACGGCGAGTTCTACGGCCGCGTCGGCGCCACCGCCAAGTTCAACCAGAACTGGGGCCTGAGTGGCGAAGTGAAGCTGGCCAAGGCCGGCGACCGCGAGTGGTTCGTGGGCCCGCGCTTCACCTGGTAACAAACGCCTGTCGTTAGTGCGTGTTGTGCTGGCGTGTGACTCTCTCTCTCTCTCCCACACGCCAACCGAAGCCCGGCCTCGCGCCGGGCTTCACTTTTATGGGCACCGCGTTCACCGGCGTCCCGGGCTTCAGTGATCGGGGCTCTGCACCAGCCCGAGCCGGATCAGGCTTTCGGCGGTCGCCACGATGGCGTCCTCGCGCGAACGCGGTGACCACCCCAGCATGCGCTGCGCTTTCTCGCTGGTTGCGTTCATGGTGCGGCCCAGCAGTGGGATCGAGCCACGCAGCGCCGGGTCCTTCAGTGCACCCAGGCGCATCACCCAGTTGGGAATGACACGGGTACTGACCTTGCCCGCAGAGGCGCCCATGCGCTGCTTCAGGATCTTTGCCACCTCGCCCAGCCAGAGGCTGTCCCCGGCGATGGCGATGAAGCGCTCGCCGCTGGCCGCCGGATGGGTCATCGCACGCAAATGCAGGTCTGCCACGTCCCGCACGTCCACGAATCCGCAATTGATCTTCGGCGATCCCTTCTGGCCCTGGAGCAGATTGCGCACCAGGCGGATGGAGTGCGAATAGTCGCTGCCCAGCACCGGGCCGAGCACTGCGGTCGGGTTCACCACCGAGAGCTCCAGGCCACCGCCCTCGCGCGCGATGAAGTCCCACGCAGCACGCTCGGAGAGCGTCTTCGACTTCTGGTAGAGCCAGACATCGGCGGACAGATCGCTCCAGTCGGTCTCGTTGAACGGGCGGCCGATGTCGCCGTGGCCGGCGCAGATCGCGCCGAAGGCCGAGGTCAGCACCACCCGTTGCACGCCGGCGTCGCGCGCCGCGCGCAGGACGCGCAGGTTGCCATCCACGGCCGGGCGCACCCACTGTTCTTCGCTGGTCTGTTCGCCGGTGGGTGTAGGCGATGCTCCGTGCATCACGTGGCTGCAGCCGGCAACGGCTTCGGCCCAGCCCTCGTCGCGACCGAGGTCGGCCACCACCACGCTGAGGCGATCGCCCGGCTCGGCGCCACCGACCTTCAGCTGTTGGCGCACCTCCGCTTCGCGCGACAGTGAGCGCACCGTGGTGCGGACGTCGTAGCCGGCCGCGAGCAGGGCCAGGATGCAGTGCTGGGCGATGAAGCCGGTGCCACCGGTCACCAGGACGGTCGTTTTCATGGGAACTCTCCAGATACGTGGGGGGATTGGCGGGCCATCCCGACGCGGATCCAGCGGCATGGGTGGCTATGTCTACAGCTGTATACATGCGTTGCCGGTCATTTTCTACAGCTGTATACTTAACGAATGAGCACGCCCGTCGCACCGACCACCCGCAAGCCCCGCCAACGTGATGCCGAAGCGACCCGCGAGGCGATCCTGGCGTCCGCACGCCGGGCCTTCGCCCTGTCCGGCTATGACGGTGCTGGAGTGCGTGACATCGCGGCCGGGGCCGGGGTGACGGCGATGATGGTCAACCGCTACTTCGGCTCGAAGGAGCAGCTGTTCGCGGAGGTGGTGGAAGACACCATGACCCAGGGCAGCCTGATTGCCGGCGGCATCATGGACCAGCCGGAACCGGGCAAGGCACTGGCGCGCGCACTGGTGAAGATGACCCGCGCCGATGCCACGCCCATGGACGGATTCCTGATCACCTTCCATTCCGCATCGAGCCCACTGGCAGCGGAAATCGGCCGCGACAAGATCGCCGCGCATCACTTGGAGACCGTGGCCGCCTCGCTGCAGGGCACGCAGCGGGCCGAGCGCGCCGCGCTCATCCTGGCGATGATTTCCGGCTTCCAGGTAATGCGGCAGATGATCGCGCTGCCGGCCCTTGCCGATGCCGACGAGGACGAGCTGGCCGAGTTGCTGGGTACGGTATTCGAGCGGTTGATCCAGCGGCCTGCGGCCGGGCCGTAGGATCAGTTCACCGGCTTGCCGTAACTTTCGGCGAGGATCGCCTTGTACTCGGCCAGTGACGGCAGGCCCATGGCGCTGCGCCGCGCGTCCAGGCCGGGCATGTCTTCGGTAGGGCGCAACTGCATCGCGCCGTCGTCGCCCTGCACGAACTGGCTGCCGTAGCGCTGCGGCTTGCCCTGCGCCACCAGCACGCGGTCGGTGAGCAGGGCCACGTCGGCACGGTCAGCCTCGCCTGCCTGGGCGGCGTGTTCGATCAACGGCAGCACCTGGGCCTGGAAATCAGGGTCCTGGTCGGCGTGCTGCACCAGCAGCCAGGCCGCCTTGGCGCCATCACGGCCGACCTTCGAACGGGTCGGCCATCCCTTCTCGGCGATCACGGTCTTCAGCCACTCCGCATTGGCCTTGGCTACGGGTGCGGTGCCCTTGAAGGCCTCGCCGCCGCCGTCCGCGATGGCTGCATGCTGCGCGGCCTGGTCGCGGGCTTCACGGTCGAGCAGTTCCCTGCGCAAGGGTTCGTCCATCAGTCCCGCACGTTGTTTCTGCATCGCTTCCGCGCGGGCCAGCATCCGTGGCCACTCCGGTCCGGCACGCAGGGCATTCAGGCCTGGGCGATCCTTGTGCAGCAGATCCTCGAGGGGAAGGCGGTCCTGGCCCAGCAGCGCGATGACGTAGGCCATCGCCGCGGCGTGGTCACCGGTGGCGGCGGTGCATTCGACCAGCAACAGCTCGCCACCGTCCGGGAAGCGCTCACCGTTGTGGTACATCGCGCCGAGGGCATCGGCACAGCCTTTGGCGTCGTCGTCCTGATAGCGCTGCAGTGCCTCGTAGAACGAACCGGCCCCGGCCGCATGGGTGCTGCCGGTTGCAGCCAGCAGCAGCACAAGCAATGCCGGTGCCAGCTGGGGCGTGAGGATGGATGCCAACGTGTCTTCCTCCATGAAGGCCGCTGCATGGGCAATGCCATGCCGCCGGTACCTGCAGTGTGCCAGTGTTCGTGCCCTGTGGGTGGCGGCACACTGGCGCGGAGCCAGGGAGAACCGCACTGCGTGAGTGCGGCATTGCCGTTTCGGACGGCCGCGAATGGTGCCCTGCCGAGGTCTTCGCATGGTTTCGCGAGCGCGGCCTGTTGGCCGGACCCTTCCTGCGTATCGCGTGGCAAGGGCGGGACCCATTCGAGATCACCCGCGGACAGCCGCGCGACGCCTCCGCGCCCGCTGCCCCTTCTGCGTAGTGGCGAACTGAGAACCGCTCCGTCGCTGGCAGGGGGGTTCCGCTATGATCGCCCGCACATCGCCGCGCGCGATGCGCCCGCCTCAAGCCAGCAGGAACCTTCGTGAACTCCCAGCCCGCACCGATCACCGCCCTCAACCACACGCTCGACAACGAGCCGCAGCAGATCACCGCGCCGCTGACCCACTCGGCCGCGTTCCTGGTGTTGAAGGTGAAGGATGACGCGGCCTCGATCGCGAAGGCACGCGAGGTGCTGGCCAGTACCGACGACCTGATCAAGAACACCGCCATCCGCGAGATCGAGCGCACCTTCACCTGCAACGTGGCCATCGGCCATCGCGTATGGCAGCCGCTGGTGGGCAGCACGCCGCCGCGCGAACTGAAGCCGTTCCGCGAGATCAAGGGGGCGACCCACACTGCGGTTTCCACGCCGGGCGACCTGCTGTACCACATCCGTGCACGCACGATGGACCTGATCGTGGCGTTCGAGCGCAACCTGCTGATGGCCTTCGGCGATGCGGTGGAAACCGTTGATGACGTCGCCGGTTTCCGCTATTTCGATGGCCGTGACCTGCTCGACTTCGTCGATGGCACCGCCAACCCGGAAGGGCTGTCGTTGCCTGAGGCAACCATCGTCGGTGACGAAGATCCGGACCACGCCGGTGGCAGTTACGTGGTGGTGCAGAAGTACCTGCACAACCTCGGTGCGTGGCGCGCGCAGAAGACCGAAGCCCAGGAGGCGATCATCGGCCGCACCAAGCACGACAACATCGAGCTGGACGACGCGCCCGCCGATGCGCAGAAGTCGCACAAGACGCTGTGCACGATCGAGGACGCCGACGGCGAGCACGAGATCCTGCGCGACAACATGCCGTTTGCCACGCCGGGCCGTGGCGAGTACGGCACCTACTTCATCGGCTACACGCGCCGCCTGTGGGTGATCGAGACGATGCTGGAACGCATGTTCATCGGCAATCCCGCGCCGCTGCACGACCGCATCCTGGACTTCTCCACCGCCGTCACCGGCGTGACCTTCTTCGCGCCCGCGCGCAAGATGCTGGCCGATCTGGGCGACTGATCGCCGGTTACGCGGCCGTAGAGTCGAGCTTGCTCGACTGCGCCATAACCAGGCCAAGGCAGTCGAGCAAGCTCGACTCTACCCTCCGCCATCCGCCTGTCATCTACGACGCCGACCATGGCGCGCTGGATGGGAGCGCAGGAGGCAGGCGATGGCCAGGACAGGGAACAAGGGCGGCATGCGGCGCTGGTGGCGTCCGCTGGCCGCGGTGTTCGGCGCGTTGGCACTGGGGAGTGCCAGTGTGTCCGCGCAGGACGCTCCTGCGCACTGGATGGCCTATGCCGCCGCCGTGGGCGGCCAGCTGCAGCAGCGCCTGCAGCTGGAGCAGGACCCGCAGGCCCAGCGTGTGCTGGAATGGCTGCAGGCGCATCCGGACACGCCGACACCGTTGCCGGTCAGCGTGTGGATCGCCGCCGATGGCCGCATCTCGAAACTGGAATTCGACAGCCTGGGCGACCGGCAGGTGGACGCGGATCTGCGCGCGGCGCTGCTGGCCGCACCCCTGCAGGCGCCACCGCCGGACATGCGCCAGCCGCTGCGGCTGGGCCTGGCGCTGGAACCGAAGTAGCGCCACGCCCTGCGTGGATGCGCCTACGGGTGACCCCTCAGCCACGCATGGCGTGGCTCTACTGTGGATGGCCAGCGCACAGCCTGGCCCTCCTCATCAACGTACGGGTGCACCCTGTGGCTCGCGCGCGGCCGCGCTCCACGCGCGCAGGCCGAACACGGCCAGGCCGAGGAAGAAGACGTACAGCGCCGCGGTCACGTGCAGCGACTTGAACAGGTAGGCGCCCACATAGACCACGTCCACTGCGATCCACACCCACCAGCACGCCACGTGGCGGCGCGCCTGCCACCACTGGCCGACCAGGCTCAGCGCGGTCAGCATCGCGTCCAGCCACGGCAGTGCGGCATCGGTGAAGGTGTGCATGGCCGCGCCCAGCGCCACGCCGCCGCACAGCCCGATGGCCAGGTCGCGCAGCAGCTTGCCGCGCGCCAGCGGCACGATGCGGACGCTGCCCTCGTCGGCCGCGTGCTGGCGCCAGTTGAGCCAGCCGTAGACCAGGAAGCCGCCGAAGGCGACCTGCAGCAGGGTGTCCGAGTACAGCTTGGCCTCGGCGAACACCAGCCCGTACAACGTCACCGACAGCAGACCCACCGGCCATGCCGACAGCCGGCGCCGGGCCATCAGCCAGACGCCGAGGATGCTGCACAGCGCGGCGGTCCACTCGAGCACGGCGCCGCTCACAGCGCGAACGTCACCGACAGGCGGGCCTGTCGCGGTGCGCCGGGGAACAGGTAGTAGTCACCACCGCTGCTGCCGGTATCGCGCCAGTAGAAGCGGTTGAACACGTTGTCCACCGACAGGTTCCAGGTCACCGCACGCTCGTGCAGGCGGTGCTGGAAACGCAGGCCGGCATCGAACACCGAGTAGTCCGGTGCACGCACGCCGCCATCGGCACGGGCGACGTTGGCACCGGCATAACGCCAGCCCCCGGTCACCTCCAGGCCCTGCACGAAGGGCAACGCGTAGGCCAGGTGCACGCTGGCGCGCACCTTCGGCACGTTCACCAGCTGATGGCCTTCATAGGCCGGCGTGCCGGTGTCGCGCGCGCGCGCCTGCAGCACGCTGGCGCTGGCCACGATCTGCAGTGCATCGGTCAGCTGGCCGTTGGCGGTCAGCTCCAGGCCGGTGTGGGTCTGTGTGCCCTGTTGGACGAAGGTATAGCCAGCGTCGCTGTTGTCGGGCTGGGCGTACTGGTACGGCTGCGAAATGCGGAACACCGCTGCGCCCAGGGTCAACGCCTCGACCGGCACGTACTTCACGCCCACTTCCAGCTGCCGCGACTGCACCGAGGGCAGGAAGGTATCGGCGTTGCTGGTCCAGAACGGCGCTTCCTGGCCAAGCGAAATGCCGCGCACGTAGCTGGCGTAGGCATTGAGCTGGTCGGTCGCCTTCCACACCAGCGCGGTCTGCGGCAGGAAGCGCGACAGGCGGCTGTGGCGCTGTGGGGTGCCGCGCTTGTCGTACGCGCGTTCATCCAGCCGCACGAAGCGGCCACCGGCCAGCCACTGCCAGTCGTCACCGAAGCTCATCCGGTCCAGCGCGAAGAATGCGGTCTGGCGGCTGTCCAGGCGCCGTGCGGACGGGCCGGGCATCTTCGGCGACGGCTCGAACACCGGCACCTGCGCGTCGTGGATGTTGCTGGTGCCGACGTACTCGTTGACGCTGGGGCGCTTGTCCACGGTGCGGCGGAAATAGTCGGCACCGACGGTCAGCTGGTGGCCGACCGTGCCGGTCTCGAAGCGGCCGCGCAGCTCGGCACGCGCCTGCTGGTTGCGCCGGGTGTCGTCGGGGCTGCGGTAGTCGTAGACGTCGTAGTCGCCATTGGGGGCGAAGTAGTTGCCCGGCACGCTGCCATCGGCGCATTGCGCGGCGTAATAGCAGCCGTAGGCGAAGGCGACGTTGTCATCGATCACCGAGCGGCTGTGGCCGACCGAGACGCGCGACTGCCACGCGTCGTTGAAGTCGTAGGTGTGCAGGGCGGTGATGTTGGTGCTGGCGATATCCACCGGGCGCTGCCACGGCTGGTAGCCGAGCAGGTGCTCGCGATCGACACCGCGCGGCAGGTCACGCGCGCCCAGCAGCTGGTAGCCGGACACCGAGCGCTGCGAGCTGGTCTGGTAGTTGGCATCCACTTCCAGCTTGCCGCGTTCGCCGATCAGCCAGTCGGCGGCCAGCGAGTAGAAGTTGCGGCGGCCATCGGCGTGCTCGACGTAGGAATTGCTGGAATCCCATGCGGCATTCAGGCGCAGGCCGAAACGCGGGGTGATCCAGTGGCCGACATCGACGGCGACGTAGCGCGAGCCTTCCGAATCGGTGCCGAGCGTGGCGGTGCGCACTTCGGCCGGACGCTTGCCGATGTAATTGATGATGCCGCCCGGCGCCATCACACCGGCGGCCAGGCCGGCTTCACCCTTGAGGATCTCCACCGCCTGCACGTTCTCCAGCGCCAGGCGCTGTTCGCCAGCGATGGACAGGCCGTTGAAGCGATAGCCGGTGGCGGCATCGAGCGCGAATCCGCGGATGGCGATGTTCTGGTAATAGCCCACGGGTGCATACGCATCACCCAGCGAGGCATCGTTGCTGGCCAGCTCGGACAGCGAACGCACCTGGCGGCGGTCGAGATAGTCGCGCTCGAGCACGTTCACCGAAGCCGGCGTGTCCTTCCACGAACCGCCACCGAAGGCATTCACGCGTGAGGTATCCGCCTTCGGCTTGCCGGCCTGCACGCGCACCGCCGCCAGTTCGGTGGGCGAACGTTCGGCGCCGGTGGCAGCCACATCGGGAGCAGCGTCGGCCTCGCTGGCATGCAGCGGCAGCGCGGCGCAGAGGGCGAGGGAGAGCAGGGTGGGGCGCAGGCAGCGGTTCATTCGGTTCGTCTTCGGACAACAAGGGAGACGAAGCGACGGCGCGCAGGTGCACGGCCCATGACGGGGGTGTGGCTGCGGCTCAAAGCTCCCTACGCCGGTGCAAACCGGATCAGGTTCCAAGGGACTCTCTCAGCCTGGCAGATCCAGGCACCCCCGCTTCAGGTGACCATTTCACTACAAATGGTACGGATTTGCGAGCCGGTGGCGTTCATGCCGCGGCGTGCAGGGCCTGCAGCAGTGCCTGACCGGGGGGGCTGTGGAACCATGCCGGATGCCCCAGCATGAAGGGCTGCCAGGCTACGTCGGCATTCGCGGTCGAGCCGGTGACACCTTCGAAGTACTCCACTTCGGACAGTGCGAAGTCGAAATGGACCATCGGCAGCAGGTCGGCCAGCAGGTGCACGCGCGTGGCCGACAGCGGCAGCACCTGGCGATAGCCGTCGAGCAGGGCCAGCGCGATGTCGATGCGTACCGCCTCGATACCGCGCTCCAGCTGCAGCCACGCCACCGCGTTGCGCTCGATCGCGGTGGCGAGGTCGAACAGTGCGCTGGTGGGCGAGGCCAGGCCGAAATCCAGCACGGTGCTGACCTGGCCGTCGCGCCACAGCAGGTTGGAGACGTGCCAGTCGTTGTGCGCCCATAGCCGGGGTTCGTCGCGCAGGCGCTCGGCCAGGCCGCTGTGCCACGGCAGTACGTCGCGGCGGAGCTGCGTTTCCCACGGGATGCGTGCGAGGTAGCGGGCCAGGCCGGGGCGTGTGGCCAGGTCAGACTTGATTGCTGCAATCGGATCGTCGGCACGGATCAGATCGTCGCGCGCGACCAGCACATGGGTGCTGCGCTGCGGCGCGTGGTAGCTGTCCGAAGCCTGGTGCAGTCGCGCCAGCATGCGGCCGGCTTCGCGGGCCTGCGCGACATCGGTCAGCAGCGACCACGACACTGCATCGCGGTACAGATCGTCGCCTACGCCAACGGCGTGCAGTTCAAAGGTCCACTCGCCCTGTTCGACGGCGGTATGGCCATCGGCGGCCGCCAGCACCTGGACCACGGGCAGGCCTGCCGCCGCGAGATGCGCGATGAAGCGGTGCTCTTCTTCCAGGCAGGCCGCGCTGCGCACGCTGTGGTGATGGCGCTTGATGAACACCGCACCCTGCGCGCCGTCGACAATGGCGGCGGCCGACAGTGGCCGCGGGCTGTGCCAGCGCGCCTGGCTTTGCCCGTCAAGCTGCGGGTAGTGCTCGCGCAGCCAGCCGATGTCCCGCGTGCTGATCGGTGGCCAGTCGGCGGCGACCTCGTCGTTGTTGAGGCCCTGCACGCGGTGGGAGGAAGAAGTCATGCCGCAGCCCGAAAGGGGAAAGTCACATCCAAGGCTGCGCATTCAACGCCATGCCCGCGGCCAACGCAAACGGGCGGGTCATCGACCCGCCCGTCCCTGCGCCCGCTCGCGGTGAGCCGTGCCGCCGCTTACCAGCCGCGATGACGGCCGCGGTCGTTGTAGTAGCGGTTGTCGTAATAGCGATCGCGCTGCCATCGGCGGTCGTCACCGCGGTCGTAGTAGCCGCTGCGGTAGTAGCCACGATCGTAGCGGCGGTCGTAGCGGTTGTCGTAGTAGCGGTTGTCGTAATAGCGACGGTCGCGGCGGTCGGAGGTGGTCAGGTTGCCGATCGCGCCGCCGGCCACGGCACCGCCGACGGTCGCGGCGGGGTCGCCGTTGGAGAGCAGGTTGCCGGCCACGCCACCGACCACGGCGCCAACCAGGGTGCGCTTGTCCTTCCTCGACATCGCGCTGGCATCGCTGACCACGGCGACACCGGCCACCAGTGCCAGAGCCATCGCCAGACCACGGAAGCTGAGTGTGGAAGTACTGAGCATGTTCGTTCTCCTGTGAGGTGCATGCCACGCTGGGCAGGGAGGGCGCGGGGCGCCCCGGCTGCCGTGATGTCCACGCTGGCGTTCCAACATTGCCGGAACATTGCCTGGCCCACCGTGCGGCTTGCGCATTCATCTAGCGGCAGGCGGCATGAAGCAAGGCTGAAAGCGGGCCTGGCCGCTCAGCTGGCAGATAGGGAACGGGCGGTGCGCCCCGGCCGTCCCGGGGGCCCCTGTGTTGTGCGGGCTGCGTCTCAGATCTTGCCGTCGCGCAGGTAATCGAACAGTTCGGCGTCGCCCTTCAGGCCCAGCTTGAGCATGGCGTCACCCTTCTGGCGGCTGATGGTGCTGACACTTTTGTGCAGTTGCAGCGAGATTTCCTTCACGGTCATGCCGGTGCCGAGCAGCCGCATTACCTCCACCTCACGGGGCGACAGCGGCTTGCCGTCGCCCTCGCGCATGCGCCAGCCGCCCGCGGCCTCGACCCGCTCGCGCAGGCTGCGGCTGATGTAGGCCTGGCCGCGGTAGACCGCCTGGATGGCCTGCGGCAGTTCGTCCATCGACGAGCTCTTGTCGACCAGGCCCAGCACGCCGCTGTCGAGCACCATGCGCAGGATCGCCAGGTTGTTGGAGACGCTGAGCATCAGCACCGGCAGCTCGGGATGACGGCGGCGGATCATGCCGATCATGGCGAAGCCATCGGCCTGGGGGCTGCCGGGCATGGAGTAGTCGGTGACCAGCAGGTCGCAGGGTTGGTCGCCCAGCAGGGCCATCAGCGCCTGTGCACTGTCGGCTTCGCCGACCACGCGGCCCACCCCGCTCGATTCGATGACGGCGCGGGTGCCGATACGGACCACCGGGTGGTCGTCTGCGATGATGATGCGCAAGCTCATGCTCTAGTATGACCACCGGGCAGGCCGGGCCGCGACCATCGCGATCCCTGGCAGCATTCTAGGAGATCGACGCCGATGCGTAGCTGGGCTGTTCGCGGGCTGGTCCTGCTGCTGGCCGTACTGGTGCTGCCAGCGGCCTTGGCACAGGGCGTTCCAGGGCTGCTGCCGCTCAGCTCCCTGCAGCGTGAGTACCTCGCCGCCCATCCGAGCATCGTCGTGGGCCAGTATGACAGCGGCTGGCCGCCGTTCGAGTCCCTCCATGATGGCCAGCAGGTTGGCCTGGGACCGGATTATCTGTCGCTTCTTGCCCGCCAGCTAGGCGTCAGGGTGGAGGCCCGTCGCTATCCAGATTGGACATCCGTGTTGGATGCGGCGTGCCGTGGCGAGATCGATGTGGTGATGAATGTCGGTCTCAGTGCCGACCGCACCCGTTGCATGGTGTACACGGCCGCCTATGGCGAAGCACCGTTGGCCCTGGTGGGCCGACCGGGCGACCTGCGTGGCTCCGACAACCCCGATCTGGATGGATTGCGGGTGGTGATCGAGCAGGATTTCCTGACCGGTCCGCAGGTGCGGGCACGCTTCCCGCGCGCACGGCAGCTTGTCGCACACAGCTCGCTGGCGGCGCTCGAGATGGTCAGAGACGACAAAGCTGATGTCTATATCGGCAATGCTTATGTCGCCACTGAACTGATCGCCGTCCACCATCTGCAGGGTGTGGTGCTGCTGCGCCCCAGCGATCTGCCCCCCGAACGGCTGCACTTCGGCATCCCCAGCAGCAAGCAGCCGCTGGCCGAAGCGCTGGACCTGGCCCTGGCCTCAACCAGCCAGGCCCAGCGCGATGCCCTGGCGAGGCGCTGGCTGCCGCCACCGCAATGGTCGGCGTCGGCGCAGATGGCGCTGAGCCAGGCCGAAAAGCGGGTGCTGGAGCAGCCACTGAAGATCGGCTTCGCACCGAATGCGGCGCCGTTGTCGTTCACCGGCGGGGATGGTGCGCCCAGTGGCCTGGCCAGCGAGTACCTGCATCGGCTGGTGCAGGCCGGTGCACACCTGCAGCCGGAGAGCAGCCACGACTGGTACGAGGTGCGCGAGAAGGCGCGCCGTGGCGAGCTGCAGGCGGTGATGGGCATCCCGGCCGATTCGCGCTACCTCGGGCCGGACTGGGTGTTCAGCCAGCCCTTCATCAGCGTGCCAAACGTGATCGTCAGCCGCGTCGACAGCCCTGCCCTGCTGGGCCTGTCGGACCTGCAGGGAAAGCGCGTTCTGCTGTCCGATCCGGAGCGCGTGCGTGGCTACGTGCTGCAGCAGGCACCGCAGGCCCGGATCATGGCGGCACGTAGTGCCGAACAGGCGATGCAGCGGGTTCTTGATGGCGAAGCCGATGCCTATGTGGGCAACCTGGCGCTGGTCAATCAGCTGCTGCGCAGCCGCTTCCAGGGGCGCTTGCAGGTTGCTGCCCCGGCGGGTTTCAACGATCAGCTGGTGATGGCGGTGGAGCGCCGCCATGCCGCGCTGGCCACGACCTTCGACCGCCTGCTGCTGCAGATGGCACCGCGCGAGCACGAGGCATTGCGCGGCAACTGGCTGTCGGTCGAGCACCGCAATGGGGTCGACTGGAAGCGGGTGCTGCGCTGGGCACTGCCGCTGCTGCTGGTGCTGCTGACCGCAGTGCTGGTGCATGGCATCGGCTACTGGCGGCTGCGCCGCGAAGTGGCCGGGCGGCGTCACCTGGAACAGCGCCTGGCCGAAGTCACCGACAACCTCCCGGCGGTGGTCTACCAGGCACGCCGCGATGCCGATGGCACGCTCAGTTTCCCGTTCATCGCCGGCGATCTGCAGGCCCTGTTCGGAATCAGCCGGCAGCAGGCCGAGCAGGATGCGAAGATCCTGCTGGAGCGCATCGAGGAGGACGATCGCGCGCGCATCCTGCAGGCGGTCGAGCAGGCCGCGCGCCAGTTCGCGCCATTGATCCTGGAATTCCGCCTGCGCGCCGAGGGCACCGACGCGCGCTGGGTGCGCAGCCAGGCCCATCCCTATGCGGCCGAAGCCGGCGCCGTGACGTGGAGTGGCTACTGGGTGGATGTGAGCGAGGCGCGCGCACAGGCCGATGCCCTGGTGGCGGCGAAGGCCGACGCCGAGCAGGCGGCGGAGGCCAAGTCGCGTTTCCTGGCCACCATGAGCCACGAGATCCGCACGCCGATGAGTGGCGTGCTCGGCATGCTGGAAGTGCTGGCGCATTCACCGCTGGACGCCGAGCAGCAACGCATTCTGGGAGTGATCGAGGATTCGGCGCAGATGCTGCGGCAGATTCTCGACGACATCCTCGATTACTCCCGGCTTGAAGCCGGTGCGCTGCGCCTGGAGCCGGTGCCGCAGCCCCTGCGGCCGTTGCTGGAAAGCGTTTGCCGCCTGCTCTCGGCCCAGGCCAGTGCACGCGGGCTGGCGCTGCACGTGCAGATTGATCCACAGCTGGCGCCCGCGCACGAAGTCGATGGCGTACGCCTGCGCCAGATCGTGTTCAACCTGCTCAGCAACGCCATCAAGTTCACCGCCCAGGGCGAGGTCCGCCTGCAGCTGGAGGTGCTGGGGCCGACCCGCGAGGACGGCGCCCAGCCGCTGTGCCTGAGCGTCACCGACACCGGCATGGGCATCGCACCGGAGCAGCTGCAGCACCTGTTCGCACCCTTCACCCAGGCCGGTGCCTACATCCAGCGCGACCACGGTGGCACCGGCCTGGGCCTGAGCATCAGCCAGCGGCTGGCGCAGATGATGGAGGGCGAGCTGACCCTGCACAGCACGCTGGGCGAGGGCACCCGTGCCGAAGTACGGTTGTCGCTGGTGGAAGCGGGCAGTGGCGATGTCGAGGCCCTGGTGGCCGAGCAGGAGCAGGCCGCATTGTTGCCGGCCGCGCTGCGCCAGGCGCGCGTGCTGGTGATCGAGGATCATCCGACCAACCAGGCGATGATGGCCTGGCGGTTGCAGCAGCTGGGCGTGCCGCACGTGATGGTCGGCGATGGCCAGCAGGGGCTGGATCGGCTGGCCGCGGAGAGTTTCGACCTGGTGATCACCGATTGCCGCATGCCGGTACTGGACGGGTTCGGCTTCACCCGCCTGCTGCGCGAGCGCGAAGGCCGTACCGGCCAGCCACGGCTGACCGTGTTGGCGTTGACCGCCAGCGTGCTGGACGACGATGCGCGCCGCTGCCGCGAGGCCGGCATGGATGAGGTGCTGGCCAAGCCGCTGTCACTGGCCACGTTGCGTGCGGCGCTGCTGCGCTGGCTGCCGCAGGCACAGGGCCAGACGTTCGCCGAGCCGGAAACGGAGGCGGTGGCCGACGACGGCATGGCGCTGCCCGATCTGGCAGCCCTGCAGCAGCGGTTCGGCTCACGGGCGGTGGCCGAGCAGCTGCGCGACAGCCTGCTGCAGGCCAGCGAGGAGGATCTGGCGGCCGTGCAGCGCGCGCTGCAGGCCGGTGACCGTGCGGCCGCGGCGCTGCACCTGCATCGCCAGGCCGGCGGCCTCGGGGCGGTGGGGGCGGGCGTGCTGGCAGGCCAGGCCAATGCGCTGGTCGAGCGCCTGCAGGACGCAACCGAAACCGATCCGGCGCCGCTGTTCGCTGCGGTCGCGGCGTTCGTGGCCCGGCTGCAGCAACAGCTTCAGCGGCTGGCTCACTGAGCCGACTGCTGCTGCAGGTAGGCAATCACCAACGCGCGGCGTTCGGCGCTGGGGAAGGCGTTGTACATGCGCGTGCCCGGCACCAGGTGGGTGGGCGACTGCAGGAATGCATCCAGGGTCTGCGCGGTCCAGGTGATGTCGGCGCGGCGCATGCCGTCGGAATAGCCGTAGTCGGGCAGGCTGCCTGCACGGCGACCGATCACGCCATGCAGGTTCGGCCCGAAGCGATGGATCCCGCCAGGCTGAACGGTATGGCAACCGGCGCACAGCTCGAACGCGCGCTGCATGGCCTGCTGGTGGGCCTGTTCGGGCGTGGCCGGTGCGGCGCCCGGGCGCTGGCAGGCCGTGGCCGCCAGTGCCATGGCAACGATGGTGAGCAGGTTGAAGGCGCGCATGGGCGGGCAGGATAGCGGTGCGCGGAAACGACCGGGCTGCGACACGCGGTCGCAGCCCGTGGCGGTCACATGCCCGAGTAGTTCGGGCCGCCGCCGCCCTGCGGGGTCACCCAGACGATGTTCTGGGTCGGGTCCTTGATGTCGCAGGTCTTGCAGTGCACGCAGTTCTGCGCGTTGATCTGCAGCCGCGCGTTGTCGGCCTCGCCGACGAACTCGTACACGCCGGCCGGGCAGTAGCGTGCTTCCGGGCCGGCGTACTCGGCCAGGTTCACCTTCACCGGAATGCTGGCGTCCTTCAGCGTCAGGTGGCTGGGCTGGTTCTCGTCGTGGTTGGTGCTGCTCAGGAACACCGAGCTGAGGCGGTCGAAGGTCAGCACGCCATCCGGCTTCGGGTAGGCGATGCGGGTGTGCTTGGCCGCCGGCTCCAGGCAGGCGTGGTCCGGGGTGCTGTGGCGCAGGGTCCACGGCGGGTTGCGCACGCCCAGCTTGGGCAGCAGCCACTGCTCGATGCCGGTCATCAGCGTGGCCACGGTCTGGCCCTTCTTGAACCACTGCTTGAAGTTCTTGGCCTGCTGCAGTTCGGTGAACAGCCAGCTGGCTTCGAACGCCTTCGGGTAGGCGTCAAGTTCATCGTGCTGGCGGTCGGCAGCCAGGGCGTCGAAGGCCGCATCGGCGCACAACATGCCGGTCTTGATCGCGGCGTGGCTGCCCTTGATGCGGCTGACGTTGAGGTAGCCGGCCTCGCAGCCGACCAGTGCGCCACCGGGGAACACCGTCTTCGGCAGCGACATCAGGCCACCGGCGGTGATGGCGCGCGCGCCGTAGCCGATGCGGGTGCCACCTTCCAGGTGCTTGCGGATGGACGGGTGGGTCTTGAAGCGCTGGAATTCCTCGAACGGGCTCAGCCACGGGTTCTTGTAGTCCAGGCCGACCACGTAGCCGATGGCAACCTTGCCGCCGTCAGCGTGGTACAGGAACGCGCCGCCATAGGTGTCGTTGTCCATCGGCCAGCCGGCGGCGTGCACCACCAGGCCCGGCTCATGCTTGGCCGGGTCGATCTGCCACAGCTCCTTGATGCCGATGCCGTAGGCCTGCGGGTCCTTGCCTTCGTCCAGCTTGTAACGGGCGATCAGCTGGCGGCCGAGGTGGCCGCGCGCGCCTTCGGCGAAGATCGTGTACTTGGCCTGCAACGCCATGCCACGCTCGAAGGCCGGGCCGATGCTGCCGTCCTTCTCGATACCCATGTCGCCGGTGGCTACGCCGATCACTTCACCGTTGTCGCCATACAGCACCTCGGCGGCGGCGAAGCCGGGAAAGATCGCCACTTCCAGCGCCTCGGCCTGCTGCGCCAGCCAACGGGTCACTTCGCCCAGGCTGATGATGTAGTTGCCTTCGTTGTGGAAGCACTCCGGCAGAAGCGCGTTGGGCGTGCTGCGTGCGCCGGTTTCGCTGAGGAACAGGAATTCGTCGCGGGTGACCTTCTGCTTCAGCGGCGCGCCGCGCTCGGCCCAGTCCGGGAACAGCTCGGTCAGTGCACGCGGGTCCATCACCGCGCCGGACAGCACATGCGCGCCCGGCTCGGAGCCCTTCTCCAGCACGCAGACCGACAGTTCGCGACCGGCTTCGATCGCGCGTTGGCGCAGGCGGATCGCGGTGGCCAGGCCGGCGGGGCCGGCGCCGACGATCACCACGTCGAACTCCATTACTTCACGCGGGGGCAGGGCGTTGGCTTCAGCGCTCATCGATTGCATGACTCGTGGGTAGGGCCGGCATCGGGGCCACCGGCGGTGCCTGGAAATCGCGCGTGCAGCCACGAGCGAAACGGTTGTTTGAATGTGTCAGGGTACCGGGCCGCGCGTGATCGAGCTAGATCGCCGATGTTCACATCCCGATTGCTGCATTGCAGCGTAGTGCCGCCGCTCTGGTGGGTGCCGACCTGGGTCGGCACGCTCTGCCCGGATGACCGACAATGGCCCGGTCCTGACTGCGCGTGAGTGCCATGGCTTTGCATCCGTACGATCTGTTCGATGTCCGTTCCCTGCTCAACGAGGAAGAGCGCGCGGTGCAGGAGAGCGTCGCCCGCTTCACCAACGAGCGGGTGCTGCCGATCATCGGCGATGCCTTTGACCAGGCCCGTTTTCCATCTGAACTGGTGCCGGAGATCGCATCGCTGGGCCTGCTCGGCGCCACCCTGCCGGCCGAATACGGCGGCGGTGGCCTCGGTGCGGTCAGCTACGGCCTGATCTGCCAGGAGCTGGAGCGTGGCGACTCGGGCCTGCGCAGCTTCGTTTCGGTGCAGAGCTCGCTGTGCATGTATCCCATCTACGCCTATGGCAGCGAGGAACAGCGCCAGCAGTGGCTGCCGGCGATGGCGCGCGGCGAACTGATCGGCTGCTTCGGCCTGACCGAGGCGCACGGCGGTTCCGATCCGGCCAGCATGAAGACCCGTGCGGTGCGCGACGGCAGTGACTGGCGGATCAGCGGCAGCAAGATGTGGATCACCAGCGGGCCGGTGGCCGACCTGGCGATCGTCTGGGCGCAGACCGAGGACGGCATCCAGGGCTTCGTGCTGGAGAAGGGCATGGCCGGCTTCACCACCCAGGAAATCAAGCACAAGATGAGCCTGCGCGCGTCGCTGACCGGTGCGCTGTTCTTCGACGACGTGCGCGTGCCCGACAGCCATCGCCTGCCGAACGTGAAGGGCCTGAAGGGGCCGCTGGGCTGCCTGACCCAGGCCCGCTTCGGCATCAGCTGGGGGCCGATCGGGGCGGCCATCGCCTGCCTGGATGAAGCACTGGGCTATGCCAAGGAGCGCGTGCTGTTCGGGCGCCCGTTGGCGGCCACGCAGAGCGCACAGATCAAGCTGGCCGAGATGGCCCGCCGCATCACCACCGCGCAGCTGCTGGCATTGCAGCTGGGGCGGTTGAAGGAAGCGGGCCAGCTGCAGCCGCAGCAGGTCAGCCTGGCCAAGTGGAACAACTGCCGCATGGCGATCGACATCGCCCGCGAGTGTCGCGATCTGCTGGGTGGGGCCGGCATCACCACCGAGCACGTGGCGATCCGCCACGCACTGAACCTGGAATCGGTGATCACCTATGAAGGCACCGAGACCGTGCACCAGCTGGTGATCGGCCGCGAACTGACCGGCATCAACGCGTTCTGAAATCGGGTTGTGGTGGGTGCCAACCTTGGTTGGCACATTCCTTCAGCACCCGGCCAGGCATTTGTGCGGACCAAGGTCCGCACCCACCAAGTGCGGTCCGCATCCACCAGGAGCGGTTCACACCCATCTGAGGCGGTTTACGCGCCGCCGGCAAACCCGTGCTGCCGCCACGCCTCGTACATCACCACCGCCACGGTGTTGGAAAGATTGAGGCTTCGATTGTCCGGCCGCATCGGCAGGCGCAGGCGGGCGCCATCGGGCAAGGCATCGAGTACGTCCTGCGGCAGGCCGCGGCTTTCCGGGCCGAACAGGAACGCATCGCCATCTTCAAAGGCCACGCTGTCATAACGCACGCTGGCCCGGGTACTCAGGGCGAACAGCCGCTTGGGCGCGATCCGCGCCAGCGCGGTGTCCAGGTCCGGGTGCACCTGCAGGCGCGAGTACTCGTGGTAGTCCAGCCCGGCGCGCTTGAGCTGCTTGTCTTCCAGTGCGAAGCCGAGCGGCTCGACCAGGTGCAGCTGCGCGCCGGTGTTGGCGCAGAGACGGATCACATTGCCCGTGTTGGGCGGGATTTCCGGTTGGAACAGGATCACGTGGAACTGGGGCGCGGCATTCATCGGCGCAGTGTACCTGCGACGGCCGCCGCCTTTACGGCGCACGCCCTGCACGGGGCAGGGCGGCACCGGTTACGGGCGCAGCAGGACCTGGGCGGTTTCGCTGGCCAGGGCCTGCAGGTCGGCAGCGCTCGGGCGCACCTGCAGGGCCGGCAGGTTGACGATGACCGAGTGGGCAACGTTGGTAGCGGCGGCGGCCAGGGTGGCGGCGTAGCGCTGGGCTTCCAGTTCGGCGGCCAGGGCGACGCGCTGCTCCAGGCTGGGGCGCACTTCCACCGAGGCCAACGTGGTGATCGGCATCGCGGCGGCGACCGGAGTGGCGGCGTAGCCGTTGCGCTCGGCCAGCTGGTCGGCGCTCGGGCGCACCTCCACGGTGGCCAGGGTCGGGATGCCGCTGGCCTGTTCCCAGGCCTGCTGGGCCAGCTGGTCGGCGGCCGGGCGGACCTGCACGGTGGACAGGGTCTTGATGGATTCGGAGGCCTGCACCGACGAAACAACCGCGGTGCCGGCAATCAGGGCGATGGCGATGGCAATGGTCTTGGCGTTCATGACGGGGCCTGTTTAGTGTTGGTGATCAGTGGTGTGGTAGTAAGGTAGTACACCGATTCTGGGCTTGCAAGGAAAATTTTCGATTTCCTGCATTTGTTCAGTCTTCAGTCATCTTGCGTCTGAAGCCCTTCCTGGCGCAGGAAATACCAAGCAATCCCCGTGCCAACTTTTAGTGATTGATTTGAAAGGCTTTTTCCGATCTGAAAAGTGTCCGCTGGGCGGACACCTGTCCATTCGATGGGCGACGGACACTGTCCGGACGCGGGTTGCCGCCGCATGTGACCTGCCAGAAGGCCGCAGCGAGGGGCCGAAATGGCGCATCAGGGCAAACACCCCCAGTGACTGGCGACCGATTCCTGCCGCTGCGTGCGCACGCTAGGATCGGGGTTCACCTACGTGACCAAGGATCCGGATATGTCTCTCGCCCTTCGCCCGCGCGCTGCATTGCTGGCTGTCGCCCTCAGCACCGCCCTGGGCACGCTTGCGCCCACCCCTGTGCTGGCCGCCAAGCCGGCTGCCCCGGCCAGGGTCGATATCCCGTATGAGCAGTTCACCCTGCCCAACGGCCTGCGGGTGATCGTGCATACCGATCGCAAGGCGCCGATCGTGGCGGTCAACGTCTGGTACCACGTGGGCAGCAAGGACGAACCGGCCGGCCGCACCGGCTTCGCGCACCTGTTCGAACACCTGATGTTCCAGCGCAGCGAAAACCACGACGGCGAGTACTTCGAGCCGTTCAAGCAGGTCGGTGCCACCAACCAGAACGGCACCACCAATACCGATCGCACCAACTACTTCGAGAACGTGCCGACCACCGCGCTGGACATGGCGCTGTGGATGGAATCGGACCGCATGGGCCATCTGGTCGGTGCGATCGACCAGGCGGCGCTGGACGAGCAGCGTGGCGTGGTGCAGAACGAGAAGCGCCAGGGCGAGAACCAGCCCTATGGCCAGGCCTGGGACCAGATCAACAAGGCGCTGTACCCGGTCGGCCACCCGTACCACCACGGTGTGATCGGTTCGATGAACGATCTCAACGCGGCCTCGCTGGACGACGTGAAGACCTGGTTCCGCACCTGGTATGGCCCGAACAATGCAGTGCTGGTGCTGGCCGGTGACATCGACCTGGCCACCGCCAAGGAGAAGGTCGCCAAGTACTTCGGCAGCATCCCGGCCGGTCCGACCATGGCGCAACCGGCGGTGAACGTGGCCAAGCGCAGTGCCGACAGCCGCGAGACGATGACCGACAAGGTGCCGCAGCCACGCATCTACCGCGCCTGGAACGTGCCGCAGGTCGGCACCACCGATATCGATCAGCTGCAGCTGTTCGCGCAGGT
This sequence comes from Stenotrophomonas maltophilia, assembly GCF_001274595.1. GTDB lineage: Bacteria > Pseudomonadota > Gammaproteobacteria > Xanthomonadales > Xanthomonadaceae > Stenotrophomonas > Stenotrophomonas forensis. The sequence continues at coordinate 213,404 of NZ_CP011010.1, forward strand.
ACTCGGTGGCGCCAAGTCCTCGCGCCTTAGCCAGCGCCTGCAGCACCAGGACAAGCTGGTGGACAGCATCGGTTCGGGCCTGTCGACCTCGCAGCTGGGCTCCAACTTCGTGATCGTGGCGACCGTGAAGCAGGGCCAGGACCCGGCCAAGGTCGAGAAGATCATCGATGAGGAACTGGACCGGCTGATCAAGCAGGGTCCGACCGCGGCCGAACTTGAACGCGCCAAGACCGGTGCCCGCGCCGGCTTCATCCGCGGCATCGAGCGCATCGGTGGTTTTGGCGGCAAGGCCGACGCGCTGGCCGAGTGCGCCGTGTTCACCGGCGACCCGGGCTGCTTCCGCACGTCGCTGGCCAACATCGACAAGGCCACGGCCGCCGACCTGAGCCGTCTGGGTGCGCAGTGGCTGGACAAGGGCAGCCACACCCTGGTGATCGAGCCGGGTGAGCGCGTGGCGCTGAAGGAAGACCCGAGCCAGACGCCGAAGCCGTTCACCGTGCCGGCGGTGGACCCGAAGTACAGCACCCTGCCCGAGCAGGTGGACCGCAAGGCCGGCGTGCCGCAGACCCGCGAGTTCCCGCAGCTGAAGTTCCCGGCACTGCAGCGCGCCACGCTGAAGAACGGCACCCAGGTGATCCTGGCCGAACGCCATGAAATCCCGGTGGTGCAGTTCAGCTACCAGTTCCCGGGCGGCTTCAGTGCCGACCAGGGCCGCAAGCCGGGCACCGCCAACTTCACCATGAGCCTGATGACCGAAGGCGCCGGCAAGCTGGGTTCGCTGGCCTTCGCCGATGCTGCCGACGCACTGGGCGCCAGCCTGGATGCCTCGGCCGGCCTGGATTCGATGAGCGTGGACCTGTCCGCGCTGAAGGAGAACCTGGCTCCGTCGCTGGCGCTGTACCGCGACCTGCTGCGCGAGCCGCGCTTCGAGCAGGGCGAGATCGACCGGGTCCGGGCGACCTGGATCGCCGGCATTCAGCAGGAGAAGGTCAACCCGGGTGCGGTGGCGATGCGCGTGCTGCCGCCGTTGCTGTACGGCAAGGGCCACCCGTACGCCATTCCGTTCACCGGCAGCGGTGACGAAGCGGCGATCAACGGCCTGACCCGCGAAGACCTGGTCGACTTCCACCACGACTGGCTGCGCCCGCAGAACGGCACCCTGATCGTGGTCGGTGACACCACGCTGGCCGAGATCGTGCCGCTGCTGGACAAGCAGCTGGGCGACTGGAAGGCCAGTGGCGACGCCCCGCAGGTGGAGGCCGCCACCGACGTCGCGCTGCCGAAGGGCCCGCGCGTGTTCCTGATCGACCAGCCGGGTGCGGTGCAGGCCAACCTGTTCGCCGGCCAGGTGGTGTCGCCATCCAGCGCCACCAGCTCGACCCGCTTCGACATCGCCAACGGCGTGATCGGTGGTGACTTCACCTCGCGCCTGAACATGAACCTGCGCGAAGACAAGCACTGGTCGTACGGTGCGCGCAGCAGCGCGGTCAATTCGGTGGGTCAGCGTCCGTGGATGGCCAGTGCGCCGGTGCAGATCGACAAGACCGGCCCGGCGATGGCGGAGATGCGCAAGGAAATCGCCGCGTTCGCCGATGGCAGCAAGCCGGCCACCGCTGCCGAGGTCAACCGCATCCGCAACATCCAGACCCTGAGCCTGCCCGGTGCCTACGAGACCGCCAGCGCGGTGGCGTCGACCATCGGTTCGATCGTGCAGTTCAAGCGTCCGGACGACTATGTGCTGCGCCGCAAGGCCGAAATCGAGGCGATGACCCCGGCGCAGGTGCAGCAGGCCGCGGCCGAGATCAAGCCGCAGGCGCTGACCTGGGTGGTGGTGGGTGACCTCAAGCAGACTGAAGCGGCCGTGCGCGCGCTGAACCTGGGCGAGGTGACGGTGATCGACGCCGAAGGCAACCCGGTCAAGAAATAAGGGATGCGCCTGCCCGCCACGGCGGGCAGGCCTCCCCCGGTAGTGCCGGCCGCTGGCCGGCAACGCCGTGACCCGAAGGCGGGGTCAGAGCCCCCTGCGGGGGATCCGACCCCGAGCCCGGCTACCCCCGATTCAGGCTGTTCAGGCAGAATCCCCCCATACCCTTCCAGGATCTGCCCATGCGCGTTCTGCTGCTTTCCTCCCTGCTGCTCACCGTCACCGCCTGCACCTGGGTGCCGATCGAACCGGCCGGCAAGGCGACCCGCGTGCTGCCGGCAGGCCCGGTTCCGGCCGGCTGCATCGCCAAGGGCGAGGTGGTGGTCACCGTGAAGAGCAAGGTCGGCTTCTACAACCGCAACCCGCTGCGCGTGCAGGAAGAGCTGGAAACCCTGGCCCGCAACGAGGCCCCGAGTGCCGGCGCCAGCGCCGTGCAGGCCGCCGCGGCTCCAGCCGACGGCAGCCAGCGCTTCGCCGCGTTCCAGTGCCCGCCGCGCTGAACGCTTCACCATACGGGCAAGCCTGAATTCGTAAAGATGCGGTGAAAGCCCGGGAGTTATAGAATAGCGCCCCCTTTTGCCTGAGCCTTGGCGCTAACCTCGATGCTCTTCAAGAATGTCTCGATCGCCGGCCTGGCACACGTCGACGCGCCGCATACGCTGACGACCAAGGAAATCAACGAGCGGCTGCAGCCGACGCTGGACCGCCTGGGTATCCGCACCGACGTGCTCGGCGACATCGCCGGCATCCACGCGCGCCGCCTGTGGGACAACGGCGTGCTGGCCTCCGATGCGGCCACCATGGCCGGGCGCAAGGCGCTGGAAGACGCGGGCATCACCGCGACCCAGGTCGGCCTGCTGGTCAACACCTCGGTCAGCCGCGATTACCTGGAGCCGTCCACGGCGTCGATCGTCTCCGGCAACCTTGGCGTCAGCGACGAGTGCATGACCTTCGACGTCGCCAATGCCTGCCTGGCCTTCATCAACGGCATGGATATCGCCGCGCGCATGATCGAGCGCGGCGACATCGACTACGCGCTGGTGGTGGATGGCGAGACCGCCAACCTGGTGTACGAGAAGACCCTGGAGCGCATGACCGCCCCGGACGTCACCGCCGACGATTTCCGCAACGAGCTGGCCGCGCTGACCACCGGTTCGGGCGCCGCCGCGATGGTGATGGCGCGCTCGGAACTGGTGCCGGACGCCCCGCGCTACAAGGGCGGCGTGACCCGCTCGGCCACCGAGTGGAACCAGCTGTGCCTGGGCAACCTGGACCGCATGGTCACCGACACCCGCCTGCTGCTGATCGAAGGCATCAAGCTGGCCCAGAAGACCTTCACCGCCGCCAAGATCGCCTTGGGCTGGGCCGTGGAAGAGCTGGACCAGTTCGTGATCCACCAGGTCAGCCAGCCGCACACCGCTGCGTTCATCAAGAACTTCGGCATCGATCCGAAGAAGGTCATGACCATCTTCGGCGAGCACGGCAACATCGGTCCGGCCTCGGTGCCGATCGTGCTGAGCAAGCTCAAGCAGCTGGGCAAGCTGAAGAAGGGCGATCGCATCGCGCTTCTGGGCATCGGCTCGGGCCTGAACTGCTCGATGGCTGAAGTGGTCTGGTAAGCAGCCCGCTGCCCGACCTCCTGTAGAGCCGAGCCATGCTCGGCTCACGCGCGCAGCGCGGCTCTTCCGCAGCGGACCGGAGAGCAGCCGAACATCGGCTCGGCTCTATACCGCGCCGCGATTCTCCCTAGGTGCTCCGCATGCGCGATCTTCCCGGTTACCCCGCCCACCCGCAGCGTTTCGACGTGCGCCCCGGCCTGTCGATGAACTATCTCGACGAAGGCCCGCGCGACGGCGAAGTGGTGGTGATGGTGCACGGCAATCCGTCGTGGAGCTACTACTGGCGCACGCTGGTGGCCGGCCTGTCGGACAAGTACCGCTGCATCGTGCCGGACCACATCGGCATGGGCCTGTCGGACAAGCCGGACGACAGCCGCTACGAATACACCCTGCAGTCGCGCGTGGACGACCTCGATGCGCTGCTGAAGCACCTGGGCATCACCGGCCCGGTGACCCTGGCCGTGCACGACTGGGGCGGCATGATCGGTTTCGGCTGGGCGCTGTCGCACCACGAGCAGGTGAAGCGCCTGGTGGTGCTCAACACCGCCGCGTTCCCGATGCCGGCGGCGAAGAAGATGCCGTGGCAGATCGCGCTGGGCCGCCACTGGAAGATCGGTGAGTGGATCATCCGCACCTTCAACGCGTTCTCGTCCGGCGCCTCTTGGCTGGGCGTGGAACGGAAGATGCCGGCCGATGTGCGCCGTGCCTATGTGTCGCCGTACAACAGCTACGCCAACCGCATCAGCACCATCCGCTTCATGCAGGACATCCCGCTGTCACCGGCCGACAAGGCCTGGTCGCTGCTGGAGCGCGCCGGCAAGGCGCTGCCGTCGTTCGCCGACCGCCCGGCCTTCCTCGGCTGGGGCCTGCGCGACTTCGTGTTCGACCATCATTTCCTGAAGGGTTTCCAGGCCGCGCTGCCGCAGGCCCAGGTGCATGCCTTCGAGGATGCCGGCCATTACGTGCTGGAAGACAAGCACGACGTGCTGGTGCCGGAAATCCGCGCGTTCCTGGACAAGAACCCGATCTGAGGGGCGTGCCGACCGTTGGTCGGCACACCGGCCGGGTTCATGAGGTTGCCGGCCAGCGGCCGGCACTACCACTACGCGGCCACCGGTGCCTGCGGTGGCGAGGACGGGCTGTTGCCGTTGTCGTCCGGATGGCCGTCATCGTTCCCGGCCTCGTCGCGCCAGCGCCAGTCGGCCAGCGTCAGCGGATCCAGGCCATAGGCGATGCGCGCCTTGTCGCACTGCGGGCTGGCCTTGCCGTACTCCCACGACGCATCCACCTCGCGGCACACGCTGGGCCGGTTGGGGTGGATGGTGCAGCGTGAATACACGCCGATCTGCGCATCCAGCGCCACGCAGCGCACCGGCTTGGAGTGGGTGCCGCGCATGCACAGGCGATGCGGGTCGAGCACCTCGGTGAGCTGGTGCGGCACGCCGCCGGGGGTGACCTCGTCCGATTCCATCCAGTGGAAGGCCACGCGGTACTGGGTGCAGCAGGCGCCGCAGGTCATGCAGGGATGTTGCATGGGCAAGCCGCCTCGGGCGGCAGTCGGAATCAGGAACGAGGGTGCGGATTTTCCACGAAGTGGGCCGCCGCGCAAGAAATTCCGTAAGCGGCGACAATGAACGGATGAACGGACCCTGCAACATTGCGGCCCGCCTGCCTGAACTGGCTCGCGAACGCCCCGACCAGATCGCCATCCGCTGCCCCGGCCGCCGCGGTGCCGGCAATGGCATGGCGGCCTATGACGTGACCCTGGACTACCGCCAGCTGGACGCGCGCAGCGATGCCATGGCGGCCGGCCTGGCCGGCTACGGCATCGGCCGCGGCGTGCGCACGGTGGTGATGGTGCGGCCGTCGCCGGAGTTCTTCCTGTTGATGTTCGCGCTGTTCAAGCTGGGCGCGGTGCCGGTGCTGGTCGACCCGGGCATCGACAGGCGTGCGCTGAAGCAATGCCTGGACGAGGCGCAGCCGGAGGCCTTCATCGGCATCCCGCTGGCGCATGTGGCGCGGCTGGCGCTGCGTTGGGCGCCTTCGGCGACCCGTCTGGTCACTGTCGGCCGCCGCCTCGGCTGGGGTGGAACCACCCTGGCCGCGCTCGAGCGCGCAGGCGCCAACGGTGGGCCGATGCTGGCCGGCACCGATGGCGAGGACATGGCGGCGATCCTGTTCACCAGCGGCTCCACCGGCGTGCCCAAGGGCGTGGTCTACCGTCACCGCCACTTCGTCGGCCAGATCCAGCTGCTGGGCAGCGCGTTCGGCATGGAAGCGGGTGGGGTGGACCTGCCGACCTTCCCGCCGTTCGCGCTGTTCGATCCGGCGCTGGGCCTGACCTCGGTGATCCCGGACATGGACCCGACGCGGCCGGCACAGGCCGATCCGGCGCGACTGCACGACGCCATCCAGCGCTTCGGCGTGACCCAGCTGTTCGGTTCGCCGGCCCTCATGCGCGTGCTGGCCAGGCATGGCCGGCCGCTGCCGACCGTGACCCGGGTGACCTCGGCCGGTGCGCCGGTGCCGCCGGACGTGGTCGCCACCATCCGCCGCCTGCTGCCGGCCGATGCGCAGTTCTGGACCCCGTATGGCGCCACCGAGTGCCTGCCGGTGGCCGTGGTCGAAGGCCGCGAGCTGGAGCGCACCCGCGCCGCCACCGAGGCCGGCGCCGGCACCTGCGTGGGCAGCGTGGTGGAGCCGAACGAGGTGCGCATCATCGCCATCGATGATGCCCCGCTGCCGGACTGGGGGCAGGCACGCGTGCTGGCCACCGGTGAGGTGGGCGAGATCACCGTGGCCGGGCCGACCACCACCGACAGCTATTTCAACCGCCCGCAGGCGACCGCGGCAGCGAAGATCAGCGAAACCCTGGCCGATGGCAGCATCCGCATCGTGCACCGCATGGGCGACGTAGGGTACTTCGATGCACAGGGCCGCCTGTGGTTCTGCGGGCGCAAGACGCAGCGCGTGGAAACCGCACGCGGGCCGCTGTACACCGAGCAGGTCGAGCCGGTGTTCAACACCGTCGCTGGCGTGGCGCGCAGCGCGCTGGTCGGTGTTGGCGCCGCAGGTGCGCAGGTGCCGGTGCTGTGCGTGGAACTGCAGCGTGGCCAGTCCGACAGCCCGGCACTGCAGGAAGCACTGCGCGCTCACGCAGCAGCCCGCGTGCCTGAGGCCGGCCTGCAGCACTTCCTGGTGCATCCGGCCTTCCCCGTCGATATCCGTCACAACGCCAAGATCGGCCGCGAGAAGCTCGCCGTCTGGGCCAGCGCCGAACTGGAGAAGCGCGCATGAAGATCCTGGTCACCGGTGGGGGTGGTTTCCTTGGCCAGGCGCTGTGCCGCGGGCTGGTCGAACGCGGCCACCAGGTGCTGGCGTTCAACCGCAGCCACTACCCGGAACTGCAGGCGATGGGCGTGGGCCAGATCCGTGGCGACCTGGCCGATGCGCAGGCGGTGCTGCATGCGGTGGCTGGCGTCGATGCGGTGTTCCACAACGGCGCCAAGGCCGGCGCGTGGGGCAGCTATGACAGCTACCACCAGGCCAACGTGGTCGGCACCGACAACGTCATCGCCGCATGCCGCGCGCATGGCATCAGCCGGCTGGTCTACACCTCCACGCCCAGCGTGACTCATCGCGCGACCCACCCGGTGGAAGGCCTCGGCGCCGATGAAGTGCCGTACGGCGAGGATTTCCAGGCCCCGTATGCGGCGACCAAGGCGATTGCAGAACAACGCGTGCTGGCGGCCAACGATGCGACGCTGGCGACGGTAGCACTGCGCCCGCGCCTGATCTGGGGGCCGGGCGACCAGCAGCTGGTGCCTCGCCTGGCCGAGCGCGCGCGGCAGGGCCGCCTGCGCCTGGTCGGCGACGGCAACAACAAGGTCGATACCACCTACATCGACAACGCCGCGCTGGCGCACTTCCTCGCCTTCGAAGCCCTGGCACCGGGCGCGGCCTGCGCCGGCAAGGCGTACTTCATCTCCAACGGCGAACCGCTGCCGATGCGCGAGCTGGTCAACAGGCTGCTGGCCGCCGTGGGGGCGCCGACGGTGGACAAGGCGATCAGCTTCAGGACCGCCTACCGCATCGGCGCGGTCTGCGAGCGGCTGTGGCCGTTGCTGCGCCTGCGTGGCGAACCGCCGTTGACCCGTTTCCTGGCCGAGCAGCTGTGTACGCCGCACTGGTACAGCATGGAGCCGGCACGTCGCGATTTCGGCTACGTGCCGCAGGTCAGCATCGAAGAAGGGCTGCGCAGGCTGAAGGCTTCATCTGCCGCATAGATCGCCATCACCGGTTGCACACCGCCAGATCGGGAGGATGGACCCACGCCATCCAACGGCCCGGACATCTGCGAGGAGCGCCATGCTGCATTACGCCGTCATTTTCTTTGTCATCGCCATCATCGCCGCCGTGCTCGGCTTCTCCGGCATTGCCGGTGCTGCCAGCAACATTGCCTGGATCCTGTTCGTTGTGTTCCTGGTACTGGCAGTGATCTCGATGTTCCGCAAGCGCGGGTAGAAGACCGCAGGGTAGTGCCGGCCGCTGGCCGGCCGGCACTGTTTTCTCCGGTGGGTGCCGACCGTTGGTCGGCACGCCCTTCGTCGAGCATGGCTCGACGCTACAGAAGCTGCCTGTCTGCCCCATGGCGCTCCAGCGCCAGTTCAATCAGCCGCGTGATCAGCGTGGTGTAGTCCACGCCGCTGGCACCCCACAACTTCGGGTACATGCTGATGCGGGTGAAGCCCGGCAGCGTGTTGACCTCGTTGATGACGATCTCGCCGTCTGCGGTGAGGAACACATCCACGCGCGCCATGCCGGCACACTCCAGCGCCTGGTAGGCCTGCAGCGCGATCTGCTGGATGCGCGCCTGGGTGGCAGCGTCGATGTCCGCCGGTACCACCACGTCGGCACCGCCTTCGTTGATGTACTTGGTGTCGTAGGCGTAGAACTCGTCGTGCACTACCACTTCACCGCACACGCTGGCCTGCGGCTGCGCGTTGCCCAGCACCGCGCACTCGATTTCACGGCCGACCACCGCCGACTCCACCAGTACCTTGTGGTCATAGCGCAACGCCAGTTCCAGTGCCTCAGCAAAGCCGGCCGCCTCCTTGACCTTGCTTACGCCGACCGATGAACCCTGGTTGGCCGGCTTCACGAACAGCGGCAGGCCCAGCTGGGCGATCACCGCCTCGACATCGACCGCCGCCGCCTGGTGGCGACGGATGCACAGCCACGGCGCCACCTGCAGCCCGGCATCACGCAGCAGGCGCTTGGCCACGTCCTTGTCCATCGCCACCGCCGAGCCCAGCACCGGCGAACCCACGAAGGGCAGGTTGGCCATGCGCAGCAGGCCCTGCAGCGCACCGTCCTCGCCCAGCGGTCCATGCACGATCGGCAACACCACATCGATCTGGCCCAGCACGCTGGTCGCATCGGACGGCTGCAGCTGCGCCTGCTCCGTGCCGGGAAGGACCGCCAGCGACTGCCCGGAACGATGCAGCGCGATGCGCGACGGGTCATCGGCATTGAGCAGGAAGGTGTCAGGCTGGCTCAGATGCCACTGGCCCTGCTTGTCGATGCCGACCAGCACCGGCTCGAAGCGCTCGCGGTCGAGGGCATCGAGGATGTTCTTCGCCGACTGCAGCGAAACTTCGTGCTCGGAGGACCTGCCCCCGAAGATGATGCCGACCCGGGTCCGTGCCATGGCGTTGCGATGTCCTGTGCATTGCGTGGCCGTACAGCATGAACCTTCCGCTGCCACCCAGGTGAGGCACAGATGAACCAGAATTCCATCCACGCATGGCGTGGATCTACCGTGTCGACCAAGGTCGACACCCACCCACAGCAGCAGAAACCTGTCGAAGGCGGGGTGGGTCCGGTTGCGGGGGTGTCCGCGGCATGGATGCCGCGGCCAAGCCCCCAAGGGTGAGGGCGCTTTGCTTGCGAAGCACTGCTTCGCAAGCGCCCGAACGCACAGCCGCCAGCGGCTGGGCCGGACCCCGGAGGGGGGTTTACGGCGTCCCCCGCAACCGGACCCACCCCGCCAACCCACGGACTGCCCGCTGTTGCTTCGGCCGTTGCTCTGGCAGTTGCATCTGCGGGTGCCGGGCGGCAGCCCGGCCCAAGCCCCCCACCCACGCAGGTAGAATGCGCACATGGCTCTCTCCCTGCTCAAGTCCCTCAAGCCGGTCGCTGGCCGCGCCCTGCAGATCGCCCTGAACCGCGCCCTCGCGCTGGATCCGGATACCCGCCATGCGCTGGCCAGCCTCGACGGCCGGCATATCGACCTGACCCTGGAAGCGCCTTCGCTGGCGATGCGCATCAGCGTCGAGGGCGATCAGCTGCGGGTCGGCCCGGTCGACACGCAGGAAGCCGATCTGGCCGTGCGCAGCAGCCTGGCCGGCGTGCTGGCGCAGTTGCCATTGCTGGCCAACGCGCGCCGCGCCGACAGCACCGGCAAGGGCCGCGTGCGCGTGGCCGGCGATGCCGAGCTGGCGCGCCGCCTGCAGCAGCTGGCCAAGGGCTTCGATCCGGACTGGCAGCAGCCGTTCGTCAGCGTGTTCGGCGAGGTGCTGGGCGTGCAGGTGGCCAACACCCTGCGCAGCGCCCTGCAGCACGCGCGCCAGGGCGCGATCGACCTGGCCCATAGCGCTGCCGAGTTCATCACCGAGGAATCGCGTGATGTGGTGCCGCGCGCCGAACTGGATGCCTTCCACGATGACGTTGACGTGCTGCGTGATGACGTCGAGCGGCTGGGCGCGCGCGTGCAGCGCCTGCGGGGTGCCGCATGAAGGCCGTGCTGCGGGCCAGCCGCATCGGCCGGGTGATCCTGCGTTACCGCCTCGACGATCTGCTGCAGGGCACGCCGGCCGAGCGCTGGCTGCGCCTGGCCAAGCCGTTCGTGCCGCGCGCCTCGGCCGATATCGCCGCACAATCGCGCGGCGCGCGCCTGCGCCTGGCGCTGCAGGACCTCGGGCCGATCTTCGTCAAGTTCGGCCAGATCCTGTCGACCCGCCGCGACCTGGTACCGCCCGACGTGGCCAACGAGCTGACCCTGCTGCAGGACCGGGTCAAGCCGTTCGATGGCGATACTGCGCGCCGCATCGTCGAAGAAGCACTCGGCCTGCCGGTGAGCGAGGCGTTTGCCAGCTTCGACACCGAACCGCTGGCTTCGGCCTCGATCGCGCAGGTGCACGCAGCGACGCTCGCCGACGGCCGCCAGGTGGTGGTCAAGGTATTGCGCCCAGGCATCGAAAAGCAGATCGATGCCGACATTGCCCTGCTCAACTCGCTGGCCGCGCTGGTCGAGCGCACCCATCCACGTGCCGACAAGATCCGCCCGCGTGAAGTGGTGGCCGAAGTCGAGAACACCCTGGCTGCCGAACTGGACCTGCAGCGCGAAGGCGCCAATGCCAGCGTGCTGCGCCGCTTCTGGGAAAACAGCGACGATCTGTACGTACCGGAAGTGATCTGGAGCCACACCGCCGAGCGTGCGCTGACCCTGGAACGCGTATGGGGCATTCCGTCCGATGACATCGCCGCGCTGGACAAGGCCGGCATCGACCGCAAGGCGCTGGCCGCCAAGGGCGTGCGGGTGTTCTACACCCAAGTGTTCCGTGACAACTTCTTCCATGCCGACGCGCACGCCGGCAACATCTGGGTCGACACCGATCCGGCGCGCCGTGCCAACCCGCGCTTCATCGCGCTGGACTTCGGCATCATGGGCCAGCTCTCGCAGGAAGATCAGTACTACCTGGCCGAGAACTTCATGGCCATCTTCAACCGAGATTACCGTCGCATCGCCGAACTGCACGTGCAGGCACGCTGGATGCCGGACCACGTGCGCATCGATGATCTGGAAGCGGCGGTGCGTTCGGTATGCGAGCCGTACTTCACCCGCCCGCTGTCGCAGATCTCGCTGGCCGAAGTGCTGATGAAGCTGTTCCGCGTGGCCCAGCGCTACCAGCTGACCCTGCAGCCGCAGCTGATCCTGCTGCAGAAGACCCTGCTGAACATCGAAGGTGTCGGTCGCCAGCTCGATCCTCAGATCGACATCTGGGCAGTGGCCAAGCCGGTGCTGGCGAAGATCCTGCGCGAGCGCTACAGCCCGCGCCGGGTGGTGCGCGAGATCGGCAAGCGCCTGCCGGAAATCATGACCCATGCGCCGGACATGCCGCGCCTGGTACACGCCTGGCTGACCCAGCAGGTGGAAGGCCGCCATGAACTGGCGATGCGCTCGCGCGATCTGGTGGCGCTCGATGCCAGCCTGCAGCGCCTGCAGAAACGCGCGGTGGGTGCGATCACCGGCGTTGGCCTGCTGGCCATCGCGGCGCTGATGTACGTGCTGCAACCGCCGGGCTGGTACTGGGGCGACCTGCCGATGTGGAGCTGGTTGTCCGGTGCGGTTGGCGCGGTGGCGCTGCTGCGCGCGTGGTGGAAGTAGCCACCGTGCTGCAGGCGCTCAAGGACGAGCTGGTGCGCTTCGGTACCGACAACGACGCGCGCGAAACCGAGCGCGGCCGGCGCATGCTCAACATCACGCCGGAGACCGGTGAGTTGCTCTCGGTGCTGGTGCGTTTTGGCCAGGCGCGGCGGGTGCTGGAAATCGGCACGTCCAATGGCTATTCCACGCTGTGGCTGGCCGAGGCCGCCGCGGCCATCGACGGCCATGTGACCACGCTGGAGTTCGCCGAGGACAAGGCGGCGATGGCGCGTGCCACCTTCGCACGCAGCGGCTTGGAGCAGTACATCACCCTGGTCCACGGCGATGCCGGGTCGTGGCTGGCGCAGGCCGACGATGCCAGCGTCGACCTGCTGTTCCTCGATTCGGACCGCGAACAGTACGCCGGCTGGTGGCCGCAGTTGCGGCGCGTGCTGCGGCCCGGTGGCCTGCTGGTGGTGGACAACGCGATCTCGCACGCCGCGCAGATGGAACCGCTGCGCGCCCTGTTGGCTGCCGACGAGGCGTTCAGCACCAGCCTGGTGCCGGTGGGCAATGGCGAGTTGCTGGCGGTGCGCAACGCCTGACTGCCGTGCCGCCCCGCTTGATCCGGTAGTGCCGGCCGCTGGCCGGCAACCGCAGCCATCCGATTGCCCGGAGGCAGCCGGCCAGCGGCCGGCTCTACCCCATTCAATGCCCAGCCCCGATAATCCCGTGGTGAGCACCGAACCTGACACCCTCGCTGCGGTCGAGACCGACACCGCACCCCTGCAGCTGCTGCACCTGGATGAGCGCCTGGCCGTGGTCAACAAGCCGGCCGGGCTGATGGTCCACGACAGCAAGCTGGCCCGTGGCGAAGACGATTTCCTGGCCGACCGCCTGCGCGAGCAGCTGGGCCGCCCGATCTTCCTGGTCCATCGCCTGGACCGGGCGACCAGTGGCTGCCTGCTGCTGGCCTTCGACCGCGATACCGCCAGCGCGCTGGGCAAGGCGCTGATGGGCGGCGAAGTGCTGAAGGACTACCTGACCGTGTGCCGGGGCTGGCCGGCCGAGCTCTCCTGGCAGGTCGACCATGATCTGGATGGCGGCCCGGGCAAGCCGGTGAAGAAGCCGGCGATCACCGATTTCCAGCGCCTGGCCACCGGCGAGCTGTCGGTGCCGATCGGCGAGTTCAGCAGTTCGCGTTATGCGTTGCTGCGCTGCCAGCCGCAGACCGGGCGCTTCCGGCAGATCCGTCGCCACCTCAAGCACCTGTCGCACCACATGATCGGCGACACCAGCCACGGTGATGGCCGCCACAACCGCATCTTCCGCATGCAGGGCGTGCACCGCATGCTGCTGCACGCCGAGCGCCTGCGGTTCCCGCATCCCGACGGTGGCGTTGTGGATGTACGCGCGCCGCTGGACGCTGGGTTCCAGAAGGCGCTGGACCTGTTCGGCTGGCAGGTGGATAGCGCTTGACGGCAGTGCCGGCCGCTGGCCGGCAGCTACGCGATTCCAGATGTACTGGGGGAGCCGGCCAGCGGCCGGCCCTACCTCACTTCTTTTCCGGTTCGTTGACGATCGCTTCCAGGTCCTTCTGCAGGTCCGCGAACAGCGGCTGCATGCGCGCCTGGATGGCCACCATCACGTTCTGCATCAGCGCCGGGGTCTTGTCCAGCAGGCTCTGGCCGGCCGCGCTCTCGTAGAACTCGGCCATCGCCAGCACGTCTTCCTTGCTGAAGGTCTTCTTGTAGAGGTCCACGTACATCGGCCGCAGCTGCTGCCATGACAGGGCCTGGCGCAGGGTCTGGCTGGTCCGCGCCTGGATCCGCTTCAGCTGCTCCTGCTGCTGGGCGTTGAGCTGGCGCTGCGCGGCCACCTGCTGGAACTGCTGCTGCTGCATCGCTTCGATCTGCGGCAGCATGGTGTCGATCATGCTCTGCGCGCGCGAGGCCGAGAGCAGGCGGTTGATGTCGCCATCGGTCGGCGGCGCGGCCAGGGCCGGCACACTGGCCACGGCCAGCGCCAGCAGCAGGGCGGCGCGACGCAGCAGGGACGGCAGGGCGGGTGCGGTGCGGGTCATGCGGGCTTCCTGCGGTACATGGGACGGCCAGCATACCCGCAGCCAAGGCGAAGGCGGCGTGTTCGGTACCTGATCGGCGGCATACGGTGCGCGATGCCGCACTGCGGGACGTGGCTGCCGCTACAATGCGCGGATGGGCAGTGGACCGGTCACCATCAGCGCGCAGCTTGAAATCCCCGACGGCGAGATCGTCGAGCGGTTCGTGCGTGCCAGTGGCGCCGGTGGGCAGAACGTCAACAAGGTCTCCACCGCGGTGGAACTGCGTTTCGACGTGGCCAACTCGCCCTCGTTGCCCGAGCCGTTGCGCACCCGCCTGCTGGCGCGGCGTGACCGGCGCATGACCGGCGAAGGCGTGCTGGTCATCGATGCGCAACGGTTCCGGACCCAGGATCGCAATCGCGAGGATGCGCGCGATCGGCTGGCGGCCTTCATCCAGGCCGGGCTGAGCGTGCCCAAACCGCGCAAGGCCACCAAGCCGACCCTCGGGTCGAAACTGCGTCGTCTGGACGCCAAACGCGGGCGCGCGCAGATCAAGCGCGGGCGCTCATCACGTGACTGGGAGTGATTGCTTGAACAACCCGACTCCGTTGCTGCCGGCCGTTCCGCCGCAGATGCCGCAGGTCAAACCCAACGCCTTCCTGCGCTGGCTGGCGCGCTGCACCCTGCGCATGGGCGGCTGGAAGGTGACCGGCACCCTGCCCGACATCCCCCGGCTGGTGTTCATCATCGCGCCGCATTCGTCCAACTGGGACGGACTGTGGGGCATGGCGGCCAAGATCGCGCTGGGCATGAAGGTGAAGGTGCTGGGCAAGGCCTCGCTGTTCTGGTGGCCGCTGGGCCCGCTGCTGCACAAGCTGGGCGTGATTCCGCTCGACCGCAGCTCGCCGCAGGGCACCGTCGGCCAGGCGGTGGACCTGCTGCGCAACAACGAGAAGATGTGGTTCGCGATCACCCCCGAGGGCACCCGCAAGGCGGTGAAGGACTGGAAGGCCGGTTTCCTGAAGATCGCGCGGATGGCCGACGTGCCGATCCTGGCCGCGTACTTCCACTACCCGGAAAAGACCATCGGCATCGGGCCGCTGTTCACGCCCAGCGGTGATGACGCGGCCGACATGGCCGCCATCCGCGAGTTCTACCGGCCCTGGATCGGCAAGACCCGCGGCACGGTCTGAGCCGGCCGGCAGGCCCCGCATAGACGCCACGTCCGGCACATGCCGGGCGAGCGCGACAGGAGTAGGGTGGAGGGCTGGTATTCCATACCGTCTGCCCAAGGAGCGTTTTACATGTCGCGTACCGTAGTCCTGGCCGCCGCCATCAGCCTGGCGCTGGCGGCCTGTTCCGGCAAGGAGTCCACCCCCGTGTCCGAAGCCCAGAAGACCCCGGCCCAGCAGCCGGCCGAAGCCTCCACCAACCCGCTGCTGAGTGCCAGCACGCTGCCGTTCCAGGCGCCGCAGTTCGACAAGATCAAGGACAGCGACTACCTGCCGGCCTTCGAGGAAGGCATGCGCCAGCACCTGGCCGACGTGCGCAAGATCGCCGACAGCAGCGAACCGGCCACCTTCGACAACACCATCGTGGCGATGGAGCGCAGCGGCGAGACCCTGACCCGCGTGTCGCGCATCTTCTTCGGCCTGGTCCAGGCCGATACCAACGACGCGCGCCAGAAGATCCAGGAAGAAGTGGCGCCGAAGCTGGCCGCGCACCAGGACGAGATCAACCTCGATCCGAAGCTGTTCGCGCGCGTGAAGTCGATCTATGACCAGCGCGACACGCTGGAGCTGGACCCGGTGCAGAAGCGCCTGGTCGAGCACTACTACGACGGCCTGGTACGTGCCGGTGCGCAGCTGTCCGACGCCGACAAGGCATCGCTGCGCAAGCTCAACGTGGAAGAGACCACCCTCTCCACCCAGTTCCACACCCGCCTGGTGGCCGCCACCGCCGCCGCCGCCGTGGTCGTCGACGACAAGGCCAAGCTGGCCGGGCTGGACGAGGACGCGATCAACAACGCGGCCGCCGCCGCCAAGGACCGCAAGCTGGACGGCAAGTTCGTGCTGCCGCTGCAGAACACCACCCAGCAGCCGGTGCTCGGCTCGCTCAGCGACGGCGACCAGCGCGCGGCCGTGCTGAAGGCTTCGGAAACCCGTGCCGAGCGCGGTGATGCCAACGACACCCGGCAGACCGTGCAGCGCCTGGCCCAGCTGCGTGCGCAGAAGGCCAAGCTGCTCGGCTTCGATACCTTCGCCGACTACCAGCTGGGCGACCAGATGGCCAAGACCCCGGCCGCCGCGCTGAAGCTGCTGACCGACACCGTGCCGGCCGCCACCGCCAAGGCCCGCGCCGAAGCCGGCGAGATCCAGAAGGTGATCGACGCGCAGAAGGGCGGCTTCCAGGTCGCTGCATCGGACTGGGACTTCTACGCCGAGCAGGTGCGCAAGGCCAAGTACGATCTGGACGAGTCGCAGATCAAGCCGTACTTCGAACTGGACAACGTGCTGCAGAACGGCGTCTTCTACGCCGCCACCCAGCTGTACGGCATCACCTTCAAGCCGCGTACCGACATTCCGACCTACAACCCGGACATGAAGGTGTACGAAGTGTTCGACAAGGACGGCACCTCGCTGGCCCTGTTCTACACCGACTACTTCAAGCGTGACAGCAAGTCCGGCGGCGCCTGGATGGACGTGTTCGTCGAACAGGACGGCCTGACCGGTGCCAAGCCGGTGGTCTACAACGTCTGCAACTTCACCAAGCCGGCCGCCGGCCAGCCTGCGCTGATCAGCTTCGACGACGTCACCACCATGTTCCATGAGTTCGGCCATGCACTGCACGGCATGTTCTCGAACGTGAAGTACCCGTCGATCGCCGGCACCGCCACCTCGCGTGACTTCGTCGAGTTCCCGTCGCAGTTCAACGAGCACTGGGCGCTGGACCCGAAGGTGTTCGCCAACTACGCCAAGCACTACAAGACCGGCGAGGCGATGCCGCAGGAACTGGTCGACAAGATCCTCAAGGCACGCAGCTTCAACCAGGGCTACGCGACCACCGAGTACCTGTCGGCTGCGTTGCTTGACCTGGCCTGGCACACGCAGAAGGCCGACGCGCCGCTGCAGGATGTCGGTGCCTTTGAAGCCAGCGCGCTGAAGAAGTTCAAGGTCGACCTGCCGCAGGTGCCGCCGCGCTACCGCACCACCTACTTCGACCACATCTGGGGCGGTGGCTACTCGGCCGGTTACTACGCCTACTTCTGGGCCGAAGTGCTCGACCATGACGCCTACCAGTGGTTCACCGAGCACGGTGGCCTGACCGCCGCCAACGGCCAGGAGTTCCGCGACAAGATCCTCTCGCGTGGCAACAGCGTGGAGCTGTCGACCCTGTACCGCGATTTCCGCGGCAAGGACCCGTCGGTGGAGCCGCTGCTGAAGTTCCGCGGGCTGAAATAAGAAAGCGAAAACGGCGGGGGAAACCCCGCCGTTTTTCGTTGTGTAGCGTCGAGCCATGCTCGACGTTCTTCTGTAGAGCCGAGCCATGCTCGGCTGCCTTTCGATGAAAAGCCAGTCGAGCATGGCTCGACTCTACACAAGCGGGTTACGTGCCTACGTGCACGCGGTTCGCCTGCTCGGCCAATCCCAGGTGATCCAGCGCGATGTCCAGCGCCAGCACATAGCTCTGCGCGCCATACCCCGCGGCGATGCCCAGGCGCTGGCCAACCCCGGCCGGCAGGCACGGTTCGGCCACCGCGCCGTCGTCATGCACTTCCACGTAGGCATTGTGCAGGTACGGCAGCAGCCGCTGCAGGCGCAGGCTGTTGGCACACGCACCCGGATCGAGCAGGGTCACCTCGCCACGGCTGTGGTCGGCCACGCGCAGCGCGTCCAGCAGTTCCTGCTCCGAACCACACGCGCGGATCGCCACGCTGGTGCCGGCGTCGATCGCGCGATGCACCAGCGACTTCAGGACCGGCGCCGGCAGCGGCATCGCGGTACGGATCAGCGCACCGGCCGCTTCCGGGCCACGGATGATGAAGATCGACATGGCTCAGCCCTCCTGCGCCAGGCGGCGGCCAACGATGGCCAGCGACAACGGGTAACCGGCCTGCTGGCTGCGCTGGTCGACCACCACCGCAGCCGGACCGTGCTGCAGGCGCAGGCGTGCATCCAGGCCCGGCTCGCTGCGGGCCTGCAGCTCGATGTACTGCGCCGGCAGCCGTTCCAGTGCCGCCTGCAGCGCGCCACCTTCGGCCTGCCACTGCGCCTCGTCGGCGGTGCCGACATCCAGCAGCACCCAGTCGGCCGAGCGCGCCTGCGGCTGGCACAGGCACTGGCGCACTTCTGACAGGCTGGCGCAGTCGCTGCACAGCACGCGATGGCCGCTCAACTGCGCCGGCAGCTGCGGGCGCGGCGCCGACGGAGATGCGTGGCGGATCACCAGGAGGGTCATACAACACCTTGCGGAATGCGCCCTGTGGCGCGGTGGGCACACGATGCGCGCGCTGGCCGTAAAGGTGCGATGCCCGCCGCCGGGCCGGGGCGTAAAACCTGCGTAACCCATGTCCCGCGCTGCCGGGAACCTGCGACGCCTGCGTGTGGTCTGATACCGCTACCGACCACCCGGAGCCTGCCATGGATGCTGTTGCCCGCCCTCCCTTTTCCGAACGCGCGCTTACCTGGCTGAAGAAGGAAGCATTGCCGCTGCTGGTGATGCTCGGCCTGCTGGCCGCCGCCCGCGATACCCTGGCCAACCACTACGTGGTGCCCAGTGGCTCGATGCAGCCAACCCTGCAGCCTGGCGACCGGGTGGTGGTGGACATGCGCGCCTATGGCCTGCGCCTGCCGTTCACTGGCAAGGAACTGATGGCGACCGGCAGCCCGCAGCGTGGCGAAGTGGCGGTGTTCGACTCGCCGGCCGATGGCACCCGCCTGATCAAGCGCGTGGCGGCGGTAGCCGGCGACCACGTGCAGCTGCATGAAGGCCATCTGAGCATCAACGGCCAGCCGCTGCAGATCGCCGATGTGCAGGACGTGGAAGCCTTCGGC
This sequence comes from Stenotrophomonas maltophilia, assembly GCF_001274595.1. Taxonomy (GTDB): domain Bacteria; phylum Pseudomonadota; class Gammaproteobacteria; order Xanthomonadales; family Xanthomonadaceae; genus Stenotrophomonas; species Stenotrophomonas forensis. The sequence continues at coordinate 232,491 of NZ_CP011010.1, forward strand.
CAGCGCCGCGCCCGCCTCGATCTGGACATGGGCGGCGGCCCGGACATCGCCGATCTGGTGGTGCCGGCCGGCAAGGTGCTGGTGCTGGGTGACCACCGCGGCAACAGCTTTGACGGCCGCTTCTTCGGCTTCGTCGACGCCGACAAACTGTATGGCCGCGCCGTGGCGGTGTACTACCGCCGCGGCGACGGGTTCGAATGGCAGCGACTGTAAGCTGAATTGATACTTCCTGTGTATCAATCATGACCTATCAGGTTATGGATCGACTGAATCAACGGGCCTAGTCTGGGGCCCGTTCCCTCCCACGCCCGGCCGTCCCCACCGGCCCATCGATCCCATGACTGGCGAAACCGCGGCGGCCGTCGAACGCCGCCCCCACACTGTCGACCCTGCTGCCGAGACCCGCATCCAGCAGGGTACCCCCGCCTTCCGGCGTACCGCGCTGGCGCTGTTCCTGGCTGGCTTCTCCACCTTCGGCCTGCTGTATACGGTGCAGCCGCTGCTGCCCGAGTTCAGCCGTCATTTCGGCGTCTCCGCTGCCGGCAGCGCGATGTCGCTGTCGCTGACCACCGGCACGCTGGCGGTGGCGATGCTGCTGGCCGGGCTGCTGTCCGATGCGATCGGCCGCCGCCCGTTGATGATCGCCGCGCTGCTCGCGTCGGCCATCCTGTCGCTGTGCACCGCACTGGTGGACGACTGGACCACGCTGCTGGTGCTGCGCACCCTGCTCGGCCTGGCGCTGAGCGGCGTACCGGCGGTGGCGATGACCTACCTGGTGGAGGAAATGGACAGCCGCGCACTGGGCCTGGCGATGGGCCTGTACATCGGCGGCAACGCCATCGGTGGCATGAGCGGCCGCCTGCTGGCCGGCATCATCGCCGACCACTGGGGCTGGCGCTGGGGCATCGGCGTGGTCTCGATCATTGCCATCGCCAGCACCGTGCTGCTGTGGCTGCAGCTGCCGCCGTCGCGGCATTTCCAGGCCCGTCGCGGCGGCCTGCGCCAGTTGCCGTCGCGCTGGCGCGCGCTGTTCGGCGACCCGGGCCTGCCGTGGCTGTTCGCCACCTCGTTCGTGTTGATGGGTGTGTTCGTCACCCTCTACAACTACCTGGGCTACCACCTGCTGGCACCGCCGTACCACCTCAGCCAGACCGTGGTCGGGCTGATCTTCAGTGTGTATCTGGTCGGCACCTTCAGTTCGGCGTGGATGGGCCAGCAGGCCACGCGCTACGGGCGCGGCCGCATCCTGTCGATCTCGTTCGCACTGATCGGCGCCGGCATCGCACTGCTGGCGATGCCGTGGCTGAGCACGATGGCTCTGGGCATCGCACTGGTCACGTTCGGCTTCTTCGGTGGCCACTCGGTGGCCAGCAGCTGGGTTGGCAGCCGCGCCGGCACGATGCGCGCCGAAGCCTCGGCGCTGTACCTGTTTGCCTACTACCTTGGCTCGAGCGTGCTGGGTGGCGTGGGCGGCCTGGCCTACACGGCCTGGGACTGGCGGGGGGTGTGCGCCTTCGCTGCCGTGCTGACCCTGATCGGCGGCGGTATCGTCTGGGCGCTGCAGCAGCGTGCTCCGCAGCCGGTGACGGCGTGATCCAACGCGCGTTTCACTTGGGCGCGGCGCTGCTCTGGTAGATGCCGACCTTGGTCGGCGCTCTGGCAGGGCGGCCAACCAAGGTTGGCATCTACCAAGGCTGCATGGTCGACCGCATCACCCCTCCGCAAACGCCTCGCGCAGCAGCGTGGCGAAGTTGCGGATCAGCGGCGTCACCCCTTCGCGGCGCCATGCCAGCTGCACTTCCGAATGCGCACCGGCATCGGCCAGCGCCACGAAGCGCGCGCCTTCCACGCGGATGTGATCGCACGACGACGGCAGGATCGCCGCGCCCAGCCCGGCGGCGGCCAGGCTGATCAGCGTCGAGGCTTCACCCGCCTCCTGCACGATGCGCGGCGTGAAGCCCGCCGCCGCGCAGAGCGCAATCATGTGGTCGTGGATACCTGCACCGGCACTGCGCCGGAACGCCACGAACGGCTCCTGTGCGAAGTCGCGCAGCGACAGCGTGCCCTGCTTCGAGAGCCGGCGCAGGGCCGGGTGGCCGGCATGCACGATCAACGCCAGCGGATCGACGAACAGGCTGTGCGCCACCAGCTCGGGTGGCAACGTGCGCTTGCGGATGATGCCCACGTCCAGGCTGCCATCGAGCAGCGCATCGATCTGCTGCAGGGTGTTCATCTCGCTCAGCTGCAACCGCACCTGCGGATACTGCTGCCGGTAGTGCAGGATCGAACGCGGAATCTGCGGTGACAGCGGCGTGGCCCGGGTCAGCCCGATATGCAGCTCGCCCTGCTCGCCGCGCTGCGCGCGCTGCACCTCGTCCACCGCCGCTTCCACCTGCTGCACGATCGCGCGTGCCCGTTCCTGCAGCAACTGCCCGGCGGGCGTCAGCTGCACGCGGCGATGGCTGCGCACGAACAGGCGCGCTCCGATCAGTTCCTCCAGCTGGCGGATCTGCTGGCTGAGCGGCGGCTGCGACATGCCCAACCGCTCCGCCGCCTGGCCGAAGTGCAGCGTATCGGCAACGGCGAGGAAGTAGCGCAGGTGGCGCAGTTCGATGGACATGGGCCCAGTGTATTCATCGTCAGCCAGAAATGGGGTCAGAGCCCGTTGCGCAGCAACGGGATCCGACCCCGTGCCGACCAACGGTCGGCACCCACCGGCAGATTGCGGCCAACTGTCAGAGGTGGGGCGGTGTGGGTGGGCAGGACCGTTGGCGCCATGGATGGCGCCATCGAGCCCCCAGGGATGGGTTTACGGCGTGTCCTGCCTACCCACACCGCACCGCCATCTACGGATAGCCCGCTTTTGACGTTGCCCTGGCTTGAAGCAGGTGCAGGGCGGCAGCCCTGCAAACCAGAACACCCCTCACCGCTCGGAATGCCCGCTCTGGTCGTAATCGCGCGGACTGAACAACTCCGGCTGGATCATCTCGATGAACGCCCGCGCCTGCGCCGACAACGCCTTGCCGCGGCGCACGATCACCCCGTAGCTGCGCTCCGGGAACCAGCGCTTCATCGACCGCGCCGCCAGCCGCTCGTGGTCGGCTTCGTTCAGGCACAGCGCCGGCACGATGGAAATGCCCATGCCCATCGCCACGTACTGCTTGATCACCTCCCAGCCACCGACCTCCAGCGCCACGGTGTAGGCGATGCGGTGGCGCTGGAACACCTGGTCGACCAGGCGGTAGGTGATCTGCCGCTTCGGCGGCAGCACCAGCGGATGGCGCGCGATGTCGGCCAGCTCCAGCTCGCCGCCACTGGCCAGCGGATGGTCGTGCGGCGCGATCAGCACCTGTTCGAAGCGGTAAGCCGGGGCATAGCTGAGGTCGGCCGGCACATCGGTCATCGAACCGATCGCCAGGTCGGCCGCATCCTCGCGCAGCAGGTCGGTGCCATCGGCACTGATCGCGTTGTGCAGGGTCAGGCGCACGTCCGGATGATGCATCCGGAAGCGCTCGACGATCTTCGGCAGCAGGTACAGGATGGTCGAACTGTTGGCGGCAATGTTCAGCTCGCCCGCGTCCAGCCCGCGCACCTTGTCGCGGAAGCGTGCCTCCAGCCCGTCCAGGTTCTCCACCAGTGGCTGCGCCATTTCATACAGCAGCTGGCCCTCGCGGCTGGGTACCAGGCGGCGCCCGCTGCGCTCGAACAGCGGCACCCCCAGCTCCCGTTCCAAGGCCTGCAGCTGCAGGCTGATCGCCGGCTGGCTGACGAAAAGTGCCTCAGCCGCCCGTGAGACCGAGCCCAGGCGCACCGTCTGGCAGAACGCGCGCAGCGGTTTCAACCGGTCGGATTTGTAGGAAAAACGCGGACTTGGCGGGGATCGTGTGGTCATCGCGTCACAAGTATTAGCACAGTTTATGTAGAACATTGCAAAAACTGTTTTGCCAAATACTCAGCCCCGGCGGCACCGTGGAGACGTTCCCCCACTGCTGGAGTCGCCTCATGTCCGCCGTCGCTTCCGCTGTTCCCACCCCCGCTGCCAAGGCCACCCCCGGCATCGCCCTGGCGACCCGCGTGGCCGGCCAGGACACCGTGCTGCCGGCGCCGCTGCTGGCCCTGCTGGTGTCGCTGCACCGCGCGGTGGAACCAGGCCGGCAGGCACGGCTGCAGGCGCGCCGCGAACGCCAGGCGTTCTTCGACCAGGGCGGCCTGCCGGATTTCCGCGAAGACACCGCCGCGATCCGCAGCGGCGACTGGACCGTCGCCCCGCTGCCGGCCGCGCTGCAGGACCGCCGCGTCGAGATCACCGGCCCAACCGATCCGAAGATGGTCATCAACGCACTGAACTCCGGCGCCAAGGTGTTCATGGCCGACTTCGAGGATTCGACCTCGCCGACCTGGCGCAACCTGCTGGCCGGGCAGCAGTCGCTGGCCGCCGCCGTGCGTGGTGACCTGGAATACACCGCACCCAATGGAAAGCACTACCACCTGCGCCCGTACGACGAGCAGGCGGTGCTGATCGTTCGCCCGCGTGGCTGGCACCTGGACGAGAAGCACGTGCGCATCGATGGCCAGTTCATCGCCGGCGGCCTGTTCGATGCGGCGGTGTTCGCTTTCCACAACGCCCGCGCCCTGCAGGCCAAGGACCGCGGCCCGTACTTCTACCTGCCCAAGCTGCAGAGCATGGAAGAAGCGGCGCTGTGGGAGACCGCGCTGTCGCACATCGAAGGCATGCTCGGCCTGCCGCACGGCCAGATCAAGGTGACCGTGCTGATCGAAACGCTGCCGGCGGTGTTCGAGATGGACGAGATCCTGCACGCGCTGCGCGACCGCATCGTCGGCCTGAACTGCGGGCGCTGGGACTACATCTTCTCCTACCTGAAGACCTTCCGCCGCCACGCCGACCGCGTGCTGCCCGAGCGCGGCCAGGTGACCATGACCCAGCCGTTCCTGAAGGCGTATTCGGAACTGCTGATCCAGACCTGCCACCGCCGCGGTGCGCATGCGATGGGCGGCATGGCCGCGCAGATCCCGATCAACAACGATGCGGCCGCCAACGAACAGGCGATGGCCCGCGTGCGCGCCGACAAGCTGCGCGAAGTGACCGCCGGCCACGACGGTACCTGGGTCGCGCATCCGGCGCTGATTGCGGTGGCGATGGCGATCTTCGACGAGCACATGCCTACCCCGAACCAGCACAGCGTGCTGCGGCAGGATGTGCGTGTCGGCCGCGACGAACTGATCGCGCGGCCGCCGGGCACCATCACCCGCGCCGGCTTCGAAGGCAACGTGGAAGTCTGCGTGCGCTACCTGGCCGCATGGCTGGATGGCAACGGCTGCGTGCCGATCCATCACCTGATGGAGGACGCAGCCACCGCCGAGATCAGTCGCAGCCAGCTGTGGCAATGGCTGCACACGCCGGGCCAGCAACTGGACGACGGCACCGCGATCGACCTGGCCCTGCTCGATGCCACGCTGGCGCAGCTGCCGGCGCGGCTGGGCGATACCACCGCGCTGCCCGGCGGCGCGCGCATCACCGAAGCCATCACCCTGCTGGCCGAACTGAGCCGCAGTACCGAACTGACCGATTTCCTGACCCTGCCGGCCTACGCACGCATCGACTGATCGAGCGCCCGCGTTCCACCGACGTTTCCCTCCCCGCTGCACGCACCAACCGAACTGGAGAAAGACATGAGCAAGCTGCCCACTGCCGAACAGATCCAGCACGACTGGGATACCAACCCGCGCTGGGAAGGCATCCAGCGCAACTACAGCGCCGCCGACGTGGTGCGCCTGCGCGGCACCGTGCACATCGAGCATTCGCTGGCCCGCCTGGGCGCGGAGAAGCTGTGGGCATCGCTGCATGAGCGCGAGTTCGTCAACGCGCTGGGTGCGCTGACCGGCAACCAGGCCATGCAGCAGGTCAAGGCCGGCCTGAAGGCGATCTACCTGTCCGGATGGCAGGTGGCGGCCGACGCCAACCTGGCGGGGCAGATGTACCCGGACCAGTCACTGTACCCGGCCGATTCGGTGCCGGCGGTGGTCAAGCGCATCAACAACACCCTGCTGCGCGCGGACCAGCTGCACCACGCCGAAGGCAAGGACGACATCGACTTCCTGCAGCCGATCGTGGCCGACGCCGAAGCCGGTTTCGGCGGCGTGCTCAACGCCTTCGAACTGATGAAGGCGATGATCGAGGCCGGTGCCGCCGGCGTGCACTTCGAAGACCAGCTGGCCTCGGTGAAGAAGTGCGGCCACATGGGCGGCAAGGTGCTGGTGCCGACCCGCGAGGCGATCGAGAAGCTCAACGCCGCGCGCCTGGCCGCGGACGTGCTGGGCGTGCCGACCCTGCTGGTGGCGCGCACCGATGCCGAAGCCGCCGATCTGCTGACCAGCGACATCGACGGCAACGACAAACCGTTCGCCACCGGCGAGCGCACCGTGGAAGGCTTCTACAAGACCCGCAATGGCCTGGACCAGGCGATCAGCCGCGGCCTGGCCTACGCACCCTACGCCGACCTGGTGTGGTGCGAGACCGGCAAGCCGGACCTGGAGTTCGCGCGCAAGTTCGCCGAGGCGATCCATGCGAAGTTCCCGGGCAAGCTGCTGGCCTACAACTGCTCGCCCAGCTTCAACTGGAAGAAGAACCTGGACGACGCGACCATTGCGAAGTTCCAGCGTGAACTGGGCAGCTACGGCTACAAGTTCCAGTTCATCACCCTGGCCGGTTTCCACGCGCTGAACTACGGCATGTTCAACCTGGCCCACGGCTATGCGCGTCGCCAGATGAGCGCCTTCGTAGAGCTGCAGGAAGCCGAGTTCGAAGCAGCCGAGCGTGGCTTCACCGCGGTCAAGCACCAGCGCGAGGTCGGCACCGGCTACTTCGACGCGGTGACCCAGGCGATCCAGCAGGGCCAGTCGTCGACCACCGCGCTGACCGGCTCGACCGAGGAAGAGCAGTTCCACGGCGGCCGCAGCGAGCGCGCGGCGTAATGCGGTAGGGCTTCAGAACGATCAGGGTGGCCAGGGAAGGGCCAGGCAACGCCGGCCGGTCGGGGGACCTGCCGGCGTTGTTGTATCGGTGGAACAGCGGTGAACGCGGACAGCGTCAATCCGGCGCACCCCCCAGCGCGGAAACTTGGCCGAAACCCTGTGAAGACGGCCATCGGATTGATCCGGCAGGACTTTTGGGCAGGTGACAGTGACCAGAACCGGCCACCACGCATCTTCACATCGGACAAGCGCGCCGGAAGGTTCAAAATGAGATAGGGCGCACACTTTAAAGCGATGCTATGCTCCGCGGCTCACCAGGGGACGCTGGCGGCGGGTGCAGGGAATGACCGGCAGGGGTGCGGCCGAGAACAGTGATGTGACGTCAGGTATCGCCCGGGTGGCGATGGCCGAGATCGTGCACGCGCTGCTGTCCGATGCCGAGGTGACATTGTTCGCCAGATTCGCCCGCCCATGCAAGCTTCATGCCGGACAGTGGCTGTTCCAGCGGGGCCACCGTGGCGAACGCATGTATGTGATCCTCGAAGGCCAGATCGAACTGGACTTCGGCGAAGACCTTGTGATCAAGACCCTCGGCCAGCATGAGTTCTTCGGCGAGCTGGGCCTGCTGGTGGGCGACCACCTGCGCAGTGCCAGCGCCCGTGCCCTGGCCGACTGTGAAGTGCTGGAACTGGGGCCGGCCGATTTCCATCGCCTGGTCGAATCCGATCCCGGCCTGGTCGCCTACTTCCTGCGCCGCACGATCATGCGCGTGCTGACCAACGAACAGGCCCTGATCAGCCAGCTGCGCCGGCGCAACCATGATCTGGAAACCGCGCTGGACAACCTGTACATCACCACCCATCAGTTGACCCATACGCGCGAGCTGGTGCGTACCGATGAACTGACCGGGCTGCACAACCGCCGCGGTCTGACCCTGTACCTGCAGGAATGCCGCACCGAGCAGGAAGGGCTGCCGCAGGCCTTGCTGCTGATCGACTGCGACCGCTTCAAGCAGATCAATGACCGCCATGGCCACCAGGCCGGCGACCGCGTGCTGCAGAGCATGGGCAACATCCTGCGCTCGATGGCCGGCGAGCAGGACCTGGCCTGCCGGCTGGGCGGCGACGAGTTCTGCCTGATCCTGCGCCGTGGCAACCACGAGATCGTGCAGCACGCGGCCGAGTTCATTCTGAGCGCGGTGCATGGCCTGCTTGAACGCAGCCATGGCACGCCGCACGTGAGCCTGGTCAGCATCGGCGCCAGCCTGCTGCCGCCGGATGCGGGCTGGAGCGAATGGTATGCCAGCGCCGATCGCGCGCTGTACCAGGCCAAGCGCGATGGCGGCAACTGCCTGCGCTGGGTGGATGATCCGGACGGCCCATAGGGAGAGGCAGGCAATGAATGGCGACAACGGAACGTCAGCCCCGCATAGCCCCCAGCTACGCGCCCTGTTGTTCACCGATCTGTGTGATTCGCTGCAGCTGGTCGAGCGGATCGGCGATGTGGCGGCCGCGAGCCTGTTCCAGGAACACGATCGGCTGGTGCTGGTGCTGCAGCACCGCTGGAACGGCCAGCTGATCGATCGCTCCGACGGATTGTTCATGCTGTTCGAGCGCGCCATCGATGCGCTGGGCTTCGCTCTGGACTACCAGCGCGAACTGCATGCGCTGGGCCAGCAGCGCTCGATTGAACTGCGTGCGCGTGCCGGCCTGCACGTGGGCGACGTGCTGACCTGGGACAACAGCCCTGAAGCGGTCCGCGCCGGCGCCAAGTCGATGGAAGTGGAAGGCCTGGCCAAGCCGATGGCGGCGCGCTTGATGATGCTGGCACGCCCGGGCCAGATCCTGTTGTCGGCCGTGGCCGAATCGCTGACCCACCGCGCCACCGAAGCACTCGGCGAGCGTGGCACGCGCCTGCTGTGGAAGTCGCACGGACGCTGGCGCTTCAAGGGTGTGCCGGTGGTGCAGGAAGTGATCGAAGTGGGCGAGATCGGGTCGGCGCCACTGCGCATGCCGCGCTCCAATGCCAAGGCACGCCGCGATCTTCCACTGTGGCGGCAGCCGGTGGTGCTGGCCGCCGAAGGCCTGGTGCTGGCAGTGCTGGTGCTGGGCGGCTGGCTGCTGCTGCGGCCGGAACCGGCGATCGCCTTCGCCGAGCGCGACTGGGTGGTGCTGGCCGATGTCGACAACCTGACCGGTGACCCGATCTTCGACGAGTCGATGCGGCACGCGATCCGGATCGCGCTGGAGCAGTCGCGGTACGTGAACGTGCTGTCCGAGGGCAAGATCCGCGAAAGCCTGGAGATGGCCCGGCTTTCGGGCGATACCCGGCTGAGCCGGGATACCGCAGTTGACGTGGCGGTGCGCGAAGGCGCGCGGGCCGTGCTGTTGCCGACCGTGCGGCAGAAGATCGGCGGCTACGAGCTGGCCATCGACGTCGCTGCACCGGGCAGCGGCCAGGTGATACAGACGTTCACCGCCACCGCGGATCGATCCGATCAGATGGTGTTCGCAGTGGACGACGTGGTCGGGCGCCTGCGCCGTGGCCTGGGCGAGTCGGTGGCGAGCCTGGAGCAGTCGTTGCCACTGCCGCGGGCTTCGACCCAGGACCTGCGCGCCCTGCGTGCGTTCGCGCTGGCCGAGAACGCACTGGGCCAGCGTCGCTTCGAGGAAGCACGCAACCTCTACCAGGCGGCGATCGATATCGATCCTGGCTTTGCCCTGGCCTACATGGGCGTGGCCAAGCTGCTGGCCCGCACCGCGCAGGTCCAGCAGGCGCGTGACGCGCTGGAGCACGCGCTGGCCCAGCAGCAGCGCCTGCCCGCGCGCGAGCGGCTGTACCTGAAGGGCTGGCAGGCCGAACTGGAACCCGGTGGCTGGCCGCTGGAGCAGTGGCGCGCACTTGCCAAGATCTATCCGGATTCATTTGCGGGACTGTCCAATACCTCCTGGGCGCTGCTGCAGGACAATCGCTTCACCGAGGCCGAGCCTTATGCGCGCGCGGCGACGGTGCCTCAGGACCCGTTGCGGCTGTATCCGATGATCCATCTGGCGCGGGCACAGTTGGGCGTTGGCCAGCCGCAGCAGGCAATGCGCACCTTGCATCAGGCACAGATGCTGCGCGGCAATGATGAGGCCGACGACCTGGAGGTGGACGTACTGGTTGCGCAGGGCCTGGACGCACAGGCGCAGCAGGTGTTGATGCGGTTGCCGCGGGGGGATGACCTGCAGCAGCGCATGCGGCTGCGGGCGCACCTGCTGGTATCTGCGGAGCAGCGTGATTGCAGCAGCCTGCATGCCGCGGTTGCTGCGGATGGTCCAGCACCGGAGCTGATTGACTACCAGATCCATCAACGCCTGCAGCACGCTACGGTGACCACGCTGTGCACGCCCGGCGATGTGGAGGAGCTTGAATCCATCGCCGCCGTGCTGCGGCCGCTGCTGCGCAGGAACGACGATTCCGCCGTGGGCAGCCGCAGCCTGCAGCTGCTGGCCCTGACCTATCTGGCCCAGCGCCAGGGCCAGCATGCGCTGGCCGCAGAGTGGCTGCGCGACCATGGCGAACTGCTGGAGCGGCAGCGCAGCCCCGTGGTGGGCAAGTGGCGCCGCGTGGTGCTGGCGATGGCCGAGCTTGCACAACAACGGCCGCAGGCGGCGCGCCATCTGCTCGAGCCCAGCTTTGATGGCACCGAGCCGGTGCAGGCCCATGTCGTGCTGCTGCAGGCACTGCGTGCCGAGCAGGATGCTGCCGGCGTGCGCCGCGAACAGGCCTGGCTGGCCCGGCACCACGGCCAGGCCATTGCCGAGGTGGCGTCCATGCAGGTCTGGCAGCCCCTGAACGTGCACGATATCGCCACGGAGGCGACGTCGGTGCGGCTGCCGCGCTGATGCAGGCTCAGGCGTTGACGCGCTCGTCGATGCGGTCGGCTTCGAAACAGAACACCACCGTCATCGAGGCGGTCGAGGTGCTCAGATATGCATGCAGCGAATCGCGCGTGCGGCACAGCTCCTCGACCGACGCCAGGGTACCGATCTTCATGCAGTCGTTTTCGCCGACAGCGCCGTCCAGGCCGATCGAGGCCAGGGCCTTGGCCGGCGAAGCGGTGAAGCGGTTGCGGAAGTCGTCGTTGCCGATCAGGTGGTCCAGCAGGGTGCTGGCGTCTTCGGCGGAAAGGCGGGGATGGGTGCTCATGGGGATCTTCCGTAGGTGGAATGTCTCGTATCGGCCGCGACAGCCTGCCATTGAGGGCCATGGCGCGTTCATCGCTAAAGTTGGCCGCGCTGCGGTCGCTGCTGCTATGCCGGTTGTGCGGCAGAAGGAAGGAAACCCATGCGCCTGCGCCGCTGCGCCAGCCTGATGTTCGAACCCCGCGAGTCGGTCACCCTGGACCTGCGCGCGATGCTGGCCGGCCACGCCGAGATGGACAGCCAGATCAGCTGGGTGGCCCTGGCCGCCCATCTGGACCAGCCCCTGCCGGTGGATGCCGAGGAGCGCCAGCTGCTGGGCGAACTCAGCGCGCACCGCTGGAGCGAGCCGCCGGCCGATGCCTGCCCGGCGATGCTGGCGCGCCTGGTTGAACAGGGCCTGCTGCTGACCGACCCGCCAAGCGAGGTGGGGCACCAGATGCGTGATGAGGCGTTGCGGCGCAGCCAGTGGTGGCCGCTGGCCGCACTGGCCCATCGCCACGCGCGTTGGCAGGCCGTGGACAGCGTGGAGGACATGCGCCGGCAGGGGTTGGACACGGCGGCCGGCCTGCGCCAGCGCCTGGGGCCGCCACCGCCGGTGGTGCAGCCGATGCAGGGCGATTACCAGCCGCTGCCGCGCAGCGACGAGGCCGCGTTCGACGCACTGCTGGCGCGGCGCACCACCTGCCGCAACTTCGACCCGCAGCGCGCGTTGCCGCTGCCGCTGCTGGCCCAGGTGCTGCAGCGCACGCTGATGGCGCACGCGGTGCAGAAGGTCGAGCGCGATACCGAGTTCCTGAAGAAGAACGTACCCTCCGGCGGTGGCCTGCATCCCACCGAGGGCTTCCTGCTGGTGCAGAACGTGGAGGGCCTGGCACCGGGCCTGTATCACTACCATCCCGTGCAGCACGCCGTGCTGCCCCTGCCTTCACCGCCGCCGCCGTCGCTGCCTGCGCTGGCGCGGCGGATGCTGTCCGGGCAGGAGTGGTTTGCCGATGCGCCGGCGCTGCTGGTGCTGGCGCCTCGTTATGACCGCTGCTTCTGGAAGTACCGCAACCATGCCAAGGCGCACCGTGCGGTGACGCTGGATGTCGGCCATATCTCGCAGCTGCTGTACCTGTGCGCGACCGAGCGCGGGCTGGCCGCGTTCGTGACTGCGGCCATCAACGATGCCGATGTCGATCGGGCGTTCGGCTTCGACGGCATCGGCCAGAGCGCGATGGCCATCTGTGGCCTGGGCTGGCGCAGCGCCACGCTGGACACCGCGGAATTCGATCCCGCCGGACGCGTGTTGGCGGGCGACGACCGCTGAGCGGTCGCCGCCCCGGCGATCACGCCGCTTCGAAGTCCACCAGCACCGCGCCGTCGCCGACCTGGTCGCCGGCCTTGGCGCGGTAGCCCTTCACCGTGCCATCGGCCGGAGCCTGCAGGGTGTGTTCCATCTTCATCGCTTCCAGCACCACCAGCGGCGTTCCGCGCTTGACCTGGGTGCCGGCCGCGACCAGCGTGGCCACGATCCTGCCCGGCATCGGCGCCAGCAGGCTGCCGGCATCGGCCGCGGCGTGGTCCGATTCGCCCACCGGATCGTGCAGGGTGAAGCGGTGCTGGCCATCGGCACCGAACAGGTACAGCTGGTCGCCTTCGCGCAGCGCCTGCAACGACCAGCGGCGGCCCTCCAGCTGCACGGTCATGCCGCGTGCATCGGCGGTGCCGGTCACCTGCACCGGCGCCGCGTCATCGCACTGCACACGCCAGCCATCGGCCTGAGCCCACACCTTCAGCGTGTGCCGGCGCTCACCCTGCTGCAGCGGCAGTACGCGCGGCGCCGAAGCACCCAGGCGCCAGCCGTCCTGCGCCTGCCACGGCGAATGCGGGTCGCGCGCATCGCGGCTGGCGCCTGCGGTGCGGGTCACGGCGGCCACCGCCGCCAGCATCCATGGTGCATCGCCGGTATCGCCCACGTGATCCAGCGCCGCCTGTTCGCGTTCGATCAGTGCGGTATCCAGCCTGGCGTTTGCGAACGAATCGGTGTTCACCAGCCGGCGCAGGAAGCCGGCATTGGTGGTCACGCCCACCACCTGGCAGTCGGCCAGGGCTTGGCTCATGCGGCGCAGCGCGGCATCGCGGTCCACGTCCCAGACGATCAGCTTGGCGATCATCGGGTCGTAGAACGGGGTGATGCTGTCGCCTTCCTCCACGCCGGTATCCACACGCACGTGCGCCGAGGGTGTCGGCAGGCGCAGGTGGCGCAGGGTACCGGTGGAGGGCAGGAAGCCGCGGTCCGCATCTTCGGCATACAGGCGCGCTTCGATGGCATGGCCGTGGATGGCCAGCTGGTCCTGGCGCAGCGGCAGCGGCTGGCCGGCGGCCACGCGCAGCTGCCATTCCACCAGGTCGGTGCCGGTGATGTACTCGGTCACCGGGTGTTCGACCTGCAGGCGGGTGTTCATTTCCATGAAGTAGAAATCGCCGTCCGGGCCGGCAATGAACTCCACGGTGCCGGCACCGACGTAGCCCACCGCACGCGCGGCATCGACCGCGGCCTGGCCCATCGCTGCGCGGCGTTCGGCGCTCATGCCTGGGGCCGGGGCTTCTTCCAGCACCTTCTGGTGGCGGCGCTGCACCGAGCAGTCGCGCTCGAACAGGTACACCGCCTCACCGTGGCTGTCGCCGAACACCTGGATCTCGATATGGCGCGGGCGCTCGACGTACTTCTCGACCAGCACGTGATCGTTGCCGAACGCCGAGGCCGCCTCGCGCTGGCAGCTGGCCAGCGCATCGACGAAGTCCTCGCTGCGTTCGACCTTGCGCATGCCCTTGCCGCCACCACCGGCGCTGGCCTTGATCAGCACCGGGTAGCCGATGGCATCGGCCTGCGCGCGCAGGAAGGCCGGGTCCTGCTGGTCGCCGTGGTAGCCCGGGGTGAGTGGCACGCCGGCCTTGGCCATCAGCGCCTTGGCCGCGCTCTTGTCGCCCATCGCACGGATGGCGCTGGCCGGCGGCCCGATGAAGGTGATGCCGGCGGCGGTGCAGGCATCGGCGAAGTCGGCGTTCTCGGACAGGAAGCCGTAGCCGGGGTGGATCGCCTGCGCGCCGCTGCGGCGGGCGGCGTCCAGCAGCACGTCGCCGCGCAGGTAGCTTTCGCGCGCGGCGGCCGGGCCGATGTGGATGGCCTCATCGGCCAGGCGCACGTGGCGCGCGTTGCGGTCGGCATCGGAATACACCGCCACGGTGGCGATGCCGAGGCGGCGGCAGGTGGCGATGACGCGGCAGGCGATCTCGCCACGGTTGGCGATCAGGATCTTGGTGAACATGGCAACAGACTCTGTCATGGCACGGGTTACATGCGGAACACGCCGAAGCGCGTCTGCTGCGGGGCGGCGTTGAGGCTGGCCGACAGCGCCAGGGCCAGGACACGGCGGGTGTCGACCGGATCGATCACACCGTCGTCCCACAGCCGCGCACTGGCGTAGTAGGGGTGGCCCTGCTGTTCGAACTGCTCGCGGATCGGCGCCTTGAACGCATCCTCTTCCGCAGCCGGCCACTGTCCGCCCTTGGCTTCGATGCCATCGCGCTTGACCGTGGCCAGCACGCTGGCGGCCTGTTCGCCGCCCATCACGCCGATGCGCGCATTCGGCCACATCCACAGGAAGTTGGGCGAGTACGCGCGGCCGCACATGCCGTAGTTGCCGGCGCCGAACGAACCACCGATGACCACCGTGAACTTGGGCACCTTGGCGCAGGCCACCGCCATCACCAGCTTGGCGCCGTCTTTTGCGATGCCGCCCTGTTCGTACTTGCGGCCGACCATGAAGCCGGTGATGTTCTGCAGGAATACCAGCGGGATGTTGCGCTGGGTGCACAGTTCGATGAAGTGCGCGCCTTTCAGTGCGGATTCGGAGAACAGGATGCCGTTGTTGGCGATGATGCCGATCGGGTAGCCGTTCAGATGCGCGAAGCCGGTCACCAGCGTGGCGCCGTAGCGCGGCTTGAACTCGTCGAAGCGCGAGCCATCGACCAGCCGCGCGATCACTTCGCGCACGTCGTAAGGCTTGCGGGTGTCGGCGGGAATGACGCCGTACAGCTCGTGTGCCGGCAGCAGTGGTTCTTCCGGTGCCTGCACCGCCATCGCCGGTTCCGGCTTGCGCCAGTTCAACTGCGCGATGATCGCGCGCACCCGGGCCAGTGCCTGCAGATCGTTGTCGGCCATGTGGTCGGCCACGCCGGAAATGCGCGTATGCACGTCGGCACCACCCAGCTCCTCGGCGGTCACCACTTCGCCAGTGGCCGCCTTCACCAGCGGCGGGCCGCCGAGGAAGATCGTGCCCTGTTCGCGCACGATCACCGTCTCATCGCTCATCGCCGGCACGTAGGCGCCACCGGCGGTGCAGCTGCCCATCACGCAGGCGATCTGCGGGATGCCCTGCGCCGACAGGTTGGCCTGGTTGTAGAAGATGCGGCCGAAATGGTCGCGGTCGGGAAAGACTTCGTCCTGCAGCGGCAGGAAGGCGCCACCGGAATCGACCAGGTAGATGCACGGCAGGTGGTTCTGCTCGGCGATCTCCTGCGCGCGCAGGTGCTTCTTCACCGTCACCGGGTAGTAGGTGCCACCCTTCACCGTGGCGTCGTTGGCCACGATCACGCATTCCACGCCACTGACCCGGCCGATGCCGGCCACCACGCCGGCAGCGGGCACGGCATCGTCATACATGCCGTGCGCGGCCAGCGGCGCGATCTCCAGGAAGGCGCTGCCGGGGTCGAGCAGAGCATCGATGCGGTCGCGCACCAGCAGCTTGCCGCGGGCGGTGTGCTTGGCACGCGCGGCCTCGTTGCCACCCAGCGCGGTGCGGGCGAGGGTGGCATGCAGGTCATCGACCACGGCCTGCATGGCCGTGCGGTTGGCTTCAAACGTTTCGCTGCCTGGTTGCAGCTGGCTGTTCAGGACGGTCATCGCGGTGGCCTTACAGGGTGCGCTGGAACAGTTCGCGGCCGATCAGCATGCGGCGGATCTCCGAGGTGCCGGCGCCGATTTCATACAGCTTGGCGTCGCGCCACAAGCGGCCGGTCGGGTACTCGTTGATGTAGCCGTTGCCGCCCAGGATCTGGATCGCCTGGCCGGTCAGCCAGGTAGCCTTCTCGGCGGCGTACAGGATGGCACCGGCGGCGTCCTGGCGGGTGGTACGGCCCTGGTCGCAGGCGCGCGCCACGGCATAGACATAGGCGCGGCAGGCGCCCAGGCCCACGTACATGTCGGCGATCTTGGCCTGGATCAGCTGGAAGCTGCCGATCGGCTCGCCGAACTGGTGGCGCTCGTGCACGTACGGCATCACCACGTCCATGGCCGCGGCCATCAGGCCCAGCGGGCCACCGGAAAGGACCACGCGCTCGTAGTCCAGGCCGGACATCAGCACGCGCACGCCGCCACCGACCTGGCCCAGCACGTTCTCTTCGGGAATCTCGCAGTCCTGGAACACCAGCTCGCAGGTGGGCGAGGAGCGCATGCCCAGCTTGTCCAGCTTCTGCGCGGTGCAGAAGCCCTTCATGCCCTTCTCGACCAGGAACGCGGTGATGCCCTTGGCACCGGCCTCGATGTCGGTCTTGGCATAGACCACCAGCACGTCGGCGTCCGGGCCGTTGGTGATCCACATCTTGTTGCCGTTGAGCACGTAGCGGTCGCCACGCTTGTCGGCGCGCAGCTTCATCGACACCACGTCCGAACCGGCACCCGGCTCGCTCATCGCCAGCGCGCCGACCAGACTGCCGTTGCACAGGCCGGGCAGGAAGCGCTGCTTCTGTTCTTCGCTGCCGTTCTTGCGCAGCTGGTTCACGCACAGGTTGGAGTGCGCGCCGTAGGACAGGCCGATGCCACCGGAGGCGCGCGAGATTTCTTCCATCGCCACCACGTGGGCCAGGTAGCCCATGCCGGTGCCGCCGTATTCTTCTTCCACGGTCAGGCCCAGCAGGCCCTGTTCGCCCAGCTTCGGCCATAGTGCCAACGGGAACTGGTTGGTTGCATCGGCCTCGGCGGCCAGCGGCGCGACCTCGGCGGCGGCAAAATGGGCCACGCTCTGGCGCAGCAGGTCGATATCTTCGCCAAGATCGAAGTTCAGGGATGGCACGTGCATTGCGGTGGCTCCACGGCGGGACTACAGGGAATGGACGCACCCGGCGGGGGAGCGGGCGACGGTCGGCAGGACCGTCACCCGCACGGGCGATGGACCCCAGCGTAGCGGGGTTCGGGAAAGAAGTGAACACAAATTCAAAAATTGAAACTAGAATCAAAACATGGCCTACAAACGCTCTGCACTGATGGAAGAACGCCTGGCCGGGGCCCGGGAACGGATCCTGCTGGCCACCCGCGAGCTGGTTGCGGCCGGCGGCTGGCGCAACGCCCCGGTAACCGCCGTGGCGACCCAGGCGGGGGTGTCCACCGGGTTGATCTACCGGCACTTCCCGTCCAAGGCCGACCTGTTCGTGGAGGTGCTCAACGCCGCCGTGGCCCACGAGGTCGCGATCATGGAGCGCATCGCCAGCGGCCCGGAGGTGGCCAGCGAGCGCCTGCGCCTGGCGATCACCGCCTTCGTCCGCCGCGCCCTGGCCGGGCCGGGGCTGGCCCATGCCTTCATCGTCGAGCCGGTCGACCCGGACGTGGAAGCCGAGCGCATGCGCGGCCGCCGCGCCTTTGGTGACGTGTTCCTGCGCCTGGTGGAAGAGGGCGTGGCAGCCGGTGAGCTGCCGGTGCAGGACGCGCACGTGGCCGCCGCCTGCCTGGTCGGCGCCTTCACCGAGGCGATGGTCGGCCCGACCGCACCCAGCCGCGAAGCGCACCGCGACGAGGATGCACTGGTGGATGCGATCTGCAGCTTCTGCCTGCGCGCGATCGGCGCCCGGTAATCCGGTAGAGCCGGCCGCTGGCCGGCTTCCGCACGATGTCTCCGGTGAGATGGCGATGCCGGCCACGCATGTTGCGCCGCACCAGCCCTGAAGCCTGTTGTCGCACGCGAAGCGCGTTCTATACTCGGTCCATCACGCAGTCGCTCAGCCGTGGTCCAACGACTATCAGCCAGGGGTAACGAAGAGTGCGGAATTACGATCTGGAGTTCCTGAAACGCTTCTCCATGGTGATCGCGCTGCTGGCGACCATCACCCTCGGCCTCATCCTCCTTGCTGCCTATATCCACACCCGGATCCCGCCGGAGGTGTCGCCGACCGCGGCCAAGCGCACCGAGCAGCGCATTTCGCCCACCGGCGCGGTCTATGCCGGCAGCACCGGCGCCGCCGCGCAGGCAGCGGCCAAGGCTGCCGCGCTGGCCAAGGCCGCCTCGCAGGTCGCCTACGGCGGCACCAAGGACGGCAAGGTCATCTTCGACAACCTCTGCACCGCCTGCCACACCACCGGCGTGGGCATGGCACCGACGCTGGACCACTCGCACTGGGACAAGCGCATCGCGCAGGGCAAGGACACCCTCTACAAGCACGCCATCGAGGGCTACACCGGCCCGGACGGCGGCATCATGCCGCCCAAGGGCGGCAACCCGGCGCTGACCGAGGAACAGATCCACGCCACCGTGGACTGGATGCTGGGCAACCTGAAGTAACCGGTAGTGCCGGCCGCTGGCCGGCAACCGCGCATCGCACGAAGGTCATGGGGTTGCCGGCCAGCGGCCGGCACTACCCAGGCTTTGCCCACCGAGGTCGAAACCCCGCCTGCAAGCGGGGTTTCGCATTTCAGGGTTAGTCTGTGCGCCCTCTTCCCTGGAATCGCCCGTCGATGCGCCGCCGCTCCCTTGCCCTTGCACTGACCCTGCTGCTGCCGGCCAGCGCCTTCGCCCAGGCCCTGCCGCAGGCTGCACCGGCCCCGGCGACGCCTGCCGCGCGTAGCAGCGCCACCGTGGTGCTGACTGCGGCCCCGGCCGACTGGCGTGCGCTGGAGGGACAGCGCGTGCGCATCGCCGCGCCGTTGACCCTGGCCGGCACCGACGGCCTGGAGCGCTTCGGCCAGCTCACCGTGGCCTTCGATGGCCGCCTCTGGCAGCCGACCGAAGTGGCCGCGCCGGGTACCGCCGGCTACGAGCAGGTGATGGCCGACAACCAGCGTCGCCGCCTGCTGTTGGACGATGGCAGCGACGCCCGTGACCCGGCCGCTGTGGCCTACCTGCCCGGCAACCCGGTGCTGCGTACCGGCATGCAGCTGCGCAACGTCGAAGGCATCGTGCGGGTGGATGCGCAGGGTCGACCCAGCCTGCAGGTCGAAGGCGTGCTGAAGCTGCCGGAACTGAAGCGCCCGGCGGTGCCGACGGTGCCGGGCAGCCTGCACGTGGCCGCCTTCAACCTGGAGAACTTCTTCAACGGTGACGGCCAGGGCGGCGGCTTCCCGACCCTGCGCGGTGCGCGCACGCTGGACGAGCACAAAGCGCAGGTGGCCAAGCTGGTGACCACGGTCAATGCACTCGGTGCCGATGTCGCGGCGCTGATGGAGCTGGAAAACGACGGTTACGGCCCGCAGTCGTCCATCGCCGAACTGGTCGATGCGCTCAACCGCGACCGCGGCGCGCAGGGCGACTGGCGCTTCGTCGATGCCGGCAGCGGCCCCGGCGACAACCCGATCCGGGTCGGCATCATCTACCGCGGCACGCGCCTGCAGCCGGTCGGAAAGCCCGCCACGCTGACCGGCGGCCCGTTCGTCGAACACAGTCGCGTGCCGCTGGCGCAGGCGTTCCAGGGCAAGCATGGCGCGCCGTTCGTGGTGGTGGCCAACCACTTCAAGTCGAAGGGCTGCCGCGATGCCGCCGGCGCCGATGCCGACCGCAACGACAACCAGGGGTGCTGGAACGCCACCCGCGTGACCTCGGCACAGCAGCTGCACGCTTGGCTGCAGACCGACCCGACCGGTACCGGTGCCAGGGACGCGGTGCTGCTGGGCGATTTCAATGCCTACGCCATGGAAGACCCGATCCGCACCCTGCATGAGCTGGGCTGGCAGGACGCGTTCAAGGTGGCCAGGGTCGAGCACCCCTACAGCTACGTCTACAACGGCTACACCGGCCGCCTCGACCACGCGCTGCTGAACCCGGGCATGGCCAAGCGCCTGCGTGGTGCCGCCGAATGGCACAGCAACGCCGACGAGCAGGACGCCAGCGGCTACCAGGGCCGCAACGTGCAGGGCCCGTGGCGCAGCTCCGACCACGACCCGCTGCTGCTGGGCTTCGACAGATAAGGTTCGCCGGGGTACGCCCGGCGGCTTTCTGTAGAGTCGAGCCATGCTCGACTGCTTCTCCAAGGACAGTCGAGCATGGCTCGACTCTACCGAAGGCAAGGCCGCCCGCGCTCAGCCCCAGGCGATCAACCCGATCGCCAGCACCGCCAGCGCCAGCCCCGCGCGGTTCCACTTCGTGGTGGCCTCGCCGAAGGCGAACACGCCCACCAGCGCACCCAGCACCACCACGCCGATGTTCATGCCGGCGAACACGGTGGCCGGGCTCTGCGGCATCGCCTGGTGCGCATGCACGTAGAACAGGATGTTGCCGCCGTTGAGCAGGCCCAGCAGCGCGCCCGCACCGAGGTTGCGCCAGGCCAGCCGGTTGCGGCCACTGACATGCCGCCACAGCTGCAGCGCCAGCATCAGCACGAAGGCCACGCTGAAGCTGGCCAGCACTGCCGCCATCGACGGCGTACCCGACAACGCAACCTGCTTGAGCAGCACGTCCACCACCGCGAACCCGGCCCATACGCCCAGCAGCCAGCCCCAGCCGCCGGGCGAAGACGCCACCGCCGGGCCGCGTGGACGCAGGCTGATTGCCACCATCGCCAGCAGGCCCAGGCCGAGACCGGCCAGCTTCCACGGCGTCGCTGTCTGGCCGAAGAACAGGAACGCGGCAGCCAATGACAGCAGCAACGACAGCCGTTGCGCCACGTCGCTGCGGACGATGCCGGCCACCGCCACCGCGCGGCCCAGCACCAGGAAGATCGATGGCAGCACCACCGCCAGCGCCAGCAGCGAGAGCCACGGCGCATGCGGCGCGCGCAGTGCATCCAGCGGCGGCTGCAGCACCACGGCGGTGAGCGTTGCCGCCACCAGGTAGTTCCAGGTGACCATCTGCGCGACATCCAGCTGGCGGCGTCCGGCCACCTTCAACAACACCGAAACCAGCACGCTGCAGATCACGGCCAAGGACAGGTAGAGCATGGGGCGGGCACAGGGCAGGGGCGAGGGACGGTATCATGTTGCCATGCACAAGCCCTCGTTCCCCGTCGCCCCCGGCGAAACCGCCTGCCTCGAACTGGACGGCCCGGCCGGCCCGCTGGAAGTGGTCGTTGACCTGCCCAAGGCCGACGTGCCGGTGCAGCCGATCGTCGCCATCGTCTGCCATCCGCTGTCCACCGAGGGCGGCACGCTGCACAACAAGGTGGTCACCATGACCGCCAACACCCTGCGAGAGCTGGGCATCACCACGGTGCGCTTCAACTTCCGCAGCGTCGGCGCGTCGGCTGGCGAGTTCGACCACGGCGTGGGCGAGCAGGACGATCTGAAGGCGGTCGCCGCCTGGGTGCGCAGCCAGCGCCCCGATGACCGCCTGTGGCTGGCTGGTTTCAGCTTCGGCGCGTTCGTGTCGCTGAAGGCGACCGCCGAGCTGCAGCCCGAAGCGCTGATCTCGATCGCGCCGCCGGCCGGTCGCTGGGACTTCGGTGGCATCGCACCGCCGGCGCGCTGGCTGGTGATCCAGGGCGAGCAGGACGAGATCGTCGACCCGCAGGCGGTCTACCAGTGGCTGGCGTCGCTGGATCTCCCGCACGAACTGGTGCGCATGCCCGAGACCAGCCATTTCTTCCACCGCAAGCTGATCGACCTGCGCGGCGCGCTGACCCACGGCGTCAAGCACTGGCTGGGCGCGGCGGCATGAGCGCAACCGAGCTGACCCCATCGCAGCGGTACGCCGAAGGGGTCGCCCGTGGTGACTGGCAGAACGACCCGGCCCAGCACGCCGCGCTGGCCGAGCTGGACCGCATCCACCTGGGCCTGGTCGACAGCGCCGAAGACGGCTGGCTGGACCGCCTGTCCTCGTTCTGGAAGAAGCCCGAGCCGGTCAAGGGCCTGTACTTCTGGGGCGGCGTCGGCCGTGGCAAGACCTTCCTGGTCGACCTGTTCTACGACGGGCTGCCGATCAAGCAGAAGTACCGCACCCACTTCCACCGCTTCATGCGCAGCGTCCACGAGCGCCTGCGCGAGCACCAGGGCCAGAGCGACCCATTGGCGAAGATCGCCCAGGAATGGCGCAGCAACCTGCGCGTGCTGGTGCTGGACGAGTTCTTCGTCACCGACATCGGCGATGCCATGCTGCTGGCGCGGTTGCTGGAACGCCTGTTCGCCGAGGGCGTGACCCTGGTCACCACCTCCAACACGGCGGTGGAGAACCTGTACCTCAACGGCCTGCAGCGCGAGAGCTTCCTGCCGGCCATCGGCCTGCTGCAGCGCTTCTGCGTGGAGCTGTACGCCGAAGGCACCGAGGATTACCGGATGCGCGCGCTGACCCGTTCGCCGGTATATCGCGCGCCGCTGGCGGCCGACAGCGATGACTGGCTGGCCACGCGCTGGAACGAGCTGAGCGGCGGGCAGCCGGCCAAGCCCGGCAACATCGAGATCGAGGGCCGCAAGATTCCGGTGCGCGGCCGCGGCAAGAGCATCGCCTGGTTCGATTTCGCTGCACTCTGCGAAGGCCCGCGCGGACCGTCGGATTACATCGAGATCGCGCACGAGTTCAACACCGTGCTGCTGGGCGGCATTCCCGCCTTCGATCGCCTGAACGAAGATGCGGCGCGGCGCTTCGTCAACCTGATCGACGAGCTGTACGACCGCCACGTCAACCTGGTCTGCACCGCCAGCACTTCGCCGATCGAGCTGTATACCGGTACCCGCCTGCAGGGCGCGTTCGAGCGCACCGCCTCGCGCCTGATCGAGATGCAGAGCGCCGAATACCTGGGCACTCCGCACCGGGCCTGAGGGTGGTTTGCAGGTGAATGCATTGCCGGCCGGCGGCCGGCACGACCACGGCAGGCGTCTACCGGGTCGGCGCCACGGTGTTGCCACGCGGCCGTTCATCCGGCCCGGCCGACACATGCAGGCCAGAACCGTTGCCGTGTTCCACCCGTATGCTTTCGCCGCGCTCCAGCAGCCGCAGTGGCTGGCCCTGGAAGCGCACCTCCAGCGCGTCGTGGGCCGCTGCCAGCGACTGCACCAGCGGGCACAGCGCCATCGCCTTGGCCTCCAGCTGCTGGCTGCGCGCTTCCATGCGGCGGTCGACTTCTGCGTCCAGGCGGTCGGCACGGCGCTCCATGGCGCCGGCGCGGCCGGTGAACACCTGCCACAGCACGCTGCGGGTCATCGACGCGGCCATGGTTTCGGCCATCTGGTCGATGTGCGCGTCAAAACCGTCGCCGAAGGTTTCCTGTTCCCAGTAGCCACGGCCCAGGCTGGCGTCGATCCAGCGCTGCGTCTCCTCGCGCATCGCGCGCATCTGGCGGTTGCGGGACTTGCCGGTGATGGCCTCGAAGGCGGCGTCCAGCGCATCGAAGGTGACCCCGGAGACCTCGTGGGCCAGCGCGGTGGCCGCCGGCATCAGCTGGCGGGCGCCAGCCTCCATCTGCCGCAGCCGGGCCGCGTCGGCGGCGCTGACCGTCACCATCGTGCCGTCCAGGCTCAGTTCGCCGTCGTGGAACACCACCTCATGCGGGGCCTGCGGGCCATGCCGCAGCCAGATGCCGCCGCTGTCCACCAGCACGTCGTAGTCGGTATGGATGCCGCACTGGTCTGAACGCAGGTCCGGCCCCTCGGCGGCCAGCGCGGGGGGAATGAACAGCGCGGCCAGCAGGGCCAGGGCATTCAGGCGCAGGTGCATCGGACCGTCCTTTTCCGGAAGCGAGCGGCCAGCATCCGCTGCCAGCGCGTGGGCGTCACCGGCCGGAAGTCACCCGTCCACCGCATTCCCACCGGCTGCCCACCACCTATCCACAGGGTTGTCCCTAGCCAGCTTCATCACTGTCATGTGAAGCTGTCATTGTTCCGTTTCTGCGCG
Source organism: Stenotrophomonas maltophilia (assembly GCF_001274595.1). Lineage (GTDB taxonomy): Bacteria > Pseudomonadota > Gammaproteobacteria > Xanthomonadales > Xanthomonadaceae > Stenotrophomonas > Stenotrophomonas forensis. Next base: position 256,738 of record NZ_CP011010.1, read on the forward strand.
GCGTTGTACCACCGCGATGACGCGTTTCGGGCTTGACTGCGCAGCCCGATCCGGCAGGTCTGAAGCGTCCCGATGAGGCGCTGATGGCACGATCCTTGCGGCGCAAGGGATTGCCGAATTTCACTACATTTGGCGTTGACGGCCCCCATTACCCCCACTATCTTGTGGCCGTCGGTCGCAGCAACCCCAATTCCAGGGGGTGGCAGCAGCACCCATCCGCGATCGTCAACGGCAGTGGCAGGCGCAGGGTCTCATCCCCTGCGACGCCGTCCTGCCATCCTGGGCTGTCATGTCCCGGGCTGCGTCACCCGATGCATCGAGCACCCCCAATCACGCCAAGAGGACACACGCCGTGAGCACCGAATCCAGCGCCACCATCGAGAAGGAAAGCGAATTCCTGTTGACGTCGCCGCCGACGGCCAACGCGATGAGTGTGACCAAGCGCAACGGGACCACCGAACTGGTGGATCTGAACAAGATCGTGCGCGCGGTGCAGCGTTCCTCCGAAGGCCTGCACGCCGTCGATCCGATGCGCGTGGCCACCCGCACCATTTCCGGCCTGTACAACGGCGCCACCACCCGCGAGCTGGACGAACTGTCCATCCGCACCGCCGCCCTGCTGATCGGTGAAGAGCCCGAGTACGGCCGCCTGGCGGCGCGCCTGCTGGCCAACTACATCGCCAAGGAAGTCTCGGGCCAGGAAATCTACGCCTTCTCGCAGTCGGTCAGCCGTGGCCATGAAGTCGGCCTGATCAACGACCGCCTGCTGAACTTCGTGCAGACCAACGCACGCAAGCTCAACGACGCCATCGACGGCGCGCTGGACCTGAACTTCGATTACTTCGGCCTGCGTACCCTGTACGACCGCTACCTGCTGCGCCACCCGCACACCCGCAAGGTGATCGAGACCCCGCAGCAGTTCTTCCTGCGCATCGCCAGTGCGCTGAGCGAGGACGTGTCCGAGACCCTGGCGCTGTACAAGCGCATGGGCAACCTGGACTACCTGCCGTCCAGCCCGACCCTGTTCAACTCCGGCACCACCCACGAGCAGCTGTCCTCGTGCTTCCTGCTGGACTCGCCGCAGGACTCGCTGGAGTCGATCTATTCCAAGTACGGCGACATCGCCCAGCTGTCGAAGTTCTCCGGTGGCATCGGCGTCAGCTACACCCGCGTGCGTTCGCGTGGTTCGCTGATCAAGTCGACCAACGGCCACTCCAACGGCATCGTGCCGTGGCTGAAGACCATGGATTCGTCGGTGGCCGCGGTGAACCAGGGCGGCAAGCGCAAGGGCGCGGCCTGCGTCTACCTGGAAACCTGGCATGCCGACGTTGAGGACTTCCTCGAGCTGCGTGACAACACCGGTGACGAAGCCCGCCGTGCGCACAACCTGAACCTGGCCAACTGGGTGCCGGACCTGTTCATGAAGCGCGTCGAGGCCGACCAGGAATGGTCGCTGTTCGATCCGCGCGTGGTGCCGGAGTTCACCGACCTGTTCGGCGAAGCCTTCGAGCAGGCCTACCTGCAGGCCGAAGCGCAGGGCAAGGCCAACCGCACCATCTCCGCGCGCAAGCTGTACGCCCGCATGATGCGTACGCTGGCCGAGACCGGCAACGGCTGGATGACCTTCAAGGACAAGTGCAACCGCGCCAGCAACCAGACCCTGCGTCCGGGCAACGTGATCCACCTGTCCAACCTGTGCACCGAAATCCTGGAAGTCACTTCCAACGATGAGACCGCCGTGTGCAACCTGGGTTCGATCAACCTGGGCAACCACTTCGACGAGCACAACGAGTTCGACTTCGAGAAGCTGGCCGAGACCGTGCGCCTGGCCGTGCGCCAGCTCGACCGCGTCATCGACCTGAACTTCTACCCGATCGAAACCGCCCGCCGCGCCAACCTGCGCTGGCGTCCGGTCGGCCTGGGCTGCATGGGCCTGCAGGACGTGTTCTTCCGCAAGCGCCTGCCGTTCGACAGCGCCGAAGCCCGCGCCCTGTCGAAGAAGATCGCCGAAGCGATCTACTTCCACGCGCTGGAAACCTCCTGCGAGCTGGCCCAGGAACGTGGCAAGCACCCGTCGTTCAACGACACCCGTGCCGCCAGCGGCGAACTGCAGTTCGACGCCTGGAACGTGGTGCCGGAAGACACCGCACGCTGGGATGCCCTGCGCGCCCGCATCAAGGAACACGGCCTGCGCAACTCGCTGATGATCGCGATTGCCCCGACCGCGACCATCGCCTCGATCGCCGGCTGCTACGAGTGCGTCGAGCCGCAGGTGTCCAACCTGTTCAAGCGCGAGACCCTGTCCGGTGACTTCCTGCAGGTCAACCGCTACCTGGTGAACGAGCTGAAGAAGCTGGGCCTGTGGACCGCCGACATGCGCGATGCCATCAAGCTGGCCGAAGGCTCCATCGCCGGCGTGGCACAGATTCCGGAGACGCTGCGCGAGGTCTACCGCACCGCGTGGGAACTGCCGATGCGTTCGCTGATCGACATGGCCGCCGAGCGTGGCGCCTTCATCGACCAGTCGGCCTCGCTCAACCTGTTCATGGAAAGCCCGAACATCGGCGCGATGTCCTCCATGTACATGTACGCCTGGAAGCAGGGCATCAAGACCACCTACTACCTGCGTTCGCGCCCGGCCACCAAGATCGCCAAGACCACGGTGAGCAGCGCGGCCCCGGCCAAGGTGTTCAGCCCGGACGAAGCCATCGCCTGCTCGCTGGAAAACCCGGAAGCCTGCGAAGCCTGCCAATAAAAGCGGCCGTGCCGGCCTTTGGCCGGCACACCCCTTTGTAGAGTCGAGCCATGCTCGACTGCAGAAAACACCAAGGTAGCGCCGGGCCATGCCCGGCGTTTTGACCCGAGAAGACAAGGAAACACCCATGGCCGACAAGCCCAAGCAGATGCTGCTCGATCCCGGTTTTGAACTGACCCTGCGCCCGATGCGCTACCCGCAGTTCTATGACATGTACCGGAACGCGATCAAGAACACCTGGACGGTGGAAGAGATCAACTTCCAGATCGACATCACCGACCTGCACAGCAAGATGTCGCCGGGTGAGCGCCACCTGATCCACCGCCTGGTCGCGTTCTTCGCCACCGGCGATTCGATCGTGTCCAACAACCTGGTGCTGAACCTGTACCAGCACCTCAATGCGCCGGAAGCGCGCATGTACCTGTCGCGCCAGCTGTATGAAGAAGCGCTGCACGTGCAGTTCTACCTGACCCTGCTCGACAACTACCTGCCGGACCCGGAAGAGCGCGTCAAAGCGTTCGCCGCGGTGGAGAACATCGACTCGATCAAGAAGAAGGCCGACTTCTGCTTCAAGTGGATCGACTCGATCCAGGACCTGAAGCGCATCGAGACCCGTGCCGAGCGCCGCCAGTTCCTGCTCAACCAGATCTGCTTCGCTGCGTGCATCGAAGGCCTGTTCTTCTTTGCCGCGTTCGCCTACGTGTACTACTTCCGTTCGCGCGGCCTGCTGCCGGGCCTGGCCTCGGGCACCAACTGGGTGTTCCGCGACGAGAGCGCGCACATGGAATTCGCGTTCGAGTCGGTGCGTGTTGTTCGCGAGGAAGAGCCGGACCTGTTCGACGATGAAATGAAGCAGCAGGTCTATGACATGCTGGCCGAAGCCATCGAGTGCGAAGTGCAGTTCGCCGAGGACGTGCTGTCCGGCGGCGTGGCCGGCATTTCGACCCGCGACATGCGCCAGTACCTGCAGCACTGCGCCGACCAGCACTTCGCCAAGCTGGGCATGGAAAAGAAGTACAACGTGCGCAACCCGCTGCCGTTCATGGAACTGCAGGACGTGCAGGAGCTGACCAACTTCTTCGAACGCCGCGTCTCGGCCTACCAGGTCGGCGTGCAGGGCGAAGTCGCCTTCGACATGAACTTCTGATCGAACCGGTCAGGCCTGTCGTAACGGAAACCCCGGCCAACGCCGGGGTTTTTCGTTTCTGTAGAGTCGAGCTTGCTCGACTGCTCTGCGCGAACGGCAGTCGAGCAAGCTCGACTCTGCAACATCGCCTTCGACACGAACTTCTGATCGCGCAACGTCATGCGTCGAAACACTCACAAGTGGCGGTGCGCCACCTGCATGCGCTGGCCGCACTGGTCACTGATGGCCTGGATGAAAGCCACCATGTCGTCGCCCGTGCCGCCTTCGAACTGGATGAAATGCCAGCCGATACCCAGGCCTGCGTACCAGTCCAGATCCAGGATGCGGTAACGCGCATCGGTGCCGGGTGGGCTCCACTGTACGTTGATGTCCTCGTAGGCTGCGCCGATGAAATCGGCATAGTTTCCAAATGGGGGGAAGTCTTCGCGGTCCTCATGTTCGCCCGGCACACGCGGCGGCACCGTCCCTTCCCCCGCCACCACGAACGGCGGCTCCTCAGCGTGCACCTGGAACAGGCGGATGCTCAGGTCGTCAAGGTCGCCGTCGGGGTAGAGCGCGCGCATGCCCGGGCCGGCCCGGTAACGCGGGCTGTACCACGCGCACTGCGCGTGATTGTCGAACAGCAGCGCGGGGTCCAGCGCAATGCCGTGCGCGCGCAGGTGCTGCACGCACGCCTCCACGCTTCCGTGGCAATCCACCTGCAAACCGGTCGGCAGATTCCCCGAGCGGATGTGGCTGGCCACCACGTCAGCCGCGCACCGCCACGCCGGGTCGTGTAGCCAGCCGCTGGCACCGGTACCTTGGGCAATGGCATAGCTCAACACGTGCAGGGCGTGGAACGGCACCTGGGCTGCTACGGGTGGAAGCAGGAGGCCTGCCTGCAGCATCCACTTTTCCAGCGCCTGCAGGTCTGGCCCCGGCAGGTGTGGTGCTGCAGGAAAGACAAAACAATCGTGTTCGGACATGGACAACCGCAATGGCAGCAGGGACCTGGAAGTGTTCGCGGCGCGCACGGCATGCGTCAACGACGCCGGTCACAGGAAGCGGCGCTGCGCAGTGTGCCCACTCTGAAGGTAGCGCCGGGCCACGCCCGGCGGAATCCAACCGGAGTGGCGGAAACATCGGCCTCACGGCGTGCTCGCCGGGCGTGGCCCGGCGCTACCTGACGGGGCATTGCCGCAATGCGCATCGATGGTGGATTACGACGCAATGCGCCGGCCTGGCGAACCAGCAGCCGGGACAGCAATCCCGTACAAGGACCCACTGGCTGATGAGTCCGCCACCGTTAAAGGTGGCCTGGTCCATAGTGGACGAACCACCATCAGTACCGATCCGACGAACGCGCACGAACTCAACCACCTGCTGCTGCGCCTGGCCGCTGTGCCTGGCCATCAACGGCCGCCGCTGCGCGGTAACCGTGGAACGACTGGTCGCCGGACCGACCGTGCACTGAGGGTAGCGCCGGGCCACGCCCGGCGGAATCCATCCGCCGCGCTGCGTGCTCGCCGGGCGCGGCCCGGCGCAACCAGATGTCTTACCGCCGCCCTTCCACCGCCATACGCACCGCCAGCCCCGCCAGCACCGTGCCCATCAGCCAGCGCTGCACCGCCTGCCAGGTCGGGCGCGCGGCCAGGAAGCCGGCGATGCTGCCGGCCATCACCGCGATCACCGCGTTGACGCTGACGCTGACCGCAATCTGGGTGAAGCCCAGCACCAGCGACTGCACCAGCACGCTGCCGTGGCCTTCCGGGTGCAGGAACTGCGGCAGCAGGGACAGGTACATCACCGCGATCTTCGGGTTCAACAGGTTGGTCAGAAAGCCCATCGCGAACAGCCTGCGTGGACCGTCCGGCGGCAGGTCGCGCACCGCGAATGGCGAGCGGCCGCCCGGCTTGAGCGCCTGCCAGGCCAGGTACAGCAGGTACAGCGCGCCACCGATGCGCAGCGCGTCATAGGCCAGTGGCACGGTCATCAGCAGGGCGGTGATGCCCAGCGCCGCGCACAGCATGTAGAACACGAAGCCCAGCGCCACCCCGCCCAGCGAGATCAGGCCGGCGCGGCGGCCCTGGCAGATCGAGCGCGAAACCAGGTAGATCATGTTCGGCCCGGGCGTGAGCACCATGCCCAGCGAGATGAGGGCGAAGGCCAGCAGATCGGAGGTCGCAGGCATGGGCGGTCCTGGCAGGGGGCGTGGCGCAGTGTAGCGCCGCCTGCACGGGGCCTGGCTTAAAATCGCGGCACCCCACAGCGAAGCACCGCCATGACCCCGATCCCCGAGACCGTGCCGCCCATCGAAGTGCGCATGGCCGAAATCGTCTTCCCCAACCACACCAACCATCTGGGCACCCTGTTCGGTGGCCAGGCGCTGGCGTGGATGGACAAGGCCGCCTTCCTGGCCGCCGCCCGCTACTCGCGCCGCACCGTGGTGACCGCGCGCAGCGACCAGGTCGATTTCAAGCTGCCGATCCGCATCGGCCAGATGGTGGAGACCATCGGCCGCATCGTCGAAGTCGGCCGCAGCTCGATGAAGGTCGAGGTCGAACTGGTGGCCGAAGACCTGCACAGCGGCGAGCGCAAGCTGTGCACGCGCGGCCACTTCGTGATGATCGCGCTGGACGAGGAAGGCCACCCGATCGCGGTGCCGCCGCTGCCGGTGGCCTGAGCCTGCCGGCTGAACCGGCGCTTGCGGGGGCGCGTGCGCGCCCCCATCTGGCAGCCATGACCCCGCCGCTGACCGACTTCATCGACCGCGCCCAGCGCCTGTTCGTGCTGACCGGCGCCGGTTGCAGCACCGCCTCGGGCATTCCCGATTACCGCGATAGCGACGGCCAGTGGAAGCGCACGCCGCCGGTGACCTACCAGGCCTTCATGGGCGAGGCGGCCACCCGCCAGCGCTACTGGGCACGCAGCCTGCTGGGCTGGCCGCGCTTCGGCCTGGCCCGGCCCAATGGCACCCACCAGGCACTGGCCGCGCTGGAAAGCCGCGGCAAGCTGCAGGTGCTGCTGACCCAGAACGTGGATGGCCTGCACCAGCGCGCCGGCAGCCAGAACGTGATCGACCTGCACGGACGGCTGGATCTGGTGCGCTGCATGGGCTGCGAGCGCCGCAGCGCCCGCGAGGAGTTCCAGCAGCGCCTGCGCGAGGCCAACCCCGGCTGGGATGCGCTGGAGGCCGGCATCGCACCCGATGGCGACGCCGACCTGGAAACGGATTTCTCCGCGTTCGTGGTGCCGGAGTGCCCGCACTGTGGCGGCCTTCTGAAGCCGGACGTGGTGTTCTTCGGCGAAAACGTGCCGCGCGAGCGCGTGGCCGCCGTGCACGAGCACCTGCAGCAGGCCGATGCGGTGCTGGTGGTCGGCTCGTCGCTGATGGTCTATTCCGGCTTCCGCTTCGTGCAGGCTGCGGCCAGGGCGGGGTTGCCGGTGGCGGCGCTGAACCGTGGCCGCACCCGCGCCGACGACCTGCTGCAGTTCAAGGACGAGCGCGACTGCGCCGAGGCGCTGGCGGCGTGGGCTTCGCCCTGAGCCGAGCCCACGCTCGGTTGCGCGCCCACCGCGAAACAGCGATCCATCCAGACGGTTGATTCGCAGGCCGTGCGGCGGTGCAATACGTCCCCCCCATCCGCCTGTCCCCCCGCACCCCCGTGACCCAGCTGTTTTCGCCGATCTCGTTCGGCCCCCTGACCCTGTCCAACCGCATCGTGATCGCGCCGATGTGCCAGTACTCCGCCGAAGATGGCCGCGCCAGCGACTGGCACGCCATGCACCTGGGCAACCTGGCGCAGTCCGGCGCCGGCCTGCTGATCCTGGAAGCCACCGCGGTCGAGCCGCGCGGTCGCATCAGCTGGGCCGACCTGGGCCTGTGGGATGACGGCACCGAGGCGGCGCTGGCGCAGGTGCTGACCAGCGTCCGCCGCTGGTCGCCGATGCCGCTGGGCATCCAGCTGGGCCATGCCGGCCGCAAGGCCTCGGTGAGGCGACCGTGGGACGGCGGTGGTCAGCTGCCGGCCGACGATGCACGTGGCTGGGCCACGGTGGCGCCGTCGCCGCTGCCGTTCCACGCCGCCGATCCGGCACCGCAGGAACTGGACGAGGCCGGCATCGCCGAGGTCATCGCCGCCTTTGCTGCCAGCGCGGTGCGCGCCGAGCGCCTCGGTTTCGAGCTGATCGAACTGCACGCCGCACACGGCTACCTGCTGCACCAGTTCCTGTCGCCGCTGAGCAACCGCCGCACCGATGGCTACGGCGGCTCGCTGCCGAACCGCCTGCGGCTGCTGGTGGAAGTATTCGACGCGGTGCGTGCGGCGGTATCGGACAAGGTCGCCGTGGGCGTGCGCATTTCCGCCAGCGACTGGGTCGACGGCGGCTGGGACCTGGTGCAGAGCGAGGCGCTGGCGCAGGTGATGGACGCGCGTGGCTGCAACTTCCTGCACGTCTCCAGCGGCGGCCTCGACGAACGCCAGAAGATCACCGTCGGCCCGGGTTACCAGGTGCCGTTCGCAGCCGCTATCAAGGCCAAGGTGCGCATGCCGGTCATCGCGGTAGGCATGATCACCGAGCCCGAGCAGGCCGAATCGATCCTGCGCCATCGCCACGCCGATGCGGTGGCACTGGCGCGCGGCATCCTGTACGACCCGCGTTGGCCGTGGCATGCCGCCGCCGCGCTGCGCGACAGCGTGGAACCGGCACCGCAGTACCTGCGCTGCGAGCCGCGTGATGCGCGCGGCGTATTCAAGGCACGCTGAGGTTCACACCCGCCAGGCCGGCGCCATGCCGGCCTGCAGGTGCTCGAACAGCGCGCGGATCTTGGCGGTGAAGTCGCGGCGGTCGCTGACGCAGAAATAGACCTCCATCGGTTCCGGCCGCCACGCGGTGTCGGCGCCGAACACTGCCTGCAGGCGGCCGTCGCGCAGGTATGGCTCAGCCACGAACGCCGCCAGCCGGGTGATGCCTGCACCCGCGGCAGCCAGCTCGGCCAGCGCATCGATGTCATCGCAGACCATGCTCGGCGGCAACGCCGCGTCCACGCGCTGGCCGTCTTTCAGCAGGCACCAGCGCAGCGGCCGGCCGTCGGTGGGGAAGCGGTGCAGCAGGCCGCGATGACTGCCCAGTTCCGAGGGTTGCTGCGGCGTGCCGTGCGCTTTCAGGTAGGCCGGCGCGGCGCAGAACACGAACGGAATGCGTGCCAGCTGACGCGCGACCACGCCATCTTCCAGCTGCGCACCGATGCGGATGCTGGCATCCACCGCTTCCGGCCCATGCTGCACGGCGCGATCACTCAGGCGCAGCTCCAGCTGCAGCTGCGGGTAGCGTTGCTGCAGCGAGGGCAGCAACGGCGCAAGCACGTGGCGGCCGAAGGCGCTGCTGCTGGCGATGCGCAGTGGCCCGGCCGGTTCGATGTCACCGGCAGTGACCATCGACTGCGCGCGCGCCAGGTCGGCTTCGATATGGCGTACCTGCGCCAGGTACAGCGCACCGGCCTCGCTGAGTGCCAGCTGGCGCGTGCTCCGGTTCAGCAGCCGTACGCCCAGGTGCGCCTCCAGCCGGTTGATGTTCTGGCCGACGGCGGTGGCGCTGATGCCAAGCGTGCGGGCCGCAGCGGCAATGCTGCCGGTCTCTGCGGTGCGGGTGAAGCTGCGGATCAGTTGCAACAGGTTCATGACCGACCAGCTTGCCATGCGGAAGCCCAAGTATCGCTTGGGACTGAACCAAGCCGTTCGGTTGCAACGGTGACCATCGATCCGTCGGGCCGGGCGCTGCCCTACACTCGGGCGATGCGCCCCGATTCCATCCTCACCCTGTCCTGCCCCGACCGTACCGGCATCGTCTACCGCGTGTCCGGCCTGTTGTTCGACCACGGCTGCAACATCCTCGATGCCCAGCAGTTCGGCGATGAGGAAAGCGGCCGCTTCTTCCTGCGCGTGCACTTCGACCGCGACGCCAGCCTGCCGCTGGACACGGTGCATGCCGCGATGGCCGCGCTGGCTGCCGATTACGGCATGGACTGGCAGCTGCATGATGGCCGTCGCCGCGCGCGCCTGCTGGTGCTGGTCAGCAAACAGGGGCACTGCCTGAACGACCTGCTGTTCCGCGCCCACAGCGGGCAGTTGAAAGTGGATATCGCCGCGGTGGCGTCCAACCACGCCGACTTCGCGCCGCTGGCCGCGTCCTACCAGGTGCCGTTCCACCACCTGCCGGTGAACGCGGACACGCGTGCAGTGCAGGAACAGCAGATCATCGATCTGGTCGAGCGCGAACGCATCGACCTGGTGGTACTGGCGCGCTACATGCAGATTCTCTCGCCCACGCTGTGCCGCGCCCTGGCTGGCCGCGCGATCAATATCCACCACAGCTTCCTGCCCAGCTTCAAGGGCGCGCAGCCGTATCACCAGGCACACGCGCGCGGGGTCAAGATCATCGGCGCCACCGCGCACTACGTCACCGAGGATCTGGACGAAGGCCCGATCATCGAACAGGACGTCGCGCGCGTGGACCATGCCATGGCACCGCGTGAGCTGGTGCGGCTGGGCAGTGACACCGAATCGCTGGTGTTGGCGCGTGCCGTGCGCCGGCATGTCGAGCACCGCATCCTGCTCAACGGGCACCGCACGGTCGTGTTCCGGTAACCAACCATCCCGCGTCCACCGGGCATGGCCCGGCACTACCGTTGTCGGTCAGGCGACCGCGATCCCGGCCTTGCCCAGCGCCTCGCGCACCATCGCGTCGTTGGCATCGGTCACCGGCCGGGTCAGGTCCCACAGGAACTTCACCTTGAAACCGGACTTCACGGCATCCTGCGCGCTCCACAGCACGCAGTAGTCGCGGGCCAGGCCGCACACATGCACTTCGCGGATGCGGCGCTCGTGCAGCCAGCCGGCCAGGCCGGTTGGCGGTCGTTCGCCGTCAGGGCCGTGGTTCTCGCGGAAGGCGCTGTACGAATCCACCTGTTGCCGCGTGCCCTTGCGCAGGATCAGGTCGGCCACCGTCCAGTCCACGCCCGGGTGCAGGGCGGCGCCGGCGCTGCCCTGCACGCAGTGGTCAGGCCACAGGGTCTGAGGCTGTGCATGCAGCAGGATGGTCTCGAACGGACGCTTGCCGGGGTGCTGGCTGGCGAACGAGGCGTGGTCGGCCGGATGCCAGTCCTGGGTGGCCACCACCGTACGGTAGTGGCGCTGCGCCAGCAGCGCGGCAATCGGTGCCACCAGCGCATCGCCCTGGTCGCAGGCCAGCGCGCCACCCGGCATGAAGTCCGGCTGCAGGTCGATCACCAGCAGGGCGACATCGGCGGGCAGGGCGGTCATGGCAGGTCCGGCACAACGGAAGGGGCGACCAGCGTGGCCGCCCCATGCCCACACGTCAATCGCCCTGCGGCGTCTCAGCGTCCTGCCCGTAGTACAGCAGGCCGATCTTGATCCGCTCGCGGCCGTTCTCGCGGCGGTGGCGGTTGGCATCGCGCAGCGAGTACACGCAGCCGCAGTATTCCTGCTGGTAGAACTGCTCGCGCTTGCTGATCTCGATCATGCGGCTGGCACCGCCGCCCTTGCGCCAGTTGTAATCCCAGTACTGCAGGCCTTCATAGCGCGAGGCGGCGCGGATGCCGCAGTCGTTGATCTGCGCCATGTTCTTCCAGCGCGAGATGCCCAGCGACGAACTGATGGTGTCGTAGCCATGTTCATGCGCGTACAGCGCGGTGCGCTCGAAACGCATGTCGAAGCACATCGTGCAGCGGATGCCGCGCTCGGGCTCGTTCTCCATGCCGCGCGCGCGGCTGAACCAGTTGTCGGTGTCGTAGTCGCAGTCGATGAAGGGGATGTCGTGCTGCTCGGCGAAGCGGATGTTCTCCTGCTTGCGCAGCTCGTATTCCTTCACCGGATGGATGTTGGGGTTGTAGAAGAAGATCGCGTAGTCGATCCCGGAGGCGGTGATCGCCTCCATCACTTCGCCGGAGCAGGGCGCGCAGCACGAGTGCAGCAGCAGGCGCTTGCCGTCGGCCGGCAGGGTCAGGGTGGGGCGTTGGAGCTCGGTCATCGTGAGGTACCGCATGGACCGCCGGCAACGGCGGTGGCCCATGCATCAGCGCGTGGGAAGCGGATCTGGGCAGCTACCGGGGAAAGGACGCGCGCGGCCGCGCCGCCTGCACGCGCAGGACAACGACGGCCCCGGCACCCTCCCCGCGGAGAGTCCAGGTCGAGTCAGGGGACGGTCGTGTCCCCCGGCCGGGGCCGGTATTCGGGCTGATGGACACGGGCCGCAACCCACCTACTACCCGCCGCTTCCCAGGCGCGAGCCCAGTGCTGTTGGCAGGATTCGTTTCCATTCACCGCTGCGGGGCAGCTCCGGAATGGGCGCGCCAGGCGCCTTCACCGGATTCCCGTTTAAACCCCTGCCGCCATACAGGCCACGGCAGGGGTACCTTCGGCGTGTGCACGGTGGACCCGTTGGCCGCGATGGTCAAGGGCCCAGGGCCGTGCAGTGCTGTGGCCCACTTCTCAGGCTGTGAGAGCGCCTCTTGCCATACTGGACACCGGCAGACGGGAGGTGGTTCGTGGCGGACAAGTACTGCGATCTGGTCATGAAGGGCGGCATCACCAGCGGCATCGTGTACCCCAATGCGGTACTGGCGCTGGCCCGCGAGTATCGGTTCAAGAGCATTGGCGGCACTTCGGCCGGCGCCATCGCCGCTGCGGTGGCGGCCGCGGCGGCGTGTGGCGACCGCCGCCAGCAGGCGGGCGAACACCTGCCCGGCGACGCCGGTTATGGCGGGCTGTCGGCGGTGTCGGCCCAGCTGTCGCGGCGCGGCTTCATCTACAGCCTGTTCCAGCCGGCGCGGGGGGCACGCGCGGCCTACCGGCTGCTGGTGGTGCTGACCGGCAGCGCCCGCCTGCCGCACAAGCTGCTGTGCCTGGCGGTGGCCGTATTCGAGATCGCGCCGCTGGAGGTGCTGGTGTCGCTGGCGCTGCTGCTCGGCCTGGGCTGGTGGGGCGGCGGCTGGAGCGGGGTGGCGGCCACCCTGCTGCCGTCGCTGCTGTGTGCCTACGGGGCCGGCGTGGCCGGTGCCGCGCTGCGGGTGGCGCGGGTGGCGCGGCGCAACCTGCTGGGCTTGTGCAGTGGGCTCGGCCGCGATGCGCGCAAGCCCGCCCTCACCGAATGGCTGCACGCGTGCCTGCAGCAGCTGGCCGGCAAGCCGCTGGATGCTCCGTTGACCTTCGCCGACCTGCACGACGCGCCGCGCTACCCCGGCGAGCCGGCCAGCCCGCATGCGATCAGCCTGCAGATGATCACCACCTGCGTGTCGCACAACGAGCCACGCACGCTGCCGCTGGGCGGCGCGCAGTTCTGGTTCCTGCGCGAGGAGTTCGAGCAGCTGTTCCCGGCCAGCGTGGTGCAGTGGCTGGTACAGCAGGCCGGCCCGCCGCTGGAGGTGGAGGGGCGCCAGTACTACCACCTGCCGCAGGGCCCGCAGCTGCCGGTGCTGGTGGCCACGCGGATGAGCCTGAGTTTCCCGCTGCTGATCAGCGCGGTACCGCTGCATGAGCCCTCGCGCCGCGAACGCCGCTGCGAACCGACCGCACCGGCGGCCGATGCGGAGCACAACGTGGCCGACAGCATGGAAGGGCTCACCAGCGCCGGGCAGACCTGCGGTCCGGTCATCACCGCTTTCCGCATCTGCTGGTTCTCCGATGGCGGCATCAGCAGCAACTTCCCGATCCACCTGTTCGATGCGGCGTTGCCACGCTGGCCGACCTTCGCCATCAACCTGGTCTATCCGCAGCATGCCGAGGATGTGAGCCATGGCAGCAGCGGCCGCCAGGCGCTGGAGCATGCGGTGTTCCTGCCCACCGAGAACCGCCACGGCTGGCAGCGCACCTACCAGTCGATCGCCACGCCGCTGGCGGCGGCCGAACTGGGCCGCTTCCTGTTCGCGGTGGTGGCAACCATGCAGAACTGGCGCGACCTGCTGCAGGCGCGCGCACCGGGCTACCGCGATCGCATCGTGCACGTCAGCCTGCAGGGCGACGAGGGTGGCATGAACCTGGACATGCCGCAGGAGGTGCTCACCCGCATCGCCGACAAGGGCAGCCTGGCCGGTGCACGCTTCTGTTCGTTCTCGTTCGACAACCACTACTGGATCCGCTGGCGCAACCTGGCCTCGGCCTACCAGCGCTACACGCTGGAAGTGGCGCGCACCGATGACCCGGCGCAGCAGGTGCTGGCCTACCGCGCGGCCTATTCGATGGTCGCCAGTGGCCAGCCGGCACCGCCGTCGTACAAGCTGGGCTCGGAAGACAAGCGGCAGGCTTCGCAGCAGCTGTGGGGCTTGATGGTGGAACAGGGCCGCAGCTGGGACGACCTCGGCCCCGACCTTACCGACGGCGCACCGCGCCCGCTGCCACAGATGAAGGTGACGCCGATCTATTGATCTTCGCCGCAGCCGATTGAACGGTTCTGGTGGGTGCCGACCTTGGTCGGCACGATCTGCCCCCTGCGGTGCCTCAACGCCACGCCTCCACCACCGCATCACCCTGCAACGGCGCATACAACGGCAGCGCCAGTTCCTGTTTCACCCATCCCGGATTGAGCGTACGCAGGCCAGCCAGGTATTCGCGGGCGAGCGCTGCATCGCCTTGGCGCATGGCCAGGCGCGCGGCGCGCGCCCAGGTGCGGTCCCAGCCGTGCGCCAGTGACAACGCGGTGGCCAGCGCCGCACGTGCAGCGGCCACATCGCCCTTTTCCCAGCGTTGCTCGGCACGGATGATGGCGTCGTTGGACAGTCGCATGTCGTACAGCTCGCGGAGCCTTGCCACGGCGCGCGGATCGGCATCCACGCGCAGATCGGTGTCCTGCCAGTCACCGCCGGGCGTGCGTACCAGCAGCGCCGCCGACCACTGCCCGCTGCGCTGACCGCCCGCGGCCTGACCGGCTTCCAGCGCCGCCAGCAGGCGCGCTGCCAACGCACCGCGTGATTCTTCGAAGCTGCGTTGCATGGCCGCCAGCACCTCGGGCCCGGCCAAGCCATTGCCCTGAACACTCAGCATGCCCTCACCCTGCGCGCCAGCCCACGCTGCCTGCTGCGCGGTGGCGCCCGTGTACTGGGCATTGCCACCACGCGCGCTGACCAGTCCCACCTGGCGCTCGGCAAGCGTGGTGCCATCGAAATCGCCGTCTTCATTCAGCAGCTGCTTGAGCACCTGCGCAGGCGTGCGGCCCTTGCCGAGCAGCGTCAGGCCCTTTGAGCCGTAGGTTGGATTGGTCTCGAACTGGCTGGCAACGGCCCCCACCCTGGCCTGCGCCCACGGCACGCCCACGCCACCGACTGCCAGATTGTGCGTAGCCACCGCCACGCCGCAGTCACCGGCCTCGTTGCAGGCCACGATGGAAAAGGTCGCCCATGCCGGCGCAGCAAAGGCAGCGAGCAGCAGAGCCACACAGGAACGCAACAGGGGCATGGTCATCTCCAGGGATGGGCATCCCGATTGGGATGCAGCCTACGCACGAATGGTTTAGTAGATCCACGCCATGCGTGGATCTACCGTGTCGACCAAGGTCGACACCCACCAGGAGCAGGTCATGCCATCCAGACAGATCGCAGAGAACTGTCGAAGGCGGGGTGGGTCCGGTGGCGGGGGTGTCCGCGGCATGGATGCCGCGGCCAAGCCCCCAAGGACGGGTTTACGGCGTCCCCCGCCACCGGACCCACCCCGCCATCCCACGGAATGCAAGCTTTTGCCGTTGCAGTTGCTTCGGCCTCGGCCTCGGCAGGTGCAGGGCGCAGCCCTGCCGAATAACCCTACCTTCCCGGCAACTGCGCGAACGCGCGCTGCATGCAGTCCTCGCGCGGGCACACCCGGCACCCCGGGCCGATCGACACCGAGTTGCCCGGGCTCTGCACATCCAGCCCCAGCGAATACACCAGCCGCTCCGCATGCTGCAGGTCGCAGCCCAGCGCCACCGCGAACGTCTTGCGCGGTTGGCCATGGCCCACCGGCCCGCTGCTGACCTGCCGTGCCAGCCAGAAATGTCGGCGGCCATCGGGCATGCGTGCGGTCTGGGTGAGGATGCGCCCTGGCTGGTTGAACGCCTCGTAGACGATCCACAGCGGGCACGAGCCGCCCACCTGCGAGAAATGGAAATCGGTAGCCGAATGCCGCTTGGACACATTGCCCGCACGGTCCACCCGGATGAAGAAGAACGGCAAGCCGGGCGCACTGCGCCGCGCCAGCGTGCTCAAGCGATGGCACACCGCCTCGAAGCCTACGCCGAACTGGTGCGCCAGCAGTTCGATGTCGTAGCTGCTGGCCTCGGCCGCACGCAGGAAGCGCATGTACGGCATCACCAGCGCACCGGCGAAGTAATTCGACAAACCAATCCGCGCCTGCGCGATGCGCGCTTCGTCGTGGAAGCCCGCGCGCGCGATCACCGCATCGATCTGCGGCAGGTAACCGTGCAGTGCCAGCTCGGCGGCCATCTGGAACGCCTGCTGCCCCGGCTCCAGGTAATCCGGCAGCCACAACCGGCGCGCCCCGGCATCGAACTGGCGCTTCTCGCGCCCGGCCTGCAACGCGGCCACTTCCACCAGCACGCCGTGGCGATCGGCCAGCAGCTGGCGCAGGCGCGGCGCCACGTGCCCGGGTGACAGCCCCCACTCGGCGAACAGCCGCTCGGCCAGTTCGTCCAGCTCGGGGATGTGGTTGTGCATGCGGTTGAAGAACTCGCGCACCTGGTCGCCGGCGGGCAGGGTGCTGCCGGCCTCGGGCTCGCCCAGCTGGAACTCCAGCGCGGCGGCATGCTCGCGCAGGGCCAGGTGGCGGCGGTGCAGGTCCAGCAGCGCGCGGCTGACCTGCGGCAGGTTGCCGGCCAGGGCCCGCAGCTCGGTCGCGCTCACCTCGGCCAGGCCCAGGTCGCGCAGGGTTTCGCCCAGCGCTTCCTGCAGCGCGGCGGGCTCATCGTCGTCGAACAGCGCGGAAACGTCGCCCAGTACCTCGCCCAGCTTTTTCTGTACGGCCGGGGTCAGCGGGCGCTTGTTGCGCTCGATCTGGTTCAGGTAGCTGGCCGACAGCCCCAGCGCCCGTGCCAGGTCTACCTGGCTGTAGCCGCGCTGTTCACGCAGGCGCAGCAGGCGCAGGCCGAGTTGTCGCTGAGGGGCTGAATAATTCACAGAATTAACATGAATCTTCTGGCGTGTTGGCCAGATTAAGCGGATTCAGCCCGGAAATCGAGGTGGGTGCTGTGAATAATGCCAAGCATCTTTCGCACCCCGTGGGATTGTCGTCATGACTGTTGCAGCGCCCCGTATCCGCATGCTGATCGATGGCCAGTTCGTTGAATCGGCCACCTCCCACTGGCAGGACGTGATCAATCCGGCCACCCAGGACGTGCTGGCCCAGGTGCCGTTCGCCACCACCGGTGAAGTGGACGCGGCCGTGGCCGCCGCCAAGGAAGCCTTCAAGACCTGGCGCAAGACCCCGATCGGCACCCGCGCGCGCATCTTCCTGAAGTACCAGCAGCTGATCCGCGAGAACATGAGCGAGCTGGCCCACATCCTCACCGCCGAACAGGGCAAGACCCTGCCCGACGCCGAAGGCGATGTGTTCCGTGGCCTGGAAGTGGTCGAGCATGCCGCTGCCATCGGCAACCTGCAGCTGGGCGAACTGGCCAACAACGTGGCCAATGGCGTGGACACCTACACGATCATGCAGCCGCTGGGCGTGTGCGCCGGCATCACCCCGTTCAACTTCCCGGCGATGATCCCGCTGTGGATGTTCCCGATGGCGATTGCAACGGGCAACACCTTCATCCTCAAGCCGTCCGAGCAGGACCCGATGGTGACCATGCGCCTGGTCGAGCTTGCGCTGGAAGCGGGCATTCCGAAGGGCGTGCTGAACGTCGTCCACGGCGGCGAGGAAGTGGTCAACGCGATCTGCGACCACCCGGACATCAAGGCCGTGTCGTTCGTCGGTTCCACCCGCGTCGGCACCCACGTCTACAACCGCGCCTCGCTGGCCGGCAAGCGCGTGCAGTGCATGATGGGCGCCAAGAACCACGCCGTGGTGCTGCCGGACGCCAACAAGGAACAGACCCTCAATGCGATGGTCGGCGCCGCCTTCGGTGCCGCCGGCCAGCGTTGCATGGCCGCCTCCACCCTGGTGCTGGTCGGTGAGGCCCGCGGCTGGGTGCAGGATCTGGTCACCAAGGCCCAGACCCTGAAGGTCAGCGGCGGCACCGTGTCCGGCACCGATGTCGGCCCGGTCATTTCCTGCAGCGCCCGCGAGCGCGTGGAAGGCCTGATCGCCTCGGGCGTGGAGCAGGGCGCCAAGCTGGTGCTCGACGGCCGCAACCCGCAGGTGGATGGCTTCGAGAAGGGCAACTTCGTCGGCCCGACCATCTTTGCCGGTGTCACCACCGACATGCGCATCTACCAGGAAGAGATCTTCGGGCCGGTGCTGGTCATCCTCGAAGCGGAAACGCTGGACGAGGCCATCGCCATGGTCAACAGCAACCCGAACGGCAACGGCACCGCCCTGTTCACCCAGTCCGGCGCCGCCGCGCGCAGGTTCCAGGAAGACATCGACGTCGGCCAGGTCGGCATCAACGTGCCGATCCCGGTGCCGGTGCCGCTGTTCTCGTTCACTGGTTCGCGCGCCTCCAAGCTGGGCGATCTGGGCCCCTACGGCAAGCAGGTGGTGCTGTTCTACACCCAGACCAAGACGGTCACCGCGCGCTGGTTCGATGACGAAACGCTGAGCCACGGCGTCAACACCACGATCAGCCTGAAGTAACCGCAGGAGCAGCCATGAGCCACTCGATGACGACGGAACTGGAAGAAGCGCAGCAGGCGTACCGCGAGGCGGCGCGCGACTTCGCACAGGCCGAACTGGCGCCGCACGCCGCGCGATGGGATGCGGAGGGCATCTTTCCGCGCGAGGCGATCGCCAAGGCCGGTGAACTGGGCTTCTGCGGCCTGTACATGGACCCGGAAGTGGGCGGCAGCGGCCTGAGCCGACTGGACGCCGCCGTCGTCATCGAGGAGCTCGCCAACGTCGATCCGTCGACCGCAGCGTACATCAGCATCCACAACATGGCCTCGTGGATGGTGTCCAAGTGGGGCCAGCCGGCACTGCGCGATGCATGGGGCCAGGATCTGGCCGCCGGCCTCAAGCTGGCCTCCTACTGCCTGACCGAACCGGGTGCCGGTTCCGACGCGGCCTCGCTGAAGACCACCGCTGTGCGCGATGGCGACCACTTCGTGCTGAACGGCTCCAAGGCCTTCATCTCCGGCGCCGGTGCCACCGAGCTGCTGGTGGTGATGGCGCGTACTGGCGGTGCCGGTGCCGGTGGTGTCAGCGCGATCGCGGTGCCGGCCGACCTGCCGGGCGTCAGCTTCGGCCGCAAGGAAGAGAAGATGGGCTGGAACAGCCAGCCCACCCGTGGCATCACCTTTGAAAACGTCCGCGTGCCGGTCAGCCACCTTCTGGGAGAGGAAGGTGGCGGCTTCAAGCTGGCGATGAAGGGGCTGGACGGTGGCCGCATCAACATCGCCGCCTGCTCGCTGGGTGCGGCGCAGGGCGCGCTGGATGCCGCACGCCGCTACATGGGCGAGCGCCGCCAGTTCGGCAAGGCGCTGGCCGAGTTCCAGGCGCTGCAGTTCAAGCTGGCCGACATGGCCATCGAACTGGTCGCCGCACGGCAGATGGTGCACACCGCCGCGCGCAAGCTCGATGCCGGTGCCGGCGATGCCAACGTGTGGTGCGCGATGGCCAAGCGTTTCGCCACCGATGCCGGTTTCAACGTCTGCAACGAAGCGCTGCAGATCCACGGTGGCTACGGCTACATCCGCGAATACCCGATCGAGCGCCTGCTGCGTGACTGCCGCGTGCACCAGATCCTGGAAGGCACCAACGAGATCATGCGGGTGATCGTTGCCCGCCACCTGCTCAACACCGAAGAGGAACTGCGATGAAGGATTGGCGTACCCAGGAGCATGTGGGCCTGAAGGTCGAGGTGGATGGCCACACCGCCGTGGTCACCCTGCACAACCCGCCCGCGCATACCTGGACCGTACACAGCCTGTCGGCGCTGCGCGACCTGGTGGGCGCGCTCAACGCGGACCGCGAGATCTACGCGCTGGTGATCACCGGCGACGGCGAGAAGTTCTTCTCCGCCGGCGCCGATCTCAACCAGTTTGCCTCGGGCGACAAGGCCGCCGCACGCGAAGCCGCACGCCGTTTCGGTGAAGCCTTCGAAGCGCTGTCCGGGTTCCGTGGCGTGTCGATCGCCGCCATCAACGGCTATGCCATGGGCGGCGGCCTGGAATGCGCGCTGGCCTGCGACCTGCGCATCATCGAAGAGCACGCCCAGGTCGCGCTGCCGGAGGCCACCGTCGGCCTGCTGCCGTGCGCCGGCGGCACCCAGAACCTGCCGCGCCTGGTCGGTGAGGGTTGGGCCAAGCGCATGATCCTGCTGGGCGAGCGCATCAACGCCGACACCGCACTGCGCATTGGCCTGGCCGAAGAAAAGGTCGGCAAGGGCGAGGCCAAGGCGCTGGCACTGGAGTGGGCGAACAAGGCCGGCAAGCAGAGCCCGACCAGCATCGCCGCCTGCAAGACCCTGGTGCAGTCCACCCGCAGCGGCACCCATGCCTCGGCACTGGTGGCCGAGCGCGAAGCCTTCGTCGACCTGTTCGACACCGCCGACCAGGTCGAGGGCGTGACCGCGTTCCTGGAAAAGCGCGCCGCGCAGTGGAAGAACGCATGAGCACCGACACCGTTGCCGATGAAGCACCGGTGCTGTTCGAAGAGCGCGTGGCCGGCAACGGCACGCGCATCGGCATCGCCACGCTCAATGCGCCGCGTACGCTCAACGGTTTCTCGCTGCCGATGGCGCACCTGCTGCTGAAGCAGCTCAATGCCTGGGCCGACGACGACGGCATCGCCGTGGTGGTGGTGCAGGGCGCTGGCGAGAAGGCGTTCTGTGCCGGCGGTGACCTGCACAGCCTGTACAAGAGCATGGTCGCCTTCCGCGACGCTGGCCGCCGCGACATCCGCGAGAACGACTACGCCGCCGAGTTCTTCGACGTCGAGTACCGCGTCGACTACCTCATCCACACCTACGCCAAGCCGATCCTGTGCTGGGGCCATGGCATCGTGATGGGCGGCGGCATCGGCCTGATGTCCGGCGCCAGCCACCGCGTGGTCAGCGAGCGCTCCAAGCTGGCGTTCCCGGAAATCACCGTGGGCCTGTTCCCCGATGTGGGTGGCAGCTGGCTGCTGCCGCGCGTACCGGGCAAGGGTGGCCTGTTCCTGGCCCTGACCGGCGCGCTGCTGAATCCGGGCGATGCCATCTACGCCGGCCTGGCCGACGTGCACGTGGCCGAAGAACGCCGCAGCGCGGTGTTCGATGCGCTGCTGCAGGTGGCCTGGTCGGGCGATGCCGCGCACAACCACGAGCGCCTGAGCCAGCTGCTGCAATCGCATGCCAGCGACGCCGTTACCGGCCCGCTGCTGGCCCACGCGGCGCAGGTCGACGCGCTGTGCGAAGGCGATGACCTGTCCGCCATCATTGACCGGATCAGCAGCCTGCAGACCGACGATGCGTGGTTGCAGGCGGCACAGAAGACCCTCGCCGCCGGTGCACCCGGTTCGGCGCGGTTGGCGTTCGAACTGCAGCGCCGCAGCGCCGGCCAGGACCTGGCCAGCGTCTACCGGCTGGAATACATCACCGCGCTGCATTGCGCCGCCCACGGCGATTTTGCCGAAGGCATCCGCGCCCTGCTGATCGACAAGGACCGCAACCCGCAGTGGAAACCGGCCGCGCTGGCCGAAGCCACCACCACGTGGGCCGACACTTTCTTTGCTTCCCCCTGGGCCGATGCCGCGCATCCGCTGGCCGACCTGGGTACTCCCCTTGCTGAAAGGAGCCTTGCATGAGCCGCATTGCATTCATCGGGTTGGGCAACATGGGTGGCCCGATGGCCGCCAATCTGGTCAAGAACGGCCACAGCGTGCGCGTGTTTGATCTGGTTCCGGCCGCGGTGCAGGCCGCTGTCGATGCCGGTGCCAGCGCCGCGTCCACCGCGCGTGACACCCTGGCCGATGCCGAGGTGGTGATCTCGATGCTGCCGGCCAGCCGTCACGTCGAAGGCGTGTACCTGGGCGACGACGGCATCCTCGCCGCCATCCCGGCCGGTGCGCTGGTCATCGACTGCAGCACCATTGCCCCGGCCAGTGCCCGCAAGGTGTCTGAAGCCGCTGCCGCGCGTGGCCTGCAGATGATCGACGCGCCGGTGTCCGGCGGTACCGCCGGTGCCCAGGCCGGCACCCTGACCTTCATCGTCGGCGGCGAAGAGGACGCGCTGGAACGCGCGCGCCCGGTGCTGCAGGCGATGGGCAAGAACATCTTCCACGTTGGCGCCAGCGGTGCCGGCCAGGTCGCCAAGCTGTGCAACAACATGGCGCTGGGCGTGATCATGGCGGTCACCGGCGAAGCCATCGCCCTCGGCGTGGCGCATGGGCTGGACCCGAAGGTGCTGTCGCAGATGATGGCGGTCAGCACCGGCCGCAGCTGGGCCACCGAAGTGTGCAACCCGTGGCCGGGCGTGCTGGAGAATGCGCCGGCCTCGCGTGGCTACAGCGGCGGCTTCGGCAGCGACCTGATGCTGAAGGACATGGGCCTGGCGGTGGAAGCGGCGATGAGTGTCGGCGCCTCGATCCCGCTGGGCGAAGTGGCCCGCAACCTGTACTCGATGAATCACCAGGCCGGCCGCGGCAAGCTGGATTTCTCCAGCGTCGTGCAGCTCATTACGAGCGAGAAGTGACCTGGTAGTGCCGGCCGCTGGCCGGCAACCTCATGCCCCCTAGGGGACAACGAAGGTGGGATGGGCGGATGCCCGGTTTCGACCGGCATCCGCCCATTTTTTTTCCTTGGCGTGGCTGGTGCCGGCCGCTGGCCGGCATCACCACATCAGGCAACGACCAGCGTCACGTCGATGTTGCCGCGGGTGGCGTTGGAGTACGGGCAGACGATGTGCGCCTTCTGCACCAGTTCTTCCACCTGCTCGCGCGGCACGCCCGGCACGTTGATGGTCAGCTCGGCCTCGATGCCGAAACCGGTCGGGATCTGGCCGATGCCCACCTTGCCGGTGACCGTGGTGTCGGCCGGCAGCGCGACCTTGGCCTGGCCGGCCACGAACTTCAGCGCGCCCAGGAAGCAGGCCGAATAGCCGGCCGCGAACAGCTGCTCCGGGTTGGTGCCCGGGCCGCCGGCGCCGCCCAGCTCGCGCGGGGTCGACAGCTGGATGTCCAGCACGTTGTCGGACGAGACGGAACGGCCTTCGCGGCCGCCGGTGGAGGTGGCCTGGGCGGTGTACAGAACCTTTTCGATGGACATCGGGATGCTCCTGGTCGGTGGGTGGTGTTGCGTTGGAGCCTACTTTGCCCGGTTTCCAAGGACGCTGGGTGACAGCTCGTCCGCAAAATTTGATCGATCGTCCTGCCGGCCTAGAGCGTCCACTCGCGGTCGGTGGTGAACATGATGGTCAGCCAGCGGTCCGGCGAGGGCTCGCCCAGCGCGTCGCCGATCTCGTCACGCAGCTGGTCCCATTCCACCAGCGGCCGTGGCGGGTCGTTTTCCGGCACCACGAAGAACAGCTCGATCTGCTCGCCACGGCCCACCTGTGCCACGTAGCTGCGGTGCTCGACGAAGCCATGCTTCGCCACGATCGCGCGGGCCACCGCATCCACGTGCGCCTGCAGTTCCGGCGGGGTGACCAGCAGGATGCCGGCCAGCGCCCGGCGCACGGTACCCAGCGGCGCGATCATCACCAGCACACAGACGAAGGCCAGGATGGCCGGGTCGATGTAAGGGCCGACCCAGGCCCACGTCGTGCCCTGCACCAGCACGCCACCGAGGAAGGCCACCATGTAGCAGGCCGACATGCTCGCCGCCACCACCCAGTTCTTTGCATCCAGCGCGATGAACTCCGATCCGATGCGGCGATTGGCGCGCAGCACGAACCAGCCCAATGCGCTCTCGGCCACCAGTGACAGGCCGGCAAAGATGATCGCCGGCCCCAGCGCGATGTGGCGGCCACCGGACATCAGCGCATCCACCGCATTGACCAGCGCATACAGCGCCGCGCCGATCATCAGCGTGCCGCTGACCCCCAGCACGATCGGCTCCAGGTGCCAGAAGCCCATGGTGAAACGCTGGTTGAGCCGCGATTGCAGCGCATCGGTGTTGGTGGACAGTGCGATCAGCCGCGCGACCAGCAGCGACAGCCAGGTCATGACCACGTCGATCAGGCCGTAGATGCCGTCGAAGATGATCAACGAGGAATTGGCCAACAGGCCGAACACCACCGCGGCCATTGCCAGCAGCAGTGCACCGGCAATCGACAGGCGCAGCACGCCCTGTTCGGTGGCGGGGTCGAAGAAATGCGGTCGGTCGGCGGCCATGCCTGGATTGTAGAGCGGAGCCATGCTGCGCTGCCGTCGAAGGCGACGATGCTGTCCCCGATGGTCCCAGTGGCGTAGACTGCGCCCCTCCCACGCATCGACCCCGCCCTGCAGTGATCACGCCACCCTGACCCTTGCCGCACATCGGCAGCCGGCCCGCCCGGCTCAGGAACCCGTGTCTTTCCACTGCAGCGCCACGTGGCCATGCCCGCGTGTGCGCGGAGTTTTCCCATGCAAACGTCCTACCCCCTGCGCCAGCAATGGCTCGGCAACATCCGTGGCGACCTGCTGTCGGGCATCGTCGTCGCCCTGGCCCTGATTCCCGAGGCCATCGCCTTCTCGCTCATCGCCGGCGTCGACCCCAAGGTCGGCCTGTATGCCGCGTTCTCGATCGCGGTGATCACCGCCATCGCCGGTGGCCGCCCGGGCATGATCTCCGCTGCCACCGGCGCCATGGCGCTGGTGATGGTGGACCTGGTCAAGGACCACGGCCTGCAGTACCTGTTCGCGGCAAGCATCCTGGCCGGCCTGCTGCAGGTGCTGGCCGGGGTGTTCAAGCTCGGATCGCTGATGCGCTTCGTCTCGCGCTCGGTCATCACCGGCTTCGTCAACGCACTGGCCATCCTGATCTTCCTGGCACAGATGCCCGAGCTGATCGGCCGCGGTCCCACCGTGTACGTGCTGTGCGCCGCCGCACTGGCGATCATCTACCTGCTGCCGCGCATTACCCGTGCAGTTCCCTCGCCGCTGGTGGCCATCGTGGTGCTCACCGCCGTGGTGATCGGCTTCGGCGTGGACGTGCGCAGCGTGGGCGACATGGGCCAGCTGCCTGACAGCCTGCCGCACTTCCTGCTGCCGGATGTTCCGCTCACCTGGGAAACGTTGCGCATTCTGCTGCCGGTGTCAGCCACGCTGGCGGTGGTCGGCCTGCTCGAATCGATGATGACCCTGCAGATCGTCGAAGACATCACCGAAACGCCCAGCGAGCGCAACCGCGAATGCGTCGGCCAGGGCGTGGCCAACACGGTCACCGGCTTCCTCGGCGGCATGGCCGGCTGCGCGATGATCGGCCAGTCGGTCATCAACGTGACCTCCGGCGGCCGCGGGCGCCTGTCCTGCCTGGTGGCCGGCGTGGTGTTGCTGGTGCTGGTGGTGTACGGCAGCGAACTGGTGCGGCAGATTCCAATGGCGGCGCTGGTGGCGGTGATGATCATGGTCAGCATCGGCACCTTCAGCTGGTGCTCGCTGCGCGACCTGCGCACGCATCCGCGCAGTTCCTCCGCTGTCATGCTGCTGACCGTGGTGGTCACCGTGGCCACCCACGACCTGGCAAAGGGGGTGCTCAGCGGCGTGCTGCTGTCGGCGCTGTTCTTCGCCCGCAAGGTTGGCCGCATGCTGGACGTGCAGCGCGAAGATGCCGGTGACACGCAGGTCTACCGCGTGCGTGGCCAGCTGTTCTTCGCTTCGGGCGGCCAGCTGGGTGCGGCGTTTGACTATCAGCATGTGGCGCCGAAGGTGCAGATCGATCTGCGCGATGCCCACCTCTGGGACCTGACCGCCGTGGCCGCGCTGGAACGCGCTCAGGAAAAACTGGCCGCGCATGGCGCCAAGGTAACGGTGGTGGGCCTCAATGCCGCCAGCCAGACCCTCATCGAGCAGGTGGGCGGCGCGCGCGGCGGGCATTGATCGGGCAGGGTGGTAGCGCCGGGCCATGCCCGGCGGGCCAGCGGCAGCGATCAGGCGGTGCCTGCGGGTTGCTTGTCGGCTCGCACGATGAGATGCACCCCGAGCGCTGACAGTACCCGCTGCACGGTGTCGAAGCGTGGGTGTGCACCGGGGCGCAGCGCCTTGTACAGGCTTTCGCGTCCAAGGCCGGAGACCTCGGCAACACCGCTCATGCCACGAGCGCGCGCCACTGTTCCGAGTGCCTCCTGGAAGTGGCCCGCATCACCTGCTGCCAAGGCCTCGCTCAGATAGGTGGCGATTGCGACGTCATCTTCCAGATAGTCTGCGGGATCGAAGGGAATCGTCTTCAGCTTGCTCATGGGGAGAGTCCTGGGAATGGCGCCTCGTGCGTAACGCACAGCCAGCGCGCGAACGTCTCTCTTGCCTGGAGGATCGCCATGAATCGTATCCACAAGGATACATCGTTCAATTGGCAACTGCGTCAAAGCCTGGCGTGTCTGCGTAGCGCTCCCCGCCGCCATTCAGCCACCCGGTGTAAACTATTGATCTCACTGGCAATGCCAGACTCCACGATCAACGCCCCGATGACGTCCGCCACCGCCCGTTACGCCGATTCCCTGCGCCTGTCCGTTGCCCCGATGATGGACTGGACCGATCGCCATTGCCGCGTGTTCCATCGCGTGCTGGCGCCGGGCGCACGCCTGTACACGGAGATGGTGCACGCCAACGCGGTCATCCACGGCGACCGCGAGCGCCTGCTCGGCTTCGACCGCAGCGAACAGCCGCTGGCGCTGCAGCTGGGCGGCAGTGATTCAGCGCTGCTGGCGCAGGCCGCGCGCATTGCCGCCGAGTGGGGCTACGACGAGGTCAATCTCAACTGCGGCTGCCCGTCCGACCGCGTGCAGGCCGGGCGTTTCGGCGCCTGCCTGATGCGCGAGCCGGTACTGGTGGCCGAGTGCGTGGCGGCGATGGTCGATGCGGTGGATATCCCGGTCACGGTGAAGTGCCGCCTGGGCGTGGACGAAGACAACGATTACGCGGTGTTCGCCGCCTTCGTCGACCGCCAGGTCGCCGCAGGTGCCGCCATGGTCGTGGTGCACGCCCGCAACGCGTGGCTGAAGGGCCTGTCGCCGAAGGAGAACCGCGAGGTTCCGCCGCTGAAGTACGACTGGGCCTACCGCCTGAAGCAGGAGCGCCCGGCGCTGCCGGTGGTGCTCAACGGTGGCCTGGCCAGCCTCGAGGCGGTGCAGGCGCAGGCCGCGCACGTCGACGGCGTGATGCTGGGCCGCGCGGCCTACCACGACCCCTATCTGCTGCATCAGCTGGAGGCGCTGCACACCGGCGCCCCGCTGCAGGCCCGTGGCGACCTGCTGCGCGCGCTGCGCCCCTATGTGGAAGCGCGCCTGGGCGAAGGCCTGGCGTTGAAGCACATCACCCGCCACCTGCTCGGCCTGTTCCATGGCCAGCCCGGTGGCCGCGCATTCCGCCAGGTGCTGAGCGAGGGCGCACACCGCCCGGGCGCCGACTGGAGCCTGGTCGAGCAGGCGCTGGCGGTCACCGAACGCGATGCGGATCGCGTCGCAGCGTGACCGAAGTCACATTCCTGACTTGACAAGGGGCGGCGATTCGTCCCGAATGTTCACTTAGCTGAACAACGCAGCGGTGGGACCGGAAAAGTTCAGACCGGATTCACTGCCCCAAACCAAGAATTTGCAAAGGATTTGTAAAGCGCCGGGTCCCGAACCCGGCACCCGGATTTACGACTTTTGAACGAATCGCCGAGCTCGGCTAGGATCGCATCGATGTCTTCCGCTCCCTTCCACCGCCGCATTGCCCTGGCCACCTGCGTGCTGCTGGCGGCTGCGCCGTTGTCTTCGGCGCTGGCGCAACAGCCGCCGCGCGGCGACCAGGGGCGGGCGGAGATGATGGAGCGGGGCGAGCGCGGCAACCGTGGCGACGAGCGTTCGCTGTCCGATGCCGTGCGCCGCGTGCAGCGCACCACCGGCGGCCACATCCTCGGTGCCGAGCGCGTGCCGTTCGATGGTCGTGACATCAACCGGGTGAAATACATGGACGACCGGGGCCGGGTCCGCTACATGGACGACCCCGCCCCGTCGCGTTCACAGCCGCGCACGCCGCGGTCGGATATGTCATCACTACGCGGCGATAACCCCTGAACAGGGATAGTTGTCGCTATCAACCCGTACCCCACAGGCCTCCGGGCCACACCCAGGACACTAGGGAGAGTTCATGCGTATCCTTCTGGTCGAAGACGAAGCCCCGCTGCGTGAGACCCTGGCAGCCCGGCTCAAGCGCGAAGGCTTTGCCGTCGATGCTGCGCAGGACGGCGAGGAAGGCCTCTACATGGGGCGCGAAGTCCCGTTCGATGTCGGCATCATCGACCTCGGCCTGCCCAAGATGTCGGGCATGGAGCTGATCAAGGCCCTGCGTGACGAAGGCAAGAAGTTCCCGGTGCTGATCCTGACCGCGCGTTCGAGCTGGCAGGACAAGGTCGAGGGCCTGAAGCAGGGCGCCGACGATTACCTGGTCAAGCCGTTCCACGTCGAAGAGCTGCTGGCCCGCGTCAACGCGCTGCTGCGCCGCGCCGCCGGCTGGAGCAAGCCGACCCTGGAATGCGGCCCGGTCGCCCTGGATCTGGCCGCCCAGACCGTCAGCGTGGCCGGCAGCAATGTCGACCTGACCAGCTACGAGTACAAGGTGCTGGAGTACCTGATGATGCATGCCGGTGAACTGGTCTCCAAGGCCGACCTCACCGAGCACATCTACCAGCAGGACTTCGACCGCGACTCGAACGTGCTGGAAGTGTTCATCGGCCGCCTGCGCAAGAAGCTGGACCCGGATGGCGAACTGAAGCCGATCGAGACCGTGCGTGGTCGCGGCTACCGTTTCGCGATCCCGCGCAACGAGGGCTGAGCCGGCTCACCCTGGCGATAACACGATGTCCGGCCGTCTGTGGTTCTTCCGACGCTGGCGGCCGCGCTCACTGCAGGCGCGCCAGATGTTCGCCGCGTCCGTGGGCCTGGTCGCGTTCCTGGCGCTGGCCGGTTACGCGCTCGACGCCGCCTTCGCCGACACGGCGAAGGCGAACCTGCGTGAGCGCCTGAAGAACTACGCCACCGCCTACGCGGCCGGCATCGACTTCACCCGCGACCGCTCGCTGTACATCCGCGAGCAGCCGCCGGATTCGCGCTTCGACGTTCCGGGCAGCGGCCTGTACCTGCAGGTGGTGATGCCGCACGGCAAGGGCAATTCGATGTCCGCCGAAGGCCCGATGCTGCCCACCGTCGGCGGTGGCCTGCTGGCGCCGCGCCAGGAAGTGTTCGAAGGCCCGCTGCCGATGATCCAGATCGACGGCAGCCAGGGCTCGGTGTACCGCTATGGCCTGGGCCTGGTGTGGGATGCCGACGCTGACCCCGCCACCGAATTCCCGTACACCATCTACGTGATGGAAGACTCGCGCGCGCTGGGCGCGCAGCTGCGCGTGTTCCGCAGCCGGGTCTGGTTCTACCTCGGTGGCATCGGCCTGATCCTGCTGCTGCTGCAGACCGTCATCCTGCAGTGGAGCCTGCGCCCGCTGCGGCGGGTCATTACCGAGCTGACCAAGGTGCAGCGTGGTGAGACCGCGCGCATGAGCGAGCGCCACCCGCGCGAGCTGGAGCCGCTGACCGACAGCATCAACGCCTTCATCGAGAGTGAGCGCGAGAACCTGGAGCGCCAGCGCAACACCCTGGCCGACCTGGCGCACAGCCTGAAGACGCCGATCGCGGTGCTGCGCACGCAGATGGACAGCGGTGCCGGTGATGGCGCGCTGCGCGAAGAACTGGACGTGCAGCTGCAGCGCATGAACAACCTGGTCTCGTACCAGCTGGCACGCGCGGCGTCGTCGGGCCACAAGCTGTTCTCCGCCCCGCTGCCGATCGAATCCAACGCCGAGGAAATCGTGCGCGGCCTGGAGAAGGTCTACGCCTCCAAGGGCGTGCTGTGCGAGTTCGACATCGACCCGGCCGCGCGCTTCCACGGTGAACCGGGCGACCTGCAGGAGCTGCTCGGCAACCTGCTGGAAAACGCCTTCAAGTGGGCCAACCGCCGCGTGCTGCTGACCGCGCAGCCGCTGCCGGCACCGAACGCGCGTCGCGCCGGCCTGCTGCTGGCGGTGGACGACGATGGCCCGGGCATCGCCCCGGACGACATCGGCAAGGTGCTGCAGCGTGGCGTGCGCGGCGACGAGCGCGTGCAGGGCCATGGCATCGGCCTGTCGATCGTGCAGGACCTGATCAAGGATTACCGCGGCGAACTGGCCGTCGGCCGTTCCAGCGAACTTGGCGGCGCCCGCTTCGAAGTGCGCCTGCCGCCGGGGCCGTAAACCGCGCGTTCCCGTCCGCCGGGAATCGCCTGGCGCAACAACACGTGGTGTTCCGGTAGTGCCGGCCGCTGGCCGGCAACCTGGCAATGCCACCGAAGATCATGAGCTTGCCGGCCAGCGGCCGGCACTACCGTTGTTCGAACGCCGGCGGCTCGCCATAGAACCGCCGCAGCTGCGCGGCCACCTCCGGCAACGCCTGCTGCAGCAGATCCGGTGCCGAGAAGTGGTACTCGCTGGCCACCGCGAAGAACTCTTCCGGCGCCTCGGCCGCATACGGATCGATCAGCGTTTCCTCACCCGCATCCACCTGCGCACAGAACGCGTCGTAGGCACGCTGGAAAATGCCGGCCCACTCGCGCTGCCATTGCCGTGGCAGCGGCGGCGTGCCATCCATTGCGCCATCCAGCGCATCCAGCTTGTGCACCATCTCGTGCACCGCCACGCAGTAACCCTCGTGCGGCGCGGCCAGGTCGGCCTGCACATCGGCCCAGGACAGGATCAACGGACCGCTGTCCCACGACTCGCCAATCAGCTCGTCATCCCATTCGTGCAGCACGCCGGCCGCATCCATGTGGCTGCGGTGCACGCGGAACGCATCGGGGTAGACGATCAGCTGCGACCAGCCTTCCAGCCCCACCTCGCCGAACTCCAGCAGCGGCAGGCAGCACAGCGCGGCCAGCAGCACGCCATCGCCGGGCTGCAGCTGCAGCTCGCCGATGGGGGTGATGGTCTTCTCGTGCAGGAAGCGCGTGGCCAGCACGCGCAGGCGCGCGCGACGCGCGTCGTCCAGGCCGTGCAACCAGGCCGCGCGGCGGCAGGCGTTATCCCAAAGCGCATCGTCAATCGGCCGCGGCGCAGGCCGCAGCCACTGCAGCAACGACTTGATCAGCGGAACATTCCCGGCAGGTAGCTGTGCCACTTCGGTGCACGGATGCGCGGCAGCATGTCGTCATCGCTGCCACCGCCGCCGGTAGTCGTGCTGGCGGCCGGGCGTACCGGTGCCGCCTTGGTGCTTGCGGCCGATGCGCTGGCAGTGGGTGCGCGCTGCGAAGCGGCATCGCCATTGGAGGACACGCAGGCCCCACGGCTGTCGTCCAGCGCTGCCGTTGCAGACGCCGCGAAGGGCATCATCAGCAGGATCAGGCAATGGGCATAACGGCGCATTGACGACATCCACGTTAAGGGAAGGTGAGTTCCCGATTCTAGCCCGAACCCGGCGCCCCGTTGGAAGCCCCCGCAGAACCCAGCGTGGCGGGCGTCGCTGGCGGCTTTCCCGCATAATTCCTTCCTGACTTCGTGGAAGCTGCCGTGGACGATCGCCAATTGCTGGCCAAACTCGCTGCCGGTCGCCTGTCCGGCGACGCCCTGGCCCGTGAGCTGGGCCAGACCCGGGCGGCCATTTGGAAGCGCATTCAAGGACTTAGGGCTGCCGGCGTGGGCGTGGAAGGCCGTGCTGGCGAGGGCTATGGCCTGACCCGTCCGGTCGACCTGCTGGACCCGGACGCGATCCGCGCCGGCCTGCCTGCCGCGGTTCTGCCGCTGCTGCACGACCTGCAGGTGGCCTGGACGGTGGACTCCACCAACGCCGAATTGCTGCGTTGCAGCGCGCCCCAGCGCGGGGTGAGCGTCCTTTTGGCCGAACGCCAGACCGGTGGCCGCGGCCGTCGTGGCCGTACCTGGGCCTCGCCGCTGGCCGCGCACATCTACCTGTCGGTGCTGCGCCTGTATTCCGGTGGCCTCGGCCGCCTGGCCGGGCTGAGCCTGGTGGCCGGCATCGCCGTGGCCGAAGCGCTGCACGACCTTGGTTTCACCCAGGCGCAGCTGAAGTGGCCGAATGACCTGATCGTCGATGGCCGCCGCAAGCTGGTCGGCCTGCTCGCCGAAGGCGGTGGCGAATACGCCGGCCCGGCGCGCGCAGTGA
Organism: Stenotrophomonas maltophilia; assembly: GCF_001274595.1. Lineage (GTDB taxonomy): Bacteria > Pseudomonadota > Gammaproteobacteria > Xanthomonadales > Xanthomonadaceae > Stenotrophomonas > Stenotrophomonas forensis. The sequence continues at coordinate 289,081 of NZ_CP011010.1, forward strand.
TCGGCATCGGCATCAACACGCACATGCCGCCCGCGTTCGCCGAGCAGATCACCCAGCCGTGGGTGGATCTGGACACGCTGGCCGGCAAGCCGGTGGATCGCAACGTGGTCGTTGCGGCGGTGCTGACGCGGCTGCTGCCGGCGCTGGAGGAATTCGATCGCGAAGGCCTCGCACCGTTCCTGCCGCGCTACGCCGCCTTCGACATGCTGGCCGGGCGCGAAGTGCGCGTGGAGCTGGAAGGGCAGTGGCAGCACGGCACCGCACTGGGCCTGGCCGATGACGGCGCGCTGCGCGTGCGCATCGATGGCCAGGAACGCCTGCTGCACGCCGGCGAAGTCAGCGTGAGGGCGGCATGAGCGATTGGTTGTTCGACCTCGGCAACTCGCGCTTCAAGTTCGCGCCGTTGCAGGGTGACCGTGCCGGCGACGTGCAGGCCTGGGCGCATGGCGCTGAAGGCATGGCCGGGCAGCCACCGCACAGCCTGCCCAGCGGCACCACCGCGTTCGTCGCCAGCGTGGCCGCACCGTCGCTGACCAGCGCCATGCTGGACCAGCTGCAGCGCCGCTTCGAACACGTGCACGTGGTGCGCACCAGCGCCGAATGCGCGGGCGTGCGCATTGCCTATGCCAAGCCGGAAAAGTTCGGTGTTGATCGCTTCCTGGCCCTGCTGGCCGCCGCCAAGGCGCAGCGCCCGGTGCTGGTGGTTGGCGTGGGCACCGCGTTGACCATTGACCTGCTCGACGCCGAGGGCCAGCACCACGGCGGCCGTATCTCCGCATCGCCCACCACCATGCGCGAAGCACTGCACGCGCGTGCGGTGCAGCTGCCGGCCACTGGTGGCGACTACAGCGAATTCGCCAACGACACCGCCGACGCGCTGGCCTCCGGCTGCGATGGCGCGGCCGTGGCGCTGATCGAACGCAGCGCACAGCAGGCGCACGCGCTGCTGGGCGTGGCACCGTCGCTGCTGGTGCACGGTGGTGGCGCACCGGCGCTGATGCCGCTGCTGCCCGGCGCCGACTACCACCCGTCGCTGGTGCTGGATGGCCTCGCCCGCTGGGCGGTGCACCAGCCCGCAGGCTAGTATCCGCGCATGCTGACCCGTGCCCTGATCGTCGTACTGGCCATCCTGAATCTTGGCGTCGCCTGCTGGTGGCTGCTGCGCGATGCACCGCAACCGCCTGCGCCCGCGCCGCAACCTGCCGGCGTGGCCGAGCTGCGTTGGGTGCCGGGTGGGGATGATGCGAATGCCGCTGCCGAAGCCACCGCTGCCGCCCCGACCGCACCGCTGATGGAGCGCGAACCGGCCGAGAAGACCGCCGTGGCAGCGACGCCCGCGCCTGCGGTGCCGGCCAAGCCGGAGCTGGCCAAGCCGCAGGTGGCTGAGGCCGTACCTGCACCGGCACCCGTGGCCGTTGCTGCAGCCGTCAAACCTGCGCCCGCACCAGTTGCGGAAAAGCCCGCGACGCCGCCAGCCGCCCCGGAGCCGCCGCGCTGTGTCGCATTGGGACCATTTGCCGACCGCGCCGCCGCGACCGCCGCGCAGGGCAAGGCCGGCAATGCCATCAGCCAGGTGCGCCTGCGCGAACAGCCCGCCGCCAGCGGCAGTGCCCGCTACCGCGTGCTGCTGCCGGCCGCCGCCAACCGGGAAGAAGCGCAGGCCACGGTGAAGCGCATCGTCGCCGCCGGCCTGAGCGACTACTACATCATCAGCCAGGGCGAGGACATCAACGCCGTGGCGCTGGGCCAGTACCGCAACCGCGAGGGCGCCGAGCGCCGCGTGGCGGCGGTGCAGGCCGCCGGCTTCCAGCCGCGCCTGGTGGCCAGCGGCGACGTCGGCCAATGGTGGCTGGAAGGCCAGCTGGCGGCGGGCACGCAGCCGGCCCAGGCCCAGCAGCGCAGCGGCGCGGCGCAGAGCCGGTCGCTGGAATGCGCGCGGTTGCGCTAGAATCCCCGGACCGCGGCGCTGCCGCCGGTGATCCAACCTTGCCGCTTTAGCTCAGTTGGTAGAGCAACTGTCTTGTAAACAGTAGGTCATCCGTTCGATTCGGATAAGCGGCACCATCTTCCGATCCACTGGCATCCGTAGATCTCCACGGTGCACAGTCAACCCGCTGAAATCGCGGGGTTTTTTTTGTGCCTCTTTGTCCCCCGGTCGTCCATGAGCATCCGCCCGCATAAGGGGGTGCAATCGGGGGTAGAGCCGCGGCCCATGTCGGCGCGTGAGCTGAGCTCGGCTGTGGCTAGTAAAATCCCTGTCGTCAAGTCGAAGTTCGATGAGCTTGGGGGGACTCGGGCGTCGTGGTTGAGCTGATCTATAGAGTGACTCGACCACGCTCACCACGTCCTATATCGTGATGCAGAGGGCGCATGAAGAGAGCTTAGCGAGGTCTGACGCCTTCAGGGAGCTTGATGCGGACGTTTCAGCGCTGCTAAACGATTGCTACAAGTCCGCGGCCGATCCGAGCCTCTTGCTTCGACCGCAATCGCCGTAGATCTCGTCTGGCTCGCCCACTGGCTCGGTTTGCTGGTCTGCGCCTTGCGGTGGCCATCCCTTGGCGGCCACTTGGTCCAGTCAGGAGGAGCATGTTGCTTTCGTGGCCCCTGCGGTACGAGCGAACCGACCAAAACCGTCTCCTTCCTCAACGGAAGAATCGCTATGAGGCGCGAGGGCCGCGTCCGCGACGTACCCGTTCTTATCGGGGCCGAATGGATGTCCTTGGCGAGCCAGCGGCTTATCCCTGGGCCATTGATCATCCCACCATTGGCAAGAGTGAGAGGGGGCGGCGAGTGCATTGCCATTGGCTGAGCCCATGCCAAGGCGGCTCAAGGGAGGGGCAAGCTTCCTTCAGCGTAACGATGGACGAAGAGTGATTTGCAAGAACTGAACATTCATTCTCTGTCGTTCTCCGCCCAGTCCCTAAGCAGCCTCGCTGTCTTCTTGGCTTCTAGAGTTCGGGGTCCCTGTGACCTATATGCTCGGGCAATTCCCGAGCGAATGGACTGCTCGAGTGCTGGAAAGCTGGCCAATATGAGCTGTCTGTATCGCGAAGAATCCGCGACCTGAATGACGCCGGCATCTAGCATCGTCAAGGATGCAAGTAGCCCAACTGCCGATGTACGTGGATCGGCCAATTGAATTCGGCTCGAAATCACCTCGAGCACTCTCCAGCGTTCATCTTCGGGAAGATTCATGCAGGTCCAAAGCCAGTCAGCTGGGAAGCCCACCCATGTCCAGCCGAGCTCAATGAGCCGAGAAACCCAAAGCATGGCTTGCCTGAGTGTGATCCATCCGTGTCGAGAAGCCATGATGATCAGCGAGTGCAATGCCGCGGATGGAACTCCGGTAGAAGCGGTTGCGATAGCCCGGAGGCTGAGCTCTTCTGCAATCAACGTGAAGCCATGGAACTTTGCGGCGTGGAAGGTGGCGAATGTCTCTGGCCCCAAGGCATCCAGAAGCTGAGCTGCTTCACAAGATAGCGGGACTGTCGGCACGTCGATAATTCTGCACTGGCTAATGATCTTCGATACTCTCTTCCAGAACTCAAGCAGAGCAACCCGCTCAGCGGCGCTTCTGCTTGTGATGCAAAGGTTGCCCTGCTCGTCAAGATTCATATGTCCGACTGATCGACGTCGTTCACGCTCCTCGGCGCGCCAGTCACAAAGTTGAGCGATCGCTAGCTTAGTGATTCGGGGTGGCTTGAATAGGCGGCCGGCAAAGTCCTCGGCGTCGATTGTGGCAAGCAGAAGAACGGTCGTTGCGTCCAGTATCCATCCGTTGGATGCGTTCAGTGTGCATTCGTCAGCCTCAATATCGGGAGTGGTCCCAGAATGAGAATGCGGTGTCCAGAACTTGGACTTGTAGATGAACTCTCTAGGGCTTGTTTGGAACTGCTTTGCCATCAGCACAGCTGGAAAGTTTCCCTGCTTCGCGAGATCAAGCTGTTCTTCCACAGCCCGGTGGCGCGCACTTAGCATCCTCTTGGCTTCTGCCAGTTGGAATTCGATATCTCCACTGATGCGCTGAACGCCCGTTTGCTCCTTTGAGCTCAAGCCGATCTGCTGCATTGCCTCGGCATACAGGATTTCGGACGGTCCACGAATGGATCTAATCTCCGCAACCTTCCCGTCAAACGGGTCTCCGATAAGCGTCACGGTGGCACCGGATCGCTGGCCTATAAGCTGCTCGATCCAAGGATGGTGGATGGGATCTAACGAGCGAATGCCAGGCAGCGACGGTGCTCCGGTCTTGCTGATGTAAAATTCGTCGTCGACCTGATTTTCGATGTGAATGGCCACGATCGTACCGCGCTGCACGGTATCAACGCGCCTAGGTGACTTACGGTTAACGCCAAGCGCGAAGACCTGTGACGCGCGTCCTGGCGTGACTAGGTCATTGCGCAACAGTTCAATGGCGTCTGCATCGTCTTCCTTAATGCCCAGAATTACCCGCGCCTGCATCAACAAAATGTAGTCATCGGGCGACTTGGCTTTGGGCTTTTCCAACGTCATGAAGAGCTTTCTTGCCTCCCGTGTTCTCCCCATATTCACTGCTAGCCTTGCCCAGTCACGTACAGACTGGGTCGTCGCATTAGGAGCAACGATGGCCTCTTGGAGTGTGTCCAAAGCCTGGCCGCGATCACCAGCCTGATAGTACGCCTGCGCAAGCCGTGTCCGCACTTCGGTGCTTTCGGGGTTGCTTTGATGGACTCTCTCCAATGTGAAGATGGATCCAGAAAAATCCAAATTGTCGGATTGCGTCTCTGCCAAGACCATCGCGGCATGCTCGTTGATCAGCTCTCCCGAGCCTGCGAACGCAATCTCCTTAAGGCGAGGGATCCAACGGCCGAGTGACATGCCGGCTCCGCTCATCGCTAAGGGCGTCGCGATTCCGAGCACTGCTTCGGAAGTCATGCCCGTCGGATCTATCTGCTGAAGAATGCGGTCAATCTCGCGCTTGTTAGCATCGGAGGCGCGTCTATGCTGCGTCGCCAGCCATCCGAGAAGCGGCATGGATTCGCCGTGGTCACTGACATGCCCAATGCCGTCACTAATGACGCTCTGCAGATCGTCGGTTCGTAAACGAATTCGCAACCGCTCTACATGTGCAATCGAACTCTCTACGGGTGTGACGCGGGGGCCAGAAAGCACCTGCTGCACGATGGTGCTTGCCTCGGACAACCGATTTGCCGAAGTGAGTGAAGATGCATAGGCGAGCTTCGCAATCGCATCGATGGCATGATCGGACGCAGCGCCTTCATCCGGAGGCTGAATGCTACTGTCATGTTCGCAGAGAAGGCATCGGTGGATCCAGATGTCACGTTGCCCGCTCTTAGTTGCAAGCGCCTCATCCCACGAGCTCGCGGAATCGGCAAATCGTCCAGCGGCACGATATGCTGCGCCGAGATTGGTCAGGATAACCCTCTGGAGGGATGAATTTTCCGGAGCTTTGACGGAGTCAAGGTGTTGCTGTAGGAGAGAAATGATCCGGGATATTTCCCTGTGATCGGAGTTGTCCGTTGCAATTACTAGAGCGTTGGCAAGCTCGTTGATCTGAACGCCGAGCGCCAAGTACGGGCGAGTGGATCGTGCGACTCCAAACCAATGAGCGGCGCGATGTGGATCACCCAGCGCTGCTGCTGAATCGGCAAGTGCCACCGCTATTTTGTCTAGCCTGTCGCCAAGATGATCCTTCGCGAATGCCTCGAGATCCGTAATTTCCGCGCCTCCGCGTTTGGCGCGAAGCCGAACGCAGCCGCCGACAGACTCTGCGAGCGTGGCATCTGTTGCTGAAGAGAGAGCGAGATTGGCGAGTCTGTCTGCTACATCAGTCTGATCAAGTTCCTCCGCTGCCAATGCCCCAAGAATTAGGAGTTGCGCATTTGGCACTTGGCACTCGGCCTCAGTCTCTGCAATTGCCAGAACGTCCGAATAGCTTTCCATGCCGTAGAGTGCGCGGCACCGAATACGCTTGACCGCACTCTCACTTGTAGACACCCCTCGCGCGTCGAGTATGGCTAGTGCTCGCAGTGGCATCCCGTTATTGATCCAATCTTCTGCGGTTCTGAGGTCATCCGGTAGTGATTGGTCAATCTCAGCGGTCAAGCTCGGCATCGTGCCGTTAATGAGCCCTAGGTACTCACCGATTACCCGCACATCTGATGGATGCATCACGAAGTCAATGAGATGCTTCTTCAGCATAGGTGAGGCCTGGACGATAGATGCCAGATCTTCCAGCGCGATTATCGATACCCTGTTGGTCTTTCCGTGCAGACAAGCATTCCTGGCATGCTGCTGCAACCTCGCATCTCTGCTGTTTAGGGTAACAATGCAGTAGTAGTCGAGAGGTGGATCGAACTCGTGGCACAGCTTCAACTCCTTGTCGAAGATGGCTGTAGTGAGCTTTGATCGAGCATACGCCTTGCACTGGTATCCCCAATGAGCAAGGTCGGGCCTACGGGCGTGAACATACACGTCGACGCCATTCTGTATCTGGCCGCTAACGCCAATGCGCTGGGCCTCCAGCTCGGGCTGATGCTTGTCGTTAACGTGGAGGAGCACGAGCTCCTCGAGCATCTCGCTGTCAAGTGAATTCAACCAGCTATTGATAAGATTGCTTGCCATGGGCTTCTAGAGATCCATTTCCAGTTCTTGCCGGAGCGCGAGGTGTATGTGCACCGCAGTCTAACTTCCCAGCGCAGCAAAGCAGGATATAGCTGCCCATGCCTAAGTGTCTTTCTAGTTCTCTCCTATCGATGCTGGCGAGTTCCGATGCCTTGCTTCCGGCCCTGTTTCTCTGGATGGGCCAATTTGCCTGGCGGACACCTGCCGCGGCCTCAGTGCTGACCTAGGAAGCGTTGTGTTAAGGACAAATGCCGCTTCTAGGCGACGATGGGGGATAGGCGTCCGGGTGCGTAGGCGCCTGAGGCCCGTTCTTAGAGGGCCTATCAAGCGATGGCGCGGTTTACCCAGGCTCCAGCCGTCTTTGATGCGAGGGCCGTCTCTCCGCCCCTCGCTTTGGCTCTGCGCTGGTGCCGCTGCGCCGTCTCCTAGCTGGAGTTCACCGGAGCAATCATCCATAGAGGGTCGTGAGCATCCACAATGACTGGGGTATGTTTAGAAGTGTTTAGCCAAATTTAGATTGAAAAAATACTGTAATATCAATGGCGTGGGGTGTCTTTTTTTTTTTTAGTTCGGATTAGCACCGTCAACCAACTGTATTGGCCCCCGCAAAGCGGCGGCGCGGTCGTTGGTCGAGCATTGCTCCCTGCTCCGTCTTCTTCCTTCTTCCCTTGCTGTTCTTCCATTCGGCACGTGACGCGTCGCTGAGCATTCTCGCGAGCGCGTTCCTAATGGTTGAAGGGGTGTAGTCAGTAGGCTACAGTCCTCCATGAAGATCCAGCGTACCCGTCAGTTCGCGACATGGATTGACGCTCTCAAGGACGTAACCGGGCGCGCTCGCATCCTGGCCCGTATCGGTCGGCTCAGCGAAGGCCATCTGGGCGATCACCGCTATCTGGCCGATGGCGTTTCCGAACTGCGCATCGATGTGGGACCGGGTTACCGCGTGTACTACACCCAGCGCGGCAGACAGTGGGTGATTCTGCTGGCTGGCGGCGACAAGGGTTCACGGCAACGCGATATCGAGAAGGCCAGGGAGATTGCGCGTGCCTTGTAGGCGTCGAACGGGCTGTAGGTGAAACGACTCACTACCGAAGTACTGGAGCTGTCCGATCATGGCCATCAAGAAGAAAGTCGAACTCAAAGCATTTGACGTGGCCGAGCACCTTCGTACACCGGAGGAGATGGCGGCCTATCTCGATGCTTGCATCGCAGAAAGCGATGGCGATTCTGCGTTCATTGCCAAGGCGCTCGGCGACATCGCACGCGCTCAGGGGATGAGCAAGGTCGCGCGTGCGGCAGGCCTGTCGCGTGAGAGCCTGTATCGCGCACTGTCGGGCGAGCGCAGCCCCGATTTCGCGACCATCCTCAAAGTGACCCGCGCCCTGGGTGTGCGCCTGCATGCCAGCGCAGCATAGGCACACGCGCCGATCTTGATGCGTCGGCGCGCCGCCGGTCGCAAAGGCGGTGGAACGAACATGAAAAAACCGCCTTTCGGCGGTTTCTTCGTCCCAAGCCGGTGAGTCAGCTCAATGCATGACGTGGGCAGATCCTTCGATCAACGCCGCTGACACTGCCAACGCAGCCTCAGCTACGTACCTGCAACGCCACATACTCCGCCAACCCCCGGCAGGCCAGCATCAGCCCCTCGCGCGTGCCATCGCCGATATCGTCTTTCTCTTCCCCATCCACGCGAACGCGCTCGGCGGCGTGGTACAGCTCCAGCACCGACACCAGACCGGCGGCGGCGCGATCCCTGCGCGCGGCGGCCACCGCTTGGCCGGGCGTGCTTGACGGCCCCTGCCACGGCTGTCCGTCGGCGGCATCGCCGGCCTGGATCTGCCGCAGGCAGACGGGGAGATTGATAGGCGTGGGCGCATCGTTCGCAGCGGCGAAGGCGGCTTCCAGGGGCTGCGCCAGCTCGAGCGGCAGATGCAGGGCGGCGTCGCCCAGCGTGGCGGTCAGGTACGGATAGAGGGTCTTGGACATGCGGGCATCCTCGGCGGGAACAGAGGTGCCACCCGAAAAGGGTGGCAGGCGATGCGTGGCTTCCAAGACCGGTAATCGATGAGCCGGTGGGCACGGGGCCCCCACGCACCGCCCGCCGTCGATCGGCTAACGGATTGCCAGCCGACGCCGCTCTTGGGAGGACGGCGCCGGCTGGCAAGCGTATACAGCTTCGATTAAACGGGCTTGGAAGTCCCGGCCACCTTTACAGGGGGCGATATCATCATGCACACGGCAAATCACCGCCTACCAGTCGTTTGTTCCGATGGCATCGGGTGATATGAAAGGAAAAATGAATTATCGCGATTGGCTTGTTTCAGCCGCTGCAATGCCGAAAACGACATATCGCGCAGCGCAGTCATTCGCTGGAGTTTGATCGGAATCAGCACTGTTTCGAGGCCCTGAAACGCCCGCGAAGTAAAGCTGGCTTAACAGCCCGGGCAAGGCGCCATAACCACCATACCAAATGCGAACGCCAAAACCCGCCGCGCGGCGCATCATTCTCCTCACGCCCCGCGCCGGGCACCCGCCCGCATACTGCGGGCACGCATCCTTTGGGAACTGCATATGCGCCGCCACGCTCTGCCGCTCACCGCCGCACTGTTGTCCACCGCCTTCGCAGCCCCGGCCATGGCCGCCGTGCCGTTCTTCAACGCCAGTTGCCCGGGCGGCATCGATGTGCACGCCGATGAGGGCGGGCCGGTCTAGGTGCAGGGCCGCGAGACGGCGTTGAAGCGCTTCAACGACCGCTATTTCGAAGCCCGCGACGCCAACAGCGGCATCACCCTGTCAATCAGCAGCAACGATGACGGCACGCCGCAGGTCAGCTACACCGGCCGAGGCGGTGCCAATGGCATCTGCCAGGTCAGCAGCACAGGCACGCCCGCGTCCGCCGCAGACAGCGCAGGCCCTCGCGACGCTGCCGCCGGGGATGCCGCGCTGCCGCGCGAGGTCACCTGCGAATCCACCGGCCAGCAACAGGTGTCATGCGACTTGAACACCCGCGGCAACGTGGAAATCGTGCGTCAGCTCAGCCGCACCCGCTGCGAGGAAGGCAAGAATTGGGGCCTGGCGCGGCATTCGGTGTGGGTCAATGGTGGGTGCCGCGCGGTGTTCCGCAATGTGTCCTCGGTGACTACCCCCGCGCCTGCAGGCGATACCGCGCTGGGCGCCTGCAATGCACGCAAGGGCGCGCAGGGGGCGCTGGTGACCCAGATGCCGGTAGGCAGTGACTACCAGGAACTGATCATCGATTACCCCGATGGCCGCTTCCTGTGCATGATGCGCAACAACGGCCAGGTGCAGAGCGTGACGCCGGTTCGCCGACGCGGCAGTTGAATCCGCGGGTTCGGGGCCACGCTGTCAGCCGCCGCTCTTCCGCAGCAGCACCCACGCCAGCATCAGGGCGAACATGCCGACGACGGTCAGGCCGAACCACAGCGCGGCCACCTTCACGTTGCCGATCAACGCCGCCAGCATGCGGTGCAGTTCGCTTTTCAGGATCGGGTATTCAGCGTGCGCCTTGCGCAGGCGCTGCCAACCCAACCCGAGGAACAGCAGAAACGAGAAGGGCGTCAGAAGGAGCGTCGCCTGCATCAGCCAGCCGTTCGGCGATGCATCGATGGAGTTGCTCAACAGAACCGCAAAAATGGCGATGGGCAGCGCCACCATGAAAAAGCGGGGCCAGGCAGTGTTGGTGAAGGGCGACATCGCAATCTTCCATGAAGCGGGGGCGGGTCCGCGCGCCATCATGCCATGCCAATTCACTGCTGCACCGCCGCGAGTGGTGTCACACAGCTCTGGCTAGACTGTGCTTCTTTTTCCCCCGCAGGAGGCACCCATGGCCCATCCCATCTCCGTATCCCTGATTGGCGTTCCCACTGATGTGGGTGCGGGCCATCGCGGTGCCCGGCTGGGGCCGGAAGCGCTGCGCGTGGCGGGCCTGCCGGAGGCGCTGGAGGCGCGCGGCGTGGACGTGCGCGACCTGGGCAACCTGGACGGCCCGCGCAACCCGTGGACCGCGCCGGTGGAAGGCTACCGCCACCTGGATGAGGTGGTGGCGTGGAACCACGCCTTGATGGAAGCCAGCTATGCCGAACTGCAGGCCGGCCGCATGCCGATCATGCTCGGCGGCGACCATTGCCTGGGCATCGGTTCAATTACCGCCGTGGCGCGCTGGTGCCGCGAGCAGGGCAAGACCCTGCGCGTGCTGTGGCTGGATGCGCATTCGGACTTCAACACCAGCGATGTGACCCCGTCGGGCAACATCCACGGCATGCCGGTGGCCTGCCTGTGCGGCCTTGGCCCGGATGCGCTGACCCGGCTGGGCGGCACGTCCCCCGCGATCACCCCGGCGCAGATGCACCAGATCGGCATCCGCTCGGTGGACCCGGAAGAAAAGCGCCTGATCAAGACCCACAAGGTCGATGTCTATGACATGCGCTACATCGACGAGAACGGCATGAAGCGTGCGGTGGAAGCGGCGCTGGCCGGCATCGACGAGAACACCCACCTGCATGTCAGCTTCGATGTGGACTTCCTCGACCCCAGCATCGCGCCGGGCGTGGGCACCACCGTGCCGGGCGGGGTGAACTATCGCGAGGCGCAGTTGGTGATGGAGATGATCGCCGACACCGGGCGCATGGGCTCGCTGGACATCGTCGAGCTTAACCCGTTGTTGGACAAGCAGAATGCCACCGCCGAACTGGCCGTGGACCTGGTCGAAAGCCTGTTCGGCAAGTCCACCCTGATGCGCGATTGAGCCTTTGGCCTGAACGGATCTTTGATCCGTTCACACGCGCTCCACGCGTCTGCCGCCAGATTGCACTTCACGCGGCGGCAGTGGGCATTGGCCTTCTTCCGCCGAGCGAAAGAATCCCATCCGCGAATTGAGCGGTGTAGCGGCAAACCCAAGGAGAAGCCCATGAAGCGCGTAGTTGCCCTGATGCTGTTGTCGATGTTCTCGGTGGCCCTGCTGGCCGGTTGCAACACCATTGCCGGTGCCGGCAAGGACGTGCAGAAGGCGGGCGAGAAGGTCGAGGACACCGCGAAGGGCCGTTGAGCCCTGCGCGGAACGGAAAGAGAGAAAAGGCCGGGGTTTTCCCGGCCTTTTTTTGTGCGTGCTTTCTGCTGCACGGCTGTGCAAGCGGAGTGAACCATTCAAGCAGGTGAGCATGTATTTCATTGCGGGTTGACCGGCATTCAACAGCCACTGCGCGAAGCTGGAGCCACGGTAAGAACGCCGTTGCAACCAAGGACTCCCAGCAATGAACAAAGACATCATTTCCGGCAAGTGGTCGCAGCTGAAGGGCAAGGCCCAGGCCAAGTGGGGCGATCTGACCAACGACGATTTCGATGTGGCCGAAGGCAATGCCGAATACCTGGCGGGCCGCCTGCAGGAACGTTATGGCTGGGCCAAGGACCGCGCTGAGAAGGAAGTCCGTGAGTTCCAGGATGCGGTGAGCAAGGACTATCCGGACTACAAGTAAGCACCACCGTTTCCCCCACACGTTTCCCCCACAACACGACGCCCGCACCGTGAGGTTGCGGGCGTTGTGTTGTCTGCAGGCGGCGATCAGCGTGCCGGCGGGTCCGGCACGTAGCGGTTGGGGAAGGCCTGCGGTTCGCGCGGCAGGCGCGAGGGCGAATCCACCAGGATGCCGCGTGCACGCAGGTTGCGCGCGCTGTCGTAGCGCAGCTGCAGCACCTGGGCCGGGCTGCGGCTGGCGCGTTCGAAGTCGGTGTCGCGCACCGACGACTGTTCGCGTGCGCCGTGGCCGGTGCCCAGTGCCGGCGCCTGCGACTTGCTGGCATAACCCTCGATGCGGCTGGCGCTGGCATCGGCGGCGGCTTCGGCCGCCGGGGCCGGTGCGGGCAGGCTGCGGCGCAGGATCGGCTCGGGGCGCCAGCGACGTGCTTCCTCGAACACGGCCACGCCGACCACGCCGATGTTGTCCGGGCGGCCGGTGCGGCTGGCATAGCTGCCGCTGGGGCTGCTGAACACGAACTGCGCCACTTCATCCTGGCTCTTGCGCCAGCCGGTGATGTCGGCGCGTTGGCCGGGGTTGAGCACGTAGCCGGTCTGCGAGGGATCGGCATCTTCGCCGGAAATGGCGTTGATGCCGTCCACCGACAGCACCACCAGCACCCGGCGCGGACTGTCGTTGTACAGGCGCACGGCGTAGCGATGGCCACGCTCGCCGGCCACCCAGCGCTGGCCTTCGGCGGGGTAGCTGCGCAGTTCGGTGCCGCGGTCGCGGTCAACCAGGGCCATGCGCACCGGGCCGCCCTGATAGACCGGCGGCGGGGGCGGGGCCGGGCGGAAACCGGCCAGGGGCAGGATCAGCAGCAGGGGCAGCAGGCGTTTCATCGGGCGTCTCCAGCGGGGTTGCGTGAATGAACGCGCCGCGGGCCCTGACGGGGTTGGTGGCGTGCAAGGTAAACTGGCCCCGTTCATCGAAGGTTACCCCACGCAGTCATGACGACCCGAGTCCTTACCGGCATCACCCCCTCCGGCACGCCCCACCTGGGCAACTACGTTGGCGCCATCCGTCCGGCAATCGCCGCCAGCCGCGCCCCGGGGATCGAGAGCTTCTTCTTCCTGGCCGACCTGCACAGCCTGATCAAGTCGCAGGACCCGCAGCGCACCCAGCGCGCGACCCTGGAGATCGCGGCCAGCTGGCTGGCCTGCGGCCTGGACCCGGAACACGTGTGGTTCTACCGCCAGAGCGACATCCGCGAGACCACCGAGCTGATGTGGTTCCTGACTGCCATCGCCAGCAAGGGCATCCTCAACCGCGCGCACGCCTACAAGGCGGCGGTGGACAAGAACCGCGAGGAAGGCGTGGACGAGGACGCGGGCGTCAGCGCCGGCCTGTTCATGTACCCGGTGCTGATGGCCGCCGACATCCTGATCTTCAAGGCCAACCAGGTGCCGGTGGGGCGCGACCAGATCCAGCACATCGAGATGGCGCGCGACTTCGCCCAGCGCTTCAACCACGTGTACGGCAAGGAGTACTTCCCGCTGCCGGACGTGGTGATCGACGAGCAGGTGGCGACGCTGGCCGGCCTCGACGGCCGCAAGATGAGCAAGAGCTACCACAACACCATTCCGCTGTTCGTGCCGCGCGAGGAGCTGAAGAAGCTGGTGTTCTCGATCCTGACCGACTCGCGCGCACCGGGCGAGCCGAAGGACACCGAGGGCTCGGCGCTGTTCCAGATGTACCAGGCGTTCGCCACCCCCGAACAGACCGCCGAATTCGCCAAGGCGTTCGCCGCCGGCATCAGCTGGGGCGATGCCAAGCAGCAGCTGTTCGAGCGCATCGACAGCGAACTTTCGCCGCTGCGCGAGCGCTACAACGCGCTGATGGCCGAGCCGGAAAAGATTGAAGCGCTGCTCAAGCGCCGTGGCCAGCAGCTGCGCGAGCAGCTGGCAGCCCCGCTGCTGGACGAGCTGCGCCATGCGGTGGGCCTGCGCGATCTGTCCAGCGCAGGCGACATCGCCAGCGAAGACGCCGGCGTGGCCCGCGCGGCGCCGCCGCTGTTCAAGCAGTACCGCGAGAAGGATGGCCGTTTCTACTTCAAGCTGACGGCCGGCGACGGCACGCTGCTGATCCAGAGCGAAGGCTTCGATTCGCCGCGCGATGCGGGCCAGCTGATTGCGGTGATCAAGCAGGCCGAGCAGGGCGACCAGCTGCAGAGTGAGCTGTTCAAGCTGGAAGCCGAGGTGGATGCGGTGCTGGCTGCCCTGGCGGCGCTGCGCGAAGAATAAGGGTAGTGCCGGCCGCTGGCCGGCAACTGCATGGGACACGCCGGCCAGCGGCCGGCGCGACCATGGCACAGCGCCCATGGCATGATGTCCGCGCGCCTCCGGCGCGATGACATGGAGTCTGCAATGGCCTGGTTGTCGCTGCTGCTGTTCCTGCCCTGGTTCCTGCTGCTGGGCAGCCTGTACTGGCTGTTCCCGCGCCAGCCGCGCACCCCGCGGCGGCGCCTGTTCGATGGCATCACCCTGCTGCTGGCCTTCGCCCTGAGCATCCTGTCGATGCTGTGGGGCTATCGCATTGGCATGGCACAGCCCGGCGCCGGCCCGATCTGGCCGCAGGTGCTGGCGGTGCTGTACGCCTACGGCGCGTTCCTGGCGGTGCTGGTAATGGCGTTGCTGCTGCGGCCGCGCTGGCTGGTCCGATAACCCCGCCTTTGTAGAGTCGAGCCATGCTCGACTGCTTTCCCCCCAGTCGAGCATGGCTCGACTCTACAAACGTGCGCCTCCGACCAAAGCCGCATCGAACCCGGGCCGCGTGAGCGCCTACCATGGGATTCTGTTCCCGTTCCTGCCAGGTGCGTGCCGATGACCGCCGACCCCAGCATCCACACCATCGATACCGGCTTCCAGCGTCCGGATTTCGACGCGGCCTATCTGATCGTTGAAAACGGCCGCGCCGCGTTCGTTGACTGCGGCACCGGCCTGTCGGTGCCGGCGATGCTGCAGGCGCTGGCGGACGCCGGCCTGGGCGTGGAAGCGGTGGACTGGCTGCTGCTCACCCACGTGCATCTTGACCACGCCGGGGGCGCCGGCCTGCTGATGCAGCAGCTGCCGAACGCCAGGGCGGTACTGCACCCGCGCGGTGCGCCGCACATGATCGACCCGACCCGGCTGATTGCCGGCGCCACGGCGGTGTACGGCGCCGAGGAAATCGCGCGCAGCTACGGCCGCATCGAGGCGATTCCGGAGACGCGCGTTGTGGTGGCCGAAGACGGGCACCGCATCGATCTGGCCGGCCGCGAGCTGCTGCTGTTGCACACGCCGGGCCATGCGCTGCACCACTACTGCGTGTGGGACGCGCGCAGCCGCAGCTGGTTCACCGGCGATACGTTCGGCATCTCCTACCGCGAGCTGGACAGCGCGCAGGGCGCTTTCATCTTCCCCACCTCGTCGCCGGTGCAGTTCGACCCGGAGGCGATGAAGGCCTCGATCCGGCGCATGCTCGACTACGCGCCTCAGGCGATGTACCTGACCCACTATGGCCGCGTGCAGCAGGTGCAGAAGCTGGCCGACGATCTGTTCGAACAGATCGATGCGATGGCCACCATCGGCCGCCAGTGCGATGGCCGGCCCGATCGCCATCGCTGCCTGCTGGCCGCGTTGCAGGCGCTGTACCTGGAGCGCGCGCAGCAGCATGGCTGTGCTCTGGACCAGGCCGCGGTGACGGCCGTGCTGGCGATGGACATCGAGCTCAACGCACAGGGCCTGGCCTGCTGGCTGGACCGCGTCCGCAGGTAGATCCACGCCACGCGTGGATGAGGCGAGCCGACGCTGCACCGCGACGTCATGACCACGTTACACTCTGGTGACTTCCAAGCCTGCCGTGGTATTGCCGTGAATCCGATGCGCGTGTTGCTGCTGTCGTCCTGCCTGTTCGTGGGTGGCCTGGCCCAGGCGGCCAATGACCTGCCCGGCGGCGGCATCGATCCGCAGGCACTGTCGCGCCACGTGCGGGTGCTGGCATCGGATGAATTCGAGGGCCGCGCGCCGGCCACCGAAGGCGAAGAGCGCACGGTGCAGTACCTGATCGAGCAGTTCCGCAGCTACGGCCTGCAGCCGGGCGGCGTGGACGGCAGCTGGGTGCAGCCGGTGCCGCTGGTGCGTGCGCAGCTGGACGGTGCTGCCAAGGCCAGCCTGTCGCTGAAGGGTGGCACGCGTGCACTGGTGAACGGCGAGGACGTGACCCTGCAGAGCCTGCAGCCGCGCAAGCGCGTGCAGATCAAGGATGCGCCGCTGGTGTTCGTCGGCTATGGCATCGACGCGCCGGAACGCCACTGGAACGACTACAAGGACGTGGACCTGCACGGCAAGATCGCCGTGGTGCTGATCAACGATGCCGATTTCGAGGCCGATGCGCCGGGCGCGTTCGATGGCAAGGCGGTGACCTACTACGGCCGCTGGACCTACAAGTTCGAGGAAGCCGCACGCCGTGGCGCCGAAGGCGTGCTGATCGTGCACGAGACCGCGCCGGCCGCCTACGGCTGGGCCACGGTGAAGAGCTCGGGCACCTCGCCGCTGTTCGACATCGAGCGCGGCCAGGCCGAGGCGATGGCCCAGCACACGCCGCTGCGTGGCTGGATGCAGCGCGGGCTGGCCGAGGCGATCTTCGCCGACGCCGGTCTCGACTTCGATGCCGAGAAGCGCAAGGCGATGCGCGCCGACTTCCGCCCGGTGACGCTGGACAACGCAACGCTGAGCGTGGATTTCGCGCTGAAGCGTGAGCAGGTGGTGACCCGCAACGTGGTGGCCAAGCTGCCCGGCGGCGAGCACGGCGACGAGGCGGTGATCTTCTCGGCGCACTGGGATGCCTTCGGCATCGGCCAGCCCGATGCCAAGGGCGACCGCATCCGCCGCGGTGCGATCGACAACGCCACGGGTGTGGCCACGGTACTGGAACTGGGCCGCGTGTTTGCCGCAGGCCCGCAGCCGCAGCGCACGCTGTACTTCGTGGCGCTGACCGCCGAAGAGAAGGGCCTGCTGGGTGCCAGCTACTACGCCGCGCATCCGCTGGCGCCGCTGGACAAGACCGCCGCAGTGCTGAACATCGAGATGTTCAGCCCGGACGGCCCGACCCGCGACATCGCCTCGTGGGGCAAGGGCCGGGTGTCGCTGGAAGGCGACCTGGAGCGCGTGGCCAAGGCCCGCGGCCGCAGTTACAGCCCGGACCCGAACCTGGAGGCGGGCTTCTTCTACCGCGCCGACCACTTCGCCTTCGCCCGCCTGGGCGTGCCGGCGATCACCATCGGCCCGGGCCTGGACAAGCTGGACGGTGGCGTGGAAGCCGGCCGCGCGCTGCGCGAGAAGTACTTCGCCGACTGCTACCACCAGGCCTGCGATGCCTGGACCCCGAGCTGGGACCCGAGCGGCCACGCCGCCGATACCCTGCTGGTCTACGACCTGGGCGCGGAGCTGGCCAACAGCCGCCGTTGGCCGACCTGGGAAAAGGAATCGGAGTTCCGCGGCGCGCGCGACAAGAGCGAAGCCGCCCGCCGCTGAGGTAGTGCCGGCCGCTGGCCGGCAACCTCATGAACCTTCGGAAAGACGGCGTGGTTGCCGGCCAGCGGCCGGCACTACCGTCGCTGGCGCAGCAGCTTCCATGCGCCCCAGCCACTGACGGCGAGCGCGGCCAGATAACACGCCACCATCGTGCGCAGGCCAACCTGCGACCCGGCGTTGATGCCGCGATGCAGGCGCAGCTGCAGCGAGCTGTGGCCGCTGCCCAGGTCCACCGCCAGCTGCAGCGCCAGCGCGGCACAGAACACCAGCAGGGCGATCCCGAAGCCGATACGCGGCCACGATGCCTGCGCGCCGGGCCGGCGCAGCAGCCAGGCCAGTGCCGTGGCTGCCGCCAGCGCCGCCGCGATCCACATCAGTGGCGAGGCGGCAGACGCAGCGGCCACCGGCATTGCACCGGTGGCCGCGATCACTACAGCACCCTTACTTGCGGGTGCCGTCGAGCCAGTTCGGGCCCTTGTTGGTGAGGAAGAACACATAGACCACCAACGATACCGCGATCGTCGCGGTGACATAGATGGCGAACCAGTCGACGTGGCCGGTCTTCAGCGCACCCTGGTACAGCAGCGGGGCGGTGCCGCCGAACAGCGAGTTGGCCAGTGCATAGCCCAGGCCCACGCCCAGTGCACGCACGTGGGTGGGGAACAGTTCGGCCTTCACCACCGCGTTGATCGAGGTGTAGCCGGTGAGGATGACGAAGGCCATGGCCAGGGTCAGGAAGGCCAGGGTGGCGTCATGCTGGTGCGGCAGCTGGGTGATCAGGTACCAGCTGTACAGCACGCCGCCCACGCCGAAGAACACCAGCAGGGTCTTGCGGCCGATGATGTCCGACAGCCAGCCACCGACCGGCTGCAGCACCATCAGGAACGTCAGCACGCCCAGGTTGATCAGGGTGCCGGTCATCGGATCGTTGCCGGCGAAGGCGCTCTGGATCATCTTCGGGCCGTTCACCGAGTAGGTGTAGAAGGCCACGGTGCCACCGGCGGTGATCAGGAAGCACAGCAGCAGCGGCCGCCACTGGTGCACGAACAGTTCGTACATCGAGCCGGACTTCTGTGCCTTGCCTTCGCGCGCGGCCTCGATGGACGACTCCGACAGCGACTCGTCCATGCCCCGGCGCAGCCAGAACACCACCACCGCGGCGATACCGCCGATGCCGAAGGCGATGCGCCAGCCCCACTCGGAGATTTCCGGCTTGCCCCAGAAGGTCAGCATCAGCAGCAGGGTCAGCTGGGCCAGCACATGGCCGCCGACCAGGGTGACGTAGTGGAACGAGGACAGGAAACCGCGACGGCCGGGAATGGCGGCCTCGGACATGTAGGTGGCACTGGCACCGTACTCACCGCCGGTAGCGAAGCCCTGCAGCAGGCGCGCGAACAGCAGGATGACCGCCGCCCAGATGCCGATGCTGGCCGCGGTGGGCGTGATGGCGATGAGGAAGGAACAGACGGCCATCAGGGTGACCGACACGGTCAACGCCAGGCGGCGCCCGTGGCGGTCGGCGAAGCGGCCGAAGAACCAGGCGCCGATCGGGCGCATCAGGAACGTGGCGGCGAAGATCGCCCAGACGTACATGGTGGAGTTCTTGTCGTCCGGCGAGAAGAACTGCGATTCGAAGTACACGGCGAACACCGAGTACACGTAGACGTCGTACCACTCCACCAGGTTGCCGGCAGAGCCTTTGAGGGTGTTGGAGATCGACCGCCGCAGGGCGGCGCGGTCGTTCGCGGGAACAGCAGGTTGGGACGTGGTGCTCATCTGGGTGGGAATCCTCGATGCGGCGCGTCCGTGCGCAGGGAAAACGGCGCCCGGCCTTGGGGCGGCGCGGCCGGGCAGCCCTCTTGGTACTGCATCGACCGTCAACACGGGGTAGCAGACCAGAGCAGGGTGCATGGATGGATGACAGCGTGCCACCGTCCGGGGTCCCGGACCATACTCAAAACGTCCTAGAATCCGCCTTCCCCCGGCTCCTTGGTGCGTCATGTCGGCTCCCCCCTCTCCGTCTGCGGCTGCCCCCCGGGGTGGCCTTGTCGCGCTGGCACTGCTGCTGGTCTATGTGGTCTGGGGCTCGACCTACCTGGGCATCGCCAAGGCCCTGCACGGCGGCGCGCTGCCGCTGACGATGGTCTCCGGCAGCCGCTTCATCATTGCCGGCGGGGTGATGTACCTGGCGCTGCGCCTGTTCTGGAAGCTGCCCAACCCGACCCTGCGGCAGTGGCGCAATCTGGTCATCATGGGCGTGACCATGCTGGTGCTGGGCAATGGCATGGTGGTGCTGGCCGAGCGCGAGGTGTCCTCGGGCCTGGCCGCCACGGCGGTGGCCTCGGTGCCGCTGTGGATGGCGCTGTTCTCGGCGCTGCGCGGCCAGCACGCCAGCCGCGGCGAGTGGCTGGGTATCGCCATCGGCTTCCTGGGCGTGGTCTGGCTCAATGCCGGCAGCAGCCTGACCGCATCGCCAACCGGGCTGGTACTGCTGCTGATCGCACCGGTCGGCTGGGCATTCGGTTCGGTGTGGGCGCGCGGCCTGGACCTGCCGGGCCCGTTCATGACCGCGGCCGGGCAGATGATCTGCGGCGGCGTTCTGCTGGTGCTGATCGGCCTGGCGGTGGGCGAGCGCCCGACCACCTTGCCCGACACCAGCGGCCTGCTGGCGATGGCCTACCTGTGCGTGTTCGGTTCCATCGTCGCGTTCACCGCCTACGTATGGCTGCTGCAGAACGTGCGCCCGGCGCTCGCCGGCAGCTATGCCTACGTCAATCCGGTGATCGCGGTGCTGCTGGGCGCGCTGCTCAACGGTGAACGGTTCGGCTGGCGTGACCTGCTCGCCATGGCGGTGATTCTTCTGGGTGTGGTGGTGTTGACGATGGCAAGGACGCGAAAGCAATGAGCATGGACGAGAAAGAACAACGCCGGGGCCTGCTGGTCACCGCGTCCACCTTCGTGATCTGGGGCCTGGTGCCGGTGTACTGGCACCTGCTCAACGAAGTGCCTTCGTTCCAGATCATTGCCCACCGCATCATCTGGAGCACGGTGATGGTGCTGGGCTGGCTGCTGATCAGCTCGCGCCTGGGCTGGTGGAAGAAGATTGCGGCGCAGCCGCGCGCGCTGCCGATCCTGCTGGTGTCCAGCCTGACCATTGCCTTCAACTGGGGCCTGTACATCTGGGCGGTCAATGCCGGGCATGTGATCGAGACCAGCCTGGGCTACTTCATCAATCCGCTGGTGAACGTGCTGCTGGGCGTGCTGGTGCTGAAGGAACGCCTGCGCCGCCTGCAGTGGGTGGCGGTGGCGATGGCGGCGGTGGGCGTGGCCTGGCTGACCATCGATGCCGGCACGCCGCCGTGGATCGCGCTGGGCCTGGCCTGTTCGTTCGGCCTGTACGGGCTGTTGCGCAAGCTGGTCTCGGTCGATCCGGTGGCTGGCCTGGGCGTGGAGAGCCTGTACCTGTTCCTGCCGGCGCTGGCGTTCGCGATCTGGGCCGAGAACGGCCACGGCGGTGCCTTCTTCCATGGCTGGGGCTGGCGCAACGACCTGCTGCTGATCTTCGGCGGCGCGGTCACTGCGGTACCGCTGATCGGCTTTGCCTACGGCGTGAAGCGCATCCCGCTGTCACTGGTCGGCATCCTGCAGTACATCGCGCCGAGCCTGCAGCTGCTGCTGGGCGTGTTCTTCTTCCACGAAGGATTCGATACCGGCAAGGCGATCGGTTTTGCGGCGATCTGGGCCGGCCTGGTGCTGTTTGTCGGCGACAACATCCGCACGATGCGGGCTGCGAAACGATAGAGCCTGGCCAGGCCCGGCGAACACGATGCAGGAAAAAGAACGGCGCCCCGAAGGGCGCCGTTCTGCTTCCATCCACCGCCAGGAGAGAGAGATGGCGGTGGCGGGAACGCGGTTGCAGGCTTAGAAGCGCTGCTGGTACTTCATGTACATGAAGCGGCCGATGTCGAAGCCACCGTAGTAGGTGAAGCTGCTGTTCGGCTGGCTGTACATGGTCGGACCCTGGTGGTTGAACACGTTGTTCACGCCCAGCGACACGGTGCCATCCCACGGCAGGCTGTAACGCACCTGCAGGTCGTGGAAGGTGTTGGAGCCCACCTTGTTGGTCGGCGAGGTGCTGGTGTACGGCGAGTTGAAGTCCGGCAGGTTGCACTCGTCCATGTACGAGCACTTCTCCTTCATGCTGGAGTAGTAGCGCGCGGTCCAGCCGATGCCGAAGTCGCCGTACTGCCAATCCAGGTTGAAGGTGGAGCGCACGCGGAAGTCGCCGCCCCAACCGGTACGCTGTTCCACCGGAGTGGTGACGGCGTTGTCGTTGCGCTGCTCCAGGTAGTCGGTGTAGGTGGTGTTCCAGTTGACGGCGAACTTGCCGAACGTGGTGTCCGGCAGGCGGTAGCGCAGGTTGATGTCATAGCCGGCGGTCTCGCGGAAACCGGCGTTGACCAGCGAGCGGTCCAGGCTGTTGACCTGGCCGTTGCTGCCGCGGGTGAAGCGGCCGCAGGCAGCGTCCGAACCCTGCACGTAGCACTGTTCCAGCAGGTTGGTGGCCGACTCGCCGACGATGGCGTTGTTGATGCGGATCTTCCACCAGTCCAGGCTGACGTCCAGGCCTGGCACGAAGTCCGGGCTGTACACCAGGCCCACGGTCCAGGTCTTGGCGGTTTCCGGCTTCAGTTCCGGGTTGGAACCGGAGCTGAAATCGGTGGTGGCCTGCTGGCCGGGCTTGGTGGCCACGCTGCCATCGCTGTTGAGCTGGCGGAAGTTGGCCGGCACCTTCAGCGCCTGGCAGCGGGCGGCGACGGCGGCGCTGGTGGCGGCGGTACCGAAGGAGGTATCGCACGGATCGGTGAACGCGTCACGGCTGCTGACGGTGCCGCCATACAGGTCGTCCACGGTCGGCGCACGGAAGCCGGTGCCGTAGGTGGCGCGCACCAGCAGGCTGTCGATCGGCTTCCACTTCAGCCCGAACTTGCTGTTGGTGGTCGAACCGAAGTTGTTGTAATCCGAGTAGCGACCGGCCACGTCCAGCGACAGTTCACGCGCGAACGGCAGGTCGGCCAGCAACGGCACCTGCAGCTCCAGGTAGACCTCGTTGAGCGAGTAGTTGCCACGGGTCGGCTGGCCACTGGTACCGGCGATCTCGCCCTTCTGCACCTTCGCATCCGGGGTGTAGCTGGCTTCTTCGCTGCGGTGCTCGACGCCCAGCGCGGCCAGGATGTCGCCGGCCGGCAGGGTGAACAGCGAGCCGGAGATGTTGCCGCTGGCGACCTTGGTGGTGCTCTGCATCTTGTCGACGAAGCGGGTGAACAGGTAGTCCTGCACGTCCTGGTTGCTCAGCGAGCCCGGGCCGGTGTAGCCCATCGGCGCTGCCGGGTTCCACGGCACGCAGCCGGCGATCACCGCGCCCGGCGTACCGCAGCGGGCCACGTCGCCATCCATGAAGGACGGGCCGACGGCCAGGTTGACGTGCGGCTGGTACATGCTGCCGGTACCGATGCGCTCGCCTTCATTGCGGTTGTACATGTAGCTGACGTTCCAGTCCCAGTACCGCGAACCGGTTTCGAAGCTGCCTTCCAGGCCGATGCTGGCGCGCTTGGTTTCCAGGTTGTTCTCGGTACCGCGCGGCAGTTCCTCGGTGCGGTGCGCGAACAGAACGTCCTGGCCCCACAGGTTGAATGCGCTGTCCTTGGACAGCGCGGCGCGGCTGCCGCTGCGTGCCTGCGCGGCACTCACCGAGTACGGGTAACCGGCCAGGTGCTTGATCGACTCGCGCTTGCTGTACAGCGCGTCGGCGACGATGCGCAGGTCGTCGGTGATGGAGAAGCCACCGTTGGCGAACACCGAGGTGCGCTCCAGGCCGGTCTGCAGGCTCATGTTCGACTTGGTGTTGGCACCGTCGGCCGGGTCCGGCGCGTGGAAGTTGCCCGCCTTGCTGGGGTCGCCGCCCGGGCCCACGGTCAGGTTCTTGCCACCCACGGTGACGTAGCCCCACGGGGTGTTGCCGTTCAGGCCATCATTGGGGTGGCGCGGCCCGTTCGGGTAACGGCTGAATTCGCGATCCTTGCCCAGCACCTCGTCTTCCTTGGTGCGCTCGGCGCCGACGCTGAACCAGCCGCGGTCGAAGGTCTTGCCGAAGGTGGCGCTGTAGGAGCGCTTCTGGCCGTCGCCTTCGCCGTACTGGCCGACGTAGGCACTGGCCTGGCCGCCATCGAAGTTCCTGCGGGTGATGATGTTGACCACGCCGGCAATGGCATCGGAGCCGTACAGTGCGGAGGCACCGTCGGTCAGCACTTCCACGCGCTCGACAATCGCCGACGGGATCGAGGCCAGGTCGGAATAACCGCCGGCGCTGACGCCCATGCGGCGGCCGTCGATCAGCACCAGGCTGCGTTCCGGGCCCAGGTTGCGCAGGCTGACGTACATGCCGCCGAAGTCGCGCGAGGAGGTCAGCGACGAGGCGCGGCTCATGCTGGGCGCGCCTGCTGCAGGAATGTCCTGCAGGATGTCGGCGACGTTGACGTAGCCCTTCTTGTCGATCTCGGCGCGGCTGAGCGCGATCACCGGCTGTGCGGTTTCGACACTGGCCTGGCGGATGCGCGAGCCGGTGATTTCGATGCGGTCGAGGTTGGTGGTGGTATCGCCGGCGCTCTGCGCAAAGGCGGGGGTGGTGCAGCTGGCAGCCAGCGCGATCACGATCGCGTTGCGCAGCGGAGTGGTTTTCAGGGACATCCGTGACATCTCGTGTTTCAGGAAAAACAAGCGCCCGTTCTGTGGGCGCGTGGGGTGCTGCAAACCAACGTGGGGGGCCGGATTCTAGAGTGTTTCCATCCGTAACTGTTTGCCTCTGCGCTGCTGCATGCGTGCGAAAATGAATCGCAACCAACAATCCACAGATGCACTGTGCGCAACGTCACGTGCGCTGCGTTTGCAATGGGCAGAGGCATCGATAGCGGCACGAACCCGGCACGCTTGAGGGGTTGCGACAACACGCCGCAGCGCGCGCTTGTACGCAGGCGCGCATCCGTTGCGATGCATCTGCCTGCATGAAATGCTCTTCGCGTTGGCGTCGAAAGTGGGAGATGAAGGAATGATCCAGCTCGAAGAAGCTCGCCGTCGCGTGCAGGCTGCGCTTGCAAGAGATGATGAGCCGGTTGCCATCACGCATGAGCATGAAGTGGTCGAAGGCTGGCTGTTCTGCTTCCAGTCGCTGCGCTACCTGCAATCCGGCGAAATCTCGGATGCGTTGGCCGGCAATGGACCGATCTTCGTCGACCGGCATACGGGCGAGCAGCACGCGCTGGGCACGGCGTATCCGCCGGAGGACGCCCTTCGCCAGCATCTGGCCTCGCTCGCCCTGCCGTCTGATGCCGCAGCGGCAGATTTCTGAGTTCGGCAAACGAAAAAAGGACGGAGCCTTCGCTCCGTCCCTCTGCGCGATGCGCATTCCATCGCTGCGTGATGCTCAGGTTTCGCGCAGTGCCGTGGTGATCGGCAATCGCGCCGCACGCAGCGCCGGGAACAGGCCGCCGACCAGGCCGATGCCCAATGCCCATTTCAGGCCCGTCCACAGCAGTTCCGGCGACACATGGAACTTGAATACCACTGCGCTGAAATTGCTGCCGATGGTGGACACGCTGTAGCCGTTGAACAGCAGCCACGCCACCGCGCAACCGAGCAGCCCGCCGAGCAGGGCCAGCAGCATCGTCTCCAGCATCACCGCGGTCACCACCGGCAGGCCGCGGAAACCGATCGCGCGCATGGTGGCGATCTCGCGCGCACGCGTGGCCACGGCGGCATACATGGTGTTGAGTGCGCCGAACACCGCACCCACCGCCATGATCGTGCCGATCACCTTGCCGAGGATGTCGATCAGCTTGGTCAGACCGCCGCCCTGCTTGCTGTAGTAGACGCGGGTGGTTTCCACGTCCAGCTTCAGCCGCGGGTCGGCGGCAACGGCGGCCTTGAACTGCTCGAAGCCGGCCTTGCCATCGGTGCGCACGCTGATCGACTGCCAGGCACTGCGCTGATAGGTGGTGGCCAGCGTATCGGCATCGGTCCACAGTTCCGAATCATGCGCATCGCCGGTGGCGAACACGCCGACCACGGTCCAGGTCTGGTTGCCCAACGTCAGCGTTCTGCCGACATCCATATCGCGGAACTGGCCGCGTGCGCCCTGGCCGACCACGATCTCGCGCAGGCCGGCGGCGAACCGGCGCCCTTCGATGATCTTGACCTTGTCATGCACGGCCCACGCCTGCGGGCCGACGCCTCGGAACTGCGCGTTGACGTCGGTGCCATCGGCCTTCGACACCAGGTTGACCACCTGCGACAGCTCCGGCGACAGCATTGGCCGGCCCTGCGCATCACGGCTGATGCCGGGCAGCGTGGACAGCGTGGGTACCTGCTCGCGGGTGATCACCGAGTTGGTCTCGGCCTGCGAACCGCCGCGCAGCACGATGGCAGTGGTGTCATCGCCGGTGTTGTTGAGCGTGGCCTGGAAGCCTTCGCCCATCGCCAGCATCGCCACCAGCACGCCGACCACGCCGGCGATGCCGACCACGATCACCGAGGAGGCGCCCCAGCGCTGCGGCAGGCTGGCCACACCGATGCGGGTGGCGGCCAGCGCCAGCCGTCCGCCGCGGGTCAGCAGCAGCCACAGCGCCACCAGTACCGCCACGGCCAGTACGCCGATCCACGGCAGGCTGATCCACAGCACCAGGCCGATCACCAGCAGCAGCACGGTCAGCGCGTTGCCCAGCCACTTCTTGAGTTTGCTCTTGAACATGTCGGTGTCCTCCTCAGCGGCCGGCCAGTGCGTCGACGATCTTCAGGCGCTTGGCACGCAGCGCCGGCAACAAGCCGACGATGATGCCGATCACCACGATCAGGCCCAGCCCCATCAGCCAGGTTGGCGTCGGCACGTGCGGTGGCAGCATGCCCATGCTCTTCGGGCTGATCGCGGGCAGCACCAGTGCGGCCAGGCCCATGCCGATCAGGCCGCCAAGGCCGATCAGCAGCACCGACTCCACCATCACCAGGGTCAGCACGGTGCTGTCCCTGAAGCCCAGCGTCTTCAGCGTGGCCAGTTCGGGCACGCGCTCGCGCACCGCCTGCGCCATGGTGTTGCCGGTCAGCAGCAGCAGGGTGAAGAACACCGCGCCCATGATCGAGGTGACGATCATGCCAATGTCGGCGAACTGCTTGACGAAGGCCTGCTGGAACGCCGACTCGGTCTGGGTCTTGGTCTCGTGGTCGGAGTTGGCCGAGATCGCATCGATGGCCTGCGCCACGCGCGAGGAGTGGTCGGGATTGTCCAGCGTCACCGTGTACCAGCTCACCTGGTTCTTGATGTAGTCGTTGGATTCATCGAAGTACTTCCAGTTCATCATCAACTGGCGTTCTTCGTTGGCGGCCAGCGCACGGTCCTTGGAGCGGTAGATGCCCTTCAGTTCCAGCGGCCAGTCGTTGCTGCCGCCGCGCGGGAAGATCGTGGCCTGCAGCGGGATGGTGTCACCGATCTTCCAGCCGAACTGCTTGGCCAGGGTTTCGCCGACGATGGCGCCGGTGCGGGTCTGCTTCCAGTCTTCCAGCTGCGCCGGGTCGATCTGCAGTTCGCGGTACACGTCGAAGTAGTTGGGCGACACCGAGAAGTTCGGGAAGAAGTTCTTCGGGTCCTGGTAGATGCCGCCGAACCACATGCCGTAGGCCACATCACGCACGCCGGCCACCTGGCGGATCTGGGTTTCAAGGCGGATCGGCAGCGACTGGGTGATCGACAGCCGCGAGGCCACCACCAGCCGGTTGGCCCCTTCCACGCTGCCGCCGGAATTGAAGGCCACGCGCACCGAGTCGAGCATGCCGAACAGCAGGAACGCAGCCACCACCGAGAGCAGGGTCAGCAAGGTACGTGTGCGGCTGCGGAACAGCTGCGCCCACACCAATGAAAAGTATTTCATCGCGGTGGCCTCCGTCAGTGGGCCAGCGGGGCGTCGGCCAGCTCGCCCTTGTCCAGGTGCACGGTGTGCGTGGCGTACTCGGCCGCCTTCGGGTCATGGGTGACCATGATGATGGTCTTGCCGTGCTCGCGGTTGAGCTGCTGCAGCAGGCCCAGGATCTCTTCGGCGGACTGGCGGTCGAGATCGCCGGTGGGTTCGTCGCAGATCAGGAAGGTGGGGTCGGAGACGATCGCACGGGCGATCGCCACGCGCTGCTGCTGGCCGCCGGACAGCTCATTCGGGCGGTGGCTGCGGCGGTCGGCCAGGCCGACCAGGGTCAGCGCGATCTCCGCATTGCGCTTGCGCTGCGCGGCGCTGAGGTGGGTCAGCAGCAGCGGCAGCTCGACGTTCTTCTGCGCGGTCAGCATCGGCATCAGGTTGTAGAACTGGAACACGAAGCCGACGTGGTGGCTGCGCCAGGTCGACAGCTGGCCGCCGCTCATCTGGTCGATGCGCTCGCCTTCGATGCTGATCTCGCCGCCGCTGGGGTTGTCCAGGCCGCCGATCAGGTTGAGCAGGGTGGTCTTGCCCGAACCGGAGGGGCCCATCAGCGCGACGAAGTCGCCGCGCGCGATGTCCAGGTCGATGCCGTGCAGCACCTGCACTTTTTCGGGGCCACGCTGGTAGGTCTTGGTGATGTTGCGCAGTGAAACCAGGGTCGACATGGGTGGTTCTCCACGGAAGGCGGGAAACGGGGCACTGCGCCCGCGGTGGCCGCGGGCGTGCGTCGAGCGGTGCTGCCGGCGGCGCGCGGGGGCGCCAGGCCGTTACTGCGCTTGTTTCTGTTGCACCTTGGCGCCATCGCGCAGGGTCTCCGGTGGATTGACCACCACCGACTCGCCCGCGCTCACGCCCTTGAGGATCTGGCGGTCCTTGCCCATCGCCTGGCCGGCCTCGACCGTGCGCTGCTGCAGGCGGCTGTCATCGCCCAGCACGAAGGCGACCGTGCTGCTTTCACGCTGCACCACCGCGCCGGCCGGCACGCGCACGCCCTGCGGCGTGCTGGCGGCCTGCGGTTGCGCCTGCTCCAGGAAGCTGACCCGCACGCCCATCTCCGGCACGATGCGCGGGTCCTTCACCTTCAGCGCGACGCGCACCTTCACCGTGGCCTTGCCACGGTCAGCGGTTGGAATGATGGCGATCACCTCGCCCGGAATCTTCCATTCCGGGTAGGCGTTGAGCGTGGCTTCCACCGGCATCTTCGGCTGCACGCGGCCGATGAAGGCCTCGCCGACCTCGACCTCGATCTCCAGCGAATCCATGTCGACGATGGTGCCGATGCCGGTACGGGTGAAGCCACCGCCGGCCGACAGCGGCGAGACGATTTCGCCCGGTTGCGCCGCCTTGGCGGTGACCACGCCGGAGAACGGCGCACGCACAACGTTGTTGTCCACGCCGAGGTCGGCGATGGCCAGCTGGTCGTGGGCGACCTTGACGTTGCGCTGGGCGGTGTCGAGCTGGGCGCGCAGGCTGTCACGCTGGGCCACGGCCTGGTCGTACTGCGAGCGCGAGACCAGCTGCTGGCCGACCAGTGCCTGCAGGCGGCTGGCTTCGGCCGAGGCCTGCTTCTGCTGCGCTTCCAGCCCGGCGACCTGGCTGCGCGCGGCCTGCAGCTGCGAGGCATACAGGCTGCGCTGCGCGTCGGCATCGATCGGGTCCAGCGTGGCCATGATCTGGCCCTGCTCCACGCGCATGCCTTCCTCGATCATCACCTCGCGCACCTTGCCGGTGATCTTGGCCGAGACCGTGGCCATGCGCCGGGCCACCACGTAGCCGCTGGCGTCGAGCACCGAACTGCTGGCGCTGCCCTGCTGGATAGCCACGGCAGGCGCGGTTTCCACTTCCACGGCCGGCGTGCGGCCGAACAGGAAGGCGATGGCGGCGGCGATCAGCAGCACCACCACGATGATCGCGATCCACAGCCAGCGGCGGCCACCGCCCCTGCCGCCGGAGGCAGTTGGCGGCGATTTGCGGTCGATACGGAGTTCCTTCAACAGCTCGGCAGAAGCGTTCATTCGTTCCATCACAGGCGTTCGGGCGGGTGTGGCCGGAAGCGCGGACGGCGGCGGTTCCGGCGAGGGAGCGTGCGGCACAGCATGAAGGCAGGTACGGCGATGATGGCAGTGACAGCTGTCATCCGATGACACTGACGGCGGCAACTGCGAAACGTGACCACGGCGGCACAGGATGGCAACGTCCCCGCTACCGGTACCGCCCATGGATCCGATCGCCCCGTCGCTGGCCCGCCTGCAGCAGGTGCAGGTGCGCTATCGCGACCATACCGCCCTGCATGGCATCGACCTGCAGGTCCGCGCTGGCCAGGTGCTGGCATTGCTGGGCCGCAACGGTGCTGGCAAGAGTACCGCGATCAGCGTGTTGTTGGGCCTGCGGCGGGCCGATGCCGGCGAGGTCGAGCTGCTCGGCGGCGACCCGCAGCAGCGCGCCAGCCGCCTGGGCCTGGGGGTGATGCTGCAGAGCACCAGCCTGCCGCCGATGCTGCAGGTGGACGAGTTGGTGGCGCAGGCCAGCGCCTGCTATCCCGAGCCCATGCCCTTGCAGGAGGTGCTGCAGCGCGCCGGCCTGCAGGCGCTGGCGCGGCGCCGTTACGGCCAGCTGTCCGGTGGCCAGCAACGCGCCGTGCAGTTCGCCATCGCGATCTGCGGCCGCCCGCGCGTGCTGTTCCTGGACGAGCCGACCACCGGCCTGGACATCCAGGCGCGGCAGGGGATGTGGCAGGCGATCCGGCAGCACGTGGCCGAGGGCTGCGGCGTGCTGCTGACCACCCATTACCTGGAGGAGGCCGAAGCGCTGGCGCAGCAGGTGGTGGTGCTGGAGCAGGGTCGCGTGCTGGCCGACGCGCCGCTGGCCGAACTGCGCCTGGCCGACCGGCCGCGGCGCATCCGGTGCCGCAGTGCGCTGGCCGTCGATGTGCTGCGGCAGTGGCCCGGCGTGCAGCAGGTGCAGCGCGAGGGCGAGCACCTGCAGCTGCTGGCCAGCCCGGCCGAGCCGGTGGTGGCGCGCCTGCTGGCCGCCGACGCACAGCTGTGCGAGCTGGAAGTACAGGGCGCGGCGCTGGCCGACGCTTTCCTCGACATGACCCGGGAGGCCGCATGAACACCGTGATCCGTACGCCTGCAGCCGCGCGCCCGGGATGGCGCCGCGCCCTGCGCCCCTACGCCGCTGAACTGCAGGCCGAGCTGCGCCGCGCCTGGCGCACGCCCGCGTTCGCGGTGCCGTCGCTGCTGTTCCCGGTGCTGTTCTACCTGCTGTTCGGCGTGCTGCTGGGGCGGGGCCATGCGCCGCTGTACCTGCTGGCCACCTACTGCGTGTTCGGCGCGATGGCGCCGGCCCTGTTCGGCTTCGGCGTGCAGCTCGCGCTGGACCGCGAAGGCGGCCTGCTGACCCTCAAGCGCGCGCTGCCGATGCCGGCAGCGGCACCGCTGCTGGCACGGCTGGCGATGGCGGTGATGTTCGCGCTGCTGGTGGCCGCGTTGCTGATCGGCGTGGCGCGCGTGCTGGGCGGCGTGCACCTGCAACCCGCGCAGATGCTGCAGCTGCTGGCGGTGGCCGGCCTGGCCGCACTGCCGCTGGGGGCGATCGGCCTGCTGATCGGCAGCCATGTCAGCGCCAGTGCGGCGCCGGCGATGGTCAACCTGGTCTACCTGCCGCTGGCCCTGCTGTCGGGGCTGTGGCTGCCGCTGTCGGCACTGCCTGCGCTGTTCTCGACGATGGCACCGCTGTGGCCGACCTGGCATCTGGCGCAGCTGGCGCTGCCGGTGGTCGGGCTGCCGTCGGCGGGCAGCATCGGCGGCCATCTGCTGGTGCTGCTGGCGGTGACCGTGGTGGCGTTGCTGCTGGCACGCCGCCGCCTGCGCCGGATCGGCTGAACTGGCATGATCGGCAACGTTCGTCCCCGCCTGGATCCTCCCGTGTCGTCGAGCTGGCTTGCGTCCCTGCTGCGCCCTGCGCCGGATTCGGCCGTGGCCGAACTGCTGCGACGTGGCAAGTCGCCCTGGAGCGGCGCGATCCACCTGCTGTGGTCGGTATGGATCTTCCTCACCCCGGTGCTGGGCAATGGCTTCACGCTGCGCTGGCTGCTGCTGACCCTGGTCAGCTATCCGCTGTTCCTGCTGCTCTACGCCAGGGTGATGCTGGCGCCACGGCACCATGGGTGGCGCTATGCGCTGGGCATGATCGTGCTGGCGCTGGTACTGCTGCCCTGGTACCCCTCGGGCTTGAGCTACTTCGTGTTCGGCTGCGTGATGATCCGCATGAGCGGGCGCAGCAGCTGGTGGGCGTACCTGCTGCAGCTGACCGGGCTGAACCTGCTGTTCTGTGGCACCGCGCTGTACTTCGGCTATCCGTGGCAGGCCATGGTGTGGATGCCAGCGGTGTCGTTCATTGTCGGGCTGGTGGTGAACGTGGAGGCCCTGAGCCAGCAGCGCGACGTTGCCCTGCAGCTGTCGCAGGACGAAGTCCGGCGGCTGGCGACCACCGCCGAGCGCGAACGCATCGGCCGTGACCTGCATGACCTGCTCGGCCACACCCTGTCGCTGATCACGTTGAAGCTGGAGCTGGCGCGCAAGCTGCACGACCGTGGCGACGCGCGCGCGCGGCAGGAGATCGGCGAGGCCGAGGCGATCGCCCGCGAGGCGCTGGCACAGGTCCGCAGTGCGGTGACCGGCATCCGCGCCAGTGACCTGGCCGGTGAGCTGGCCTCGGCACGCCTGCTGCTGGAATGCCAGCAGGTGCACCTGCAGTACACGACGCCGCCACCGATGCCGGTGGACGTGGAACGTGGACTGGCGCTGGTGCTGCGCGAAGCAGCCACCAATATCGTGCGCCATGCGCAGGCGACCCGGGTGCAGGTGGATTTCATGCTTGAGGAACGACAGTTGGCGATGCAGATACGCGATGACGGGCGCGGTGGCGTGCAGGCCGAGGGCAATGGACTGTGTGGCATGCGCGAACGGGCGGCGGCGCTGGGTGGCCAGTTGACGCTGCAGTCTCCGCGCGGAGAAGGCACGGTGCTGACCGTGCGCGTGCCGTTGGTGGCCGCCAGTACGCCGTTGCCGCCGGCGTCATTGGCACCGGGCGGTGCGGCATGATCCGCATCCTGCTGGCCGAAGACCAGGCGATGGTACGGGGTGCGTTGTCGGCGCTGCTGGGCCTGGAGCCTGATATCGAGGTACTGGGCAGCGCCGCCGACGGCGAAGCCGCATGGCGGATGCTGCAGCAGCTGAAGCCGGACATCCTGGTGACCGACATCGAGATGCCTGGCCTGTCCGGGCTGGAACTGGCGCAGCGCATCGCCCGCCATGAGCTGCCGATCAAGGTGGTGATCGTGACCACCTTCGCCCGTGCCGGGTTCCTGCGTCGCGCGTTGGAAGCCGGCGTGCTGGGCTACCTGTTGAAGGACGCACCGGCCGAAAACCTGGCCGACGCGCTGCGCAAGGTGAACCAGGGCATCCGCGCGATCGACCCGCAGCTGGCGCTGGATGCATGGTCGCAGGCCGACCCGCTGACCGACCGCGAGCGCCGGGTGCTGCGGCTGGCGGGCGAGGGCCGCACGGCCAGCGAGATCGCCGAGCAGCTGGGGTTGTCGCACGGCACGGTGCGCAATTACCTGTCCGAGTGCATCGGCAAGCTGGGCGTGGCCAATCGCATCGAGGCGTATCGGCTGGCGCGGCAGAAGGGGTGGTTGTAGTGGCGGCTTGCTGTTTGCGTGATGTCGTTTCCGCGACCGCGGGGGGGTGTCACTTTCTTTGCTCGTGCAAAGAAAGTAACCAAAGAAACACGCCGCCGGCCGCGAGCCGGTGCTACGCACCGGTGCCCTGCGCTTCTCGGGGAATCAGGGGACGGCGCCGAACTCGCTGCGCTCAGACACCGGCGCCTCTTCGCCCCTGATTCCCCTGCGATTCTCGGCTCGCTTGAAGGCGGACCCAACGTCAAAGACCACAGCTGCACCCAGTAGATCCACGCCATGCGTGGATGCCGTTGCCGTTGATCTTGACCTTCCAGTCCGCCTTCAAGCGAGCCGAGCACCGCAGGTCCGGCGAGGGCGAAGAGGTGCGGGTGTCTGAGCGCAGCGAGTTCCCGCACCGTCCCTCGACGGGCCGAGGAGCGCAGGGCACCGGCGTGCGAAGCACGCCGGCTCGCGGCCGGCGGAGCGTTTCTTTGGTTACTTTCTTTGCGCGCAAAGAAAGTGACACCTCCCCGCAGGCGCGGAAACGATCCGCCGGGAACTCCCGGCGAACCCGATCAATCCTTCCCGCGCGCCATCGCCTGGAACACCCCGTCACGCCGCACCCACAGGTGGAACAGCGCCGCCCCCACGTGCATCAGCACGGTGGCGAACAATACATAGGCCAGCAGGCTGTGCGCGTTGCGCAGCGCGGCATACAGGGCCGGGGTGTGCGGCACGATCGGCGGCAGGTGCAGGCCACCCCACAGCACGATCGGGTAACCGCCGGCCGACAGCATCGCCCAGCCGATCAGCGGCATCGCCAGCATCAGCGCGTACAGCATCCAATGCGACGCCTTGGCCGCCATCACCTGCCACACCGGCAGATCGGCCGGCAGCGGCGGCGGGCGATGGCGCAGCCGGTTATACAGGCGCAGCAGCACCAGCAGCAGGATCGCGATGCCCAGTGGACGGTGCAGGTCGATCAGCACGGGGCGCAGATGCAGCGAGGCGACCATGGTCACGCCGATGAACAGCATGGCGATGATCATCAGCGCCATGGACCAGTGCAGTACCCGCGCCAGCAGGTTGAAGTGGCCATTGCTGGTGCTCATCGTGCGGCCTCCTTCGGTTGCTCCACGTTGCCGCTGGCGCGCTCGCGTTCGCGGCGGTTGAACGACTGCGAGTACACGGCCGAGCGTGCGGCCAGGATCGGATCGCCGCTGCCGCGCACGCCGCTGGGCAGGATCAGTGGATCGAAGTTGATCTGTCCGCAGGCGCCTTCTTCCTGCGACTGCATGCGGTCCAGGCTGAGCACGCCGGCCACCACCTGTTCACGCGACTCGGGCCACGCTACCGACGGATCATCGATGGCGTCGCCGGGCTCGGCGATGCTGACGACCAGGTTCCAGCGCACCGGACCACTGGCCAGGCGCTGCTGCAGTTCCTGGCTGAGGAAATCGACGCTGGCCTGCTTGCGCGTTTCGGCGTCCATTTCCACCACCGGCGCCTGCGGCTGCCAGCGCCAGCGCACCGCGCGCTTCTGGCCCTGCGCGTTGGTGAACCAGAAGCTGTTGACACTGTTGAAGGTGGTGTCGGCCCAGCTGCTGGTCCACGGCGCGGTCTTGGCCCATTGCTGGAAGGCCTGTGCACTAGGGTACTTCGCCAGCACGGCCGCCATCTTCTGCGGGTCGGGCTTGCCGGTGGCCGGGTCGGGAATGGAGGCGCGGGTCTGCTCGAAGAACGCCTCGGCATCGGGAACGGCGAAGAACGGGAAGCTGTTCATCGCCATGCGCCATTCCTGGCCGTCATCGCTGACCATCTGCACGGCGATGCTGCGGACGCGTGCGGTGTTGTCGGCGCCGTAGGGATCGCCGCCGCCGATCGACAGCCGCCCCATCACCGGCACGCGCGGTTGCGAGAACACCCGTGCGCTGGACAGCGTCGGCGCCTGCGCGCTCGGTTCGAACCAGCCGCTCACGCAGATGCCCTTGCTGTGCGCACGGCGGAAGCCGGGATGCGCCGGGCCGGTGGCTTCGATGGTGTCGGTGAAGCGCTGCGCGGTCAGGCGGTTGCCGATCCAGCCGGCCAGCCAGGCGAAGGTCAGTGCGACGGCACCCAGGATGAGCGCGATCAGGGCGATCCAGAGCAGCGGCGAATGCCTGCGCGGTGCGCCTGGCGCCTGGCCGGCGCGGGTATAGCGGAAGAGCGACATGGTCGGGTTCCTGCCTTCACGGAGCGTGTGGGTGGTCGACCCGCACATCCTCGCAGAACCCTTCCAGGCCCGGTATTCAAATTTTCGTCAAGTTTGCCGGGGAAGGCGTGCCGACCAAGGTCGGCACCCACCCGATCAGCTGTAGCGCGCCTTCAGCATCGCCCACGCCGAACGCAGCGCCAGCGCTTCGCCACCGGCCGGACGGCCCGGTCGCTCGCCGTCGTTCCAGGCATAGACGTCCAGATGCGCCCAGCGCTGGCCGTCTTCCAGGAAACGTTCCAGGTACAGCGCGGCCGTGACCGAGCCGGCCATGCGCGAACCGGCATTGGCCAGGTCCGCGATGCCACTGGTCAGGTAACGCAGGTAGGGGCGCCACAGCGGCATGCGCCAGACCGGGTCGCGGGTCGCGTCGCCGGCCTGCAGCCACTGCTGGGCCACGCTG
The DNA here is from genome assembly GCF_001274595.1 of Stenotrophomonas maltophilia. Taxonomy (GTDB): domain Bacteria; phylum Pseudomonadota; class Gammaproteobacteria; order Xanthomonadales; family Xanthomonadaceae; genus Stenotrophomonas; species Stenotrophomonas forensis. The sequence goes on from NZ_CP011010.1 coordinate 325,102, forward strand.
TCATCGTTGCTGAACAGTGCCGGCAGGTCCGGGCCCAACGCGATGCGTGCGGCACCGGTGAGGGTGGCGAAGTCCAGCACCAGGTCGGGTTTCTGCTCGCTGGCGAAGGTCAGCGCGTCGCACAGGATCACTCGGCCTTCGGCGTCGGTGTTGTCGATCTCCACGCTCAGGCCCTTGCGCGTGGCGATGACTTCGCCCGGGCGGAAGGCATCCGGGCCGATCGCGTTTTCCACCGCCGGCACCAGCAGGGTCAGCCGCACCGGCAGCCCGCGCGCCATCACCAGGCCGGCCAGGGCCAGCGCGTGCGCGGCGCCGCCCATGTCCTTCTTCATGTTGCGCATGCCGTCGGCCGGCTTGATGTCCAGGCCGCCGGTGTCGAAGCACACGCCCTTGCCGACCAGCACCAGTGCCGGGTCGGTGTCCTTGCCCCAGCGCAGCACGACCAGGCGCGGAGCGCGGTGCGAGGCGCGGCCCACGGCGTGGATGGCCGGGAAGTTCTGCTTCAGCAGCGCATCGCCGGTGATCGCCTCGACCTCGGCGCCATGCGCGTCGGCCAGCGCACGTGCGGCGTCTTCCAGCTGCTGCGGACCCATGTCCTCGGTCGGGGTGTTGACCCAGTCACGCACGCGCAGGCTGGCGGTGATCAGGTCGGCCGCTTCGCCGGTGGGGGCGGCCACCAGCTGCGCCGGCGCACGGTGGCGCTTGCGGTAACGGTCGAAGCGGTAGCTGCCCAGGCCCCAGCCGAGCTGCATCAGCGCCTGTTCGGCGGCCGGCAGTTCGCTGGCCAGCTGCCACACGCTGCCTTCCGGCAGGGCGTGCGGAGCGTGCGAGTAGCTGTAGGCGTCGGCGCGATCACCGACGCCGATCACCGCACCGGCCAGGCCGTCGGCACCGGGCAGCAGCGCGGTGCTGAAGGCGCCGGCAGTAAAGCCCTGCGATGCCAGCCAGGCCTGGGTGGCGGCCGGCTGGCCGTCCTTCCAGGCCGCGAACTGCTCGCGGTCCAGCACGTACAGCGGCAGCGCTGCGGTGGCGTCGGTGGTGAAACCAGTGATCTCGCTCATGCGTCAGATACTCCGGGGTGCGGCAGCGTCGAGGTTGGCATCCAACCAGTCGGCCAGGCCGGTGAGGGTGTCGAACTGCAGGTCCGGCTGCAGCTGCGGATGGGTCCAGGTGGCGGCTTCACGGTTGATCCAGCATCCGCGCAGGCCTGCGGCGATTGCCCCGGCCACATCCATCTCGGCATGGTCGCCGACATGCAGCACCTGTGCCGGTGCCACACCCAGGCGGGTGCAGGCGGCGTGGAAGATGCTGGCCTCGGGCTTGGCCGCGCCGTGTTCGCGCGCGCCCAGCTGGAAGGCGAAATGATGGGCCAGGCCGATCCGTTCCAGATCGGCGTTGCCATTGCTCAGTGCTGCCACCGGCACCCGCGCGGCAATCCGCGCCAGTGCCTCGATCGCATCGGGGTAGCACTCCACCTGGTTGCGCGCGGCGTAGAACACTTCATACGCCGGCTCCAGCAGGTCGAGGCTGGCGCCGCTGCCGTGCAGGGCTTCGTGCAGGGTCAGCCGGCGCAGTGCGCTCAGGTCGTGATGGAGATGCGGATGGGCGTGGTACAGGCGCTCGCGCAGTTCGCGCATGGCCGCCACCGGATACATCGCGGCGGTGGCGGGGCTGTGTTCACGCATCCACTCGTGCAGGACCAGGTCGATGCGGGCGCCGATCGGAGCGAACGGCCACAGCGTGTCGTCAAGGTCGAGGGTGATGGCTTGGACGGGGAAATTCACCCCGCCATTCTACGCCTGCGCGCGCGGGCTTTCATTCCAGCAGGCGCGCCCAGCCCTGCATGCCGTCCAGCCGTGCCAGCACCAGCTTGATGCACACCAGCAGCGGCACTGCCAGCAGCAGCCCGATCATGCCCCAGGCCCAGCCGAACACCATCAGTGCCAGGATCAGCACCAGTGGCGACAGCTTCATGCGCCGCCCCAGCACGATCGGGGTCACCACCTGGCCCTCCACGGTATGCAGGGCCAGGTAGGCCGCCGCCGGCAGCAGCGCCTGCAGCGGGTCGCTGAATTCCACGAAACCCATCAGCAGCATCAGCGCCACGCCGATCAGGGGGCCTACATACGGCGCGAAATTGAGCAGCGCCGCCACCGTGCCCCACAGCAGTGCGTCCTGCAGGCTGATGCCGAACAGCATGAGGACGCCGGCGAACACCAGCCCGACCAGGGTATTGATCACGCTGATGGTCAGCACGTAGCGCGAGACCTCGCGCTCGATCGAACGCAGGATGTCGCTGGTGAAGCGCTGTTGCTGGCGGTTCGGGAACAGCGCGATCGCCGCGCGCTGCAGGTTCTGCCCGTAGATCATGAAGAACAGGGTCAGCAGCACCACCGCCAGCACCGAGGCGGCCAGCCGTGGTGCACGGGTCAGCATGCGGTACGGGTCGTCGAGCTGGGTGCGGATCACCTGCACCTTGCGGTTGCTGTCACCGCCGGCGACGCGCGCGAAGTTCTCTGCGGCCTGGTTGGCCTGCTGCACCGGCTTGGTCAGGTCCTGTACCTGGCGCGCGACCTTGCGCAGCTGCTGCGGGGCTTCCTGTGCCCACTCCATCGCCGGGCCGATCAGCTGCACCGCCAGCGCACCGGTCACGCCGAGACCGGCGCCGAGCACCAGCAGTGCGCCCAGCGCACGTGGAATCCACAGCTTCTGCAACAGGCGCAGGATCGGGTTGCCGACCAGCGCGAAGAACATCGCCAGCAGCACCGGCAGGATGATGTCCTGTGCGGCCCACAGGGTGTAGCCCACCGCCAGCGTGGCCAGCACCACCAGCGACATCGGCCCGCGCGGGCGCGACGGTGGCGGCAGCGGCGCCTCGGGCAGTTCGGGGCCGGCCGCTGACGGGGACAGGAGGGGCTCGCTCATCGACGCATCAACCGGGAAGGGAAGCGCATTATCCGCCGGCCGCGATCGGCGCGGCGGATTCCATCCATCAACGTTCTGACAGCTCAGTGGCTGCTTCGGCCGGACGCGGCTCGCGCAGTTCCGGTTCCGCCGCCGGCTGTGCTGCCGGTGCCTGGCGCGCGGCGGATGCCGATGCGGCCGCCTGTGCCTGTTCGCTGGCATCGTCGGCTTCTTCGGCGGCATCGTCGGCGGTGGCTGCGGCCTGTGCCGCCATGGCCGTAGCGAACGCGGCCTGCGCGCTGGCGAACAGGTTCGAGACCGAGCCCACCATCTGCAGCCAGCGCGCACCGTTGACCTTGCCCGGCACTTCCAGCTTGCCGGCGATGAAGCCGCCGGCCAGGCCGACCACCACGATGCGCAGCGGCGACCAGCCCTGGCGCCAGACCTGGCTGAGCGTGGACCAATGGTCCTGGGTCTCGACCAGTCGCACCGTCACCACCTGTTCGCAGCGTTTCACCCGCCGCTGCAGCGCACCGAACTTCATGGCTTGCCCTCCGGCAGCTGCACATCGGCATCCGGGTCATCTTCGCTGGGCTCGTCGAACAGGCCCAGGCGTGACAGCTGGCGCCGGGTGGCGTGCATGCCGGTGTGGTGGAAGAAGTAGGACACCCGCCAGATCGCATAGCCGGTCACGGCCAGGCTCAGCAGCGAGGTGATCAGCAGGGCCTGCAGCCAGCTCAGGCCCCAGCTCTGCAGCAGGGCGATGAGGGTGGCCGCCATCAGCAGCCAGGCCGACGCACCGAACACGATTGCCACGCCGGCCCAGGCCAGCGCGCGGCCGAACGCACTCCGCGCCAGTGCGAAGTCGGCCGAAGCCAACCGGCGCAACGAGCGCAGCGAATGCTTGGCCGAATCGGCGGCGGCACGGCCGGCCGCACCGACCTGGCGGATGCTCTCATCCAGCGGCGGGGTGGCCGCCGGATCAGGCGCTTGCGCGTTGTCTTCGCTCACGCTGCGGCTTACTTGTCGCTGCTGCCGCGGGCCAGCTTGGCGATGATCCAGCCGGCGGCGAAGGCGACGCCGAACGAGGCCAGCGGACGTTCGCGGATCAGCTCAGCGGCGCTGTCGATCAGATCCTTGCCCTTGTCCATCAGCGCATCGACCTGTTCCTTGGCGGCGGCACCACCGAACTCGGCGGCGGCCAGGCCGGACAGCGCGCTGTCGGACAGTTCGGCCTTGACGTTGGCCTTGCCGATGCGCAGTTCATCGGTCGCAGCACCGGTTGCGCCCTTGATCGCACCGCCGGCGGCCGTGGCGGCCTGCTTCAGGTGGGAACCGGCTTCACCCAGGTGTTCCTTCAGGTTCTCGGTATTGGTGGGGCTCATCGAATCACTCCTGTTGCGATGGGGGAACGGGTGTCGGCGGTGCCGACCTGGGCTGACAGCAATAGCATTGCCGGGGTATAGGGGGTGTTACGGCGGGGCGATCAGCGCATCACGAGCTGGCCCTGCTGCTGGCCGTTGTTGCGCAGCACGCGCAGTACCAGGGTCGGCGGGCGCTGCTGGAAGTTGGCACGCCAGCTGGCCAGGTCGGCGAATTCACCCACCGTGGCGTCGGTGATGATGTCGCCCTGCTGCAGGCCGTTGCTGGCCGCGCGACTGCCGCGCTTGACCTCGCTGACCAGTACGCCGCCAACGCCCGACTGGCGCAGCGATTCGGGCAGGTCGACGAAGGTGGCGCCGCCCAGGCGCGGGTCCAGGCTGTCGCCGGTCACTGCACGTGCCTGCTCCTTCAGCGTCGCCTTGATCTGCAACGGCTTGCCTTCGCGGCGCACGTCCAGCGTCAGCGGGCTGCCGACCGCGGCCAGGCCTTCCACGTTGTGCAGCGCCTCGGCGCTGTCCACGCGCTGGCCATTGGCTGAGACCACCACGTCGCCTGGTTTCAGGCCAGCGGTCGCGGCGGCCGAACCGGCCAGCACGCGGGTGATCAGCGCGCCGCGGCTTTCGCCCAGGCCCAGGCCCTGCGCGATCTGCGCGGTCAGGTTCTGGCTCTCCACGCCCAGCGTGCCGCGCACCACCACGCCATGCTTGACCAGCTGGTCGACCACGCTGCGCGCCAGGTTGGAGGGAATCGCCAGGCCCAGGCCGATATTGCCGGCCATGCTGCCCTGCGGATTGAAGCTGGCGGTATTGATGCCGACCAGCTGGCCCTGCAGGTCGACCAGCGCGCCGCCGGAGTTGCCCGGATTGATCGACGCATCGGTCTGGATGAAGTTCTGGTAGCCCAGGCCGCGGATGCCGCTGCGGCCCACGGCGGAGACGATGCCGGAGGTAACCGTCTGGCTGAAGCCGAACGGGTTGCCGATGGCCACCACGAAGTCGCCCACCCGCAGCTGGTCGCTGTTGCCGAGCTTGATGTCGGTCAGGTTCTGCGCCGGGATGCGGATCAGCGCGATGTCGGTATCGCGGTCTGAACCGAGGAACTCGGCCTTGACCGTGCGCCCGTCGGCCAGCGTCACCTGCACGTCATCGGCATTGTCGATGACGTGGTGGTTGGTCAGCACCAGGCCTTCCTTGGCGTCGATGATCACGCCCGAGCCCAGCGATTCATTGATGCGTTCCTGCGGGATGTCCGGGAACAGGCGGCGGAAGAACGGGTCGTTGAAGAACGGGTTGCGTACGCGCACCACCTGCTTGGTGTTGACGCTGACCACTGCCGGCATCGCCTTTTCCAGCATTGGCGCCAGCGAGGGCACCGCCTGTCCGGCCACCGAGGCCGGCAATGCCGCGGTGGTCGGCAACACCGCCGGCAGCGGTGCGGCATCGGCGCGGTTGTCCAGGTGTGCATTGAGGCCGGTGGCAACGAAGCCACCGAAGGCAGCGGCGATTGCGAGCGTGAGCAGGGTGGGGAGCGGTCGCATGGGCGTCGGTTCGCAGGCGTGGGTGGGGGCGGTTCGGCCCTACGGTAAAACAAGCTGAATGAGTGTGTCGCGATCTGGATAAATGCGCCATGAAAACCGCGTGCCCGGCAGGCGGATCCGAATGCCGGCGGCGAGGCCAAAGCGACCGTCATGGCAGCGATGCGTGCACTGCCGAAGGTGGCCGACCGCGAGCTGGACACAGACGGATACCTGCGCAGTTCCGCGCAACCGAGTGCCGCAATGCGCCACAACCTGCGCGGATCAGCGCATCGGTGCCGGCCACTGCGGTGCTGCCCATCCTGCGTGTGGCGTGTGTGGCGCAGTCCTTAAAAAAAGGGGTTTGCTGCAAAGCAGTCGTGCTGGCGACCGTGCCTGGCTACACCATTGCCGTCGCAGCAGATGCGATTGGTGGCGTGTGCCCCGTTCCACGATCGTCAATGTCGGTATAGCATCGCCCCGTTTTGATACTAAAGGCCCCCAGGAGGGCAACATGAGCAACGGTAATGGTAATGGTGTGTCGGTCGTGACCGACGCCGTCGAGAACGTCAAAGAAGCCGCCACCAATGTTGGCGAGACCATCGCCCACGCCGCCGAAGACGCCGTGAAGTCGGTCAAGAAGACCGTCAAGCGCGCCACCAAGGCTGCCGGTACCCGCGTTGCCAAGGCCAAGAAGGCCGTGGCCAAGGTCGAGAAGACCGTTGCCAAGAAGGCCGAGAAGGCTGCCAAGTCGGTCGGCAAGACCGTTGCCAAGGCCAAGCAGAAGCTGGAAGCCGCCAAGAAGAACGCCAAGGCCGAAGCCGCTGCCCTGAAGAAGGAAGTGGCCAAGAAGAAGGCCGCTGCGGGCAAGGCTGTGACCAAGAAGGCCGCCGCTGCCAAGAAGACCACCAAGGCCGCCACCAAGGCTGCCGGCAAGAAGGTCGCCACCGTGAAGAAGGCCGCCACCAAGAAGGCTGCCGTGGCCAAGAAGACTGTTGCCAAGAAGGCCGCGGCCGCCAAGAAGGTGGTCGGCAAGAAGGTCGCCACCGCCAAGAAGGCTGTGGCCAAGAAGACCGTCGCCGCCAAGAAGGTCGCCGGCAAGAAGGCCGTGGCTGCGAAGAAGGTTGTCGGCAAGAAGGTTGCCGCCACCAAGAAGGTCGCCACCAAGAAGACCGCTGCGGCCAAGAAGGTTGTCGGCAAGAAGGCGGCCGTTGCCAAGAAGGCCGTCGGCAAGAAGACCGCTGCGGCCAAGAAGGTCGTCGGCAAGAAGACCGCCGTCGCCAAGAAGGCGGTTGGCAAGAAGGTTGCCGCCACCCGCAAGACGGTCGCCAAGAAGGCTGCACCGCTGAAGAAGGTCGCCGCCAAGAAGGCTCCGGCCAAGAAGGCCGTGCGCAAGGTCGCCAAGCGCAAGTAATCGCGCCGTGACCGAAGGCCCTGCCACCCTCCGGGTGGTGGGGCCTTTCGCGTTTCTGGGACATGGCCTGGGGCAAGATGCAGGCTCTTCCCGCCGGAGTGCCGAGCATGCGCGGTATCGACTTCAGTTCCTGGCAGGGCGTGCTGTCCACCTTGGCCGGCCTGGTCCTGATCACCCTGCTCGGCGTGGGCATCCGCCTGCTGGTGATGCAGACCCTGCAGCAGCGTCGCGAGCGCGAGAACCGGCAGATCAATGAGCGGCTGCGCACGCTGATGGCCGCCTACAAGACCCTGGGCGGTTCGTTCACCGGCGAACTGGGGGTGGACCCCAGCCATCGCCGCGACCTGCGCCAGCGCGAAGATGCCGAAGGCATCGCCGAACCGCGTTCGGACCGCGCCCGCCGCATCCGCGATGCGGTCGAGGCGGCACTGTCGGACATCCTGCTGCTGGGCACCGACGAACAGGTGCGGCTGGCCGCGCGCGCCGCCAACGAACTGGCACAGGGTCGGCCGGTGCACACCCACGACCTGGTGGTCTCGCTGCGTGACTTCGTGCGCGAAGCGCTGGACCTGGCGCCGATCCCGGCCGGCCTGCAGATTCCGCCGCAGGGGCCGACCCGGCCCGGCGCCAGCGGCAAGGGCCGCAATGACGGCGATGCCAAGGGCGGTCGTTCCGGTGGAGGCGGCGGTGGCGGTGGCGGTGGAATGGGGGCCGGCATGGGCCTGGGTGCCGGCGCCGCACTGGGCGCCGGCCATGCCGCTGCCAGCGATGACACGGACGCGCGCTGAGCGCGCCCACACCCTTCAGGGCGTAAGTTCGTAGATCGGCACGAAGCCGCCGAAGATCATCCGCGCGCCGTCGAACGGCATCGGATTCTTCGACGGGTCCAGCCGCGGATCTTCCATCATCTTCTGCATGCCGGCGTCGCGGGTCGCCTTGTCCGGCCATTCGATCCAGGAAAACACCACCGTCTCATCCGGCGTGGCCTTCACTGCGCCGAAGAAGTCGGTGGTCTTGCCGCGTGGCACGTCGTCACCCCAGCACTCGACCACGCGCAGGGCACCGTATTCGATGAAAACGGGATCACCCGCGCGCGCATGGGCGAGGAACTTCTCCTTGTTGGCGGTAGGCACCGCCAGGACGAAACCATCGATGTAGCTCATTGCCTGCCTCCGGATGGACCGTGCCGCATGCACGGCCTTCAAGTACCCGACGAACCAGGGCGGCGTGGATCGACACCCTGGCGATGCCTGTTCAGCCCGGGCCACCGGGCAGCGGCGCCAGCATCGTATCCGGCGGTTGCCGGCCGGCCAGGTGGCGCACGAAGTAGTCCCACATGCGGTGCGTGTAGGTAGCGTCGTTGCGGAACAACTCATGGTCCTGGCGGGCCAGGTACAGCAGGTCATACTCGCGCTGGGCCTTGTTCAGGGCGGCGGCCAGCTGCAGGGTCAGCGCCGGTGGCGCGTTCTCGTCCAGTTCGCCATAGACCAGCAGCAGATGCCCGCGCAGGTTGCCGGCCAGCGCGGCATTGTCGAGTCCGGCAAACGGCGCCGGCACGCCATCGGCCATGGCCGTAGCCGGCAGCACGCCGCCGAACAGCCGGTCCATGCCGTGCAGGGCGCCACCATACATGCCCTGGAAATTGTGGCTGCCGGCCGAGGCCACGCCCACCTTGTAGAACGCCGGGTAGCGCAGCAGGGCGCGCGCCGCGCTGTAGCCACCGAACGAATGCCCATAGATGCCGACCCGCTGAAGGTCGATGCCCGGGTAGCGTTCGCCCAGCTGGCGCAGCGCCGCCACATGGTCATCCAGCTGCACATCGGCGGCGCGCAGGAAGCTGACGTCATGGAATGCCTTGTCGCGGCCGCCGGTACCGCGCGCATCGATGCTGACCACCACGAAGCCAAGCTCGGCCAGGCTGGCCCGTGACACCGGATTCAATGCGGACACCGCTTCGGCGTAGGTCACCGGCGCATTGCTGATGAAGGCGCCGCCGTACATCGCGTCGATCACCGGGAAGCTGCCATCATCGCGATAGTCACGGGGCAGGTAGACGGTGGCGAAGATCGGCGTGCGCCCATCGGCGGCCAGCAGCCGCTCGCGCCGTGGTGCGCGCCAGCCTGCCGCAACGATCGCGCTGTCATCGGCTGTTTCCAGCACCATCACTTCACGGCCGTCATCGCTGGCCCGCAGCACGGTGCGTGGTGGCTGGTCGAGACGGGAAACCGTATCCACCAGATAGCCACCGCCAGGCGACAGTGCCTGCGGCGCGCGTCCGCCGAACAGCGAGCCGGTGCCGGCATCGGCCAGGTGGTCGTTGCCATCGGCGGCCAGGCGCTGGATCGGCCCGCCCTGCAGCGATACCCGGTACAGGCCGCGCACGTAAGGGTCGCCACCGTCCACGCCGCCGGCACTGAAGTAGGCCCAACCGCCTGCGCCGTCCACGCCCAGCAGGTCGCGTACCACCCAGGGGCCACGGGTCAGCTGGGCCAGCACCTTGCCGTCGGACAGCCGCACCCGGTACAGGTGGCCGCGGCCGTCGCGCTGCGAGAACCACACGGCGGTGTCCTGCCCGGGCAGGATCGCCACGGCCGGTCGGTTGTACGAATACACGTTGAGCTGCAGGCGGGTGTCGCTGGCTTCCTCCAGTACGGTGCGCACTGCACCGCTGCCGGCTTCGATCTCCACCAGGCGCAGGCGCCGTGGCGTCCCGAAGTGTGCGATCACCGCGTACAACCGGCCGCCCTCCCAGCCCAGCACGCCGGCTTCGCTGAGCGTGTTCCAGCCCTCGGGCAGCGCGATGTCGTGCTGTTGACCGCTGCGGGTATCCACCACGTACAGGCTGTCGCGCACCTGCTGGGCATCACCCAGCACGCCCAGTTTCACCGCATGCACGCGTGGGCGCGCGCTGTCGGCGGGCGTGCTTTCCAGATAGGGATAGTCCAGCAGGGCACGCTCGTCATAGCGGATGCCGGCCACGTAGCGGCCATCCGGTGACCAGGCGACCGCGAACGGTCGCATCGGCATCCGGCCCTGCCGGCGCGGAATGCCACGCAGGGCGAAGTCCGGCAGCACGCCATAACCATGGCCGGGTTCACCGCCGGCTGTCAGCGCGCGTGCCACGGTTCCTGGCGAGTGCAGCCATAGATCGTGGCCGCGCACCTGCAGCCACGCATCGCCAACGGGTGAAGGCAGTGCGTCGGCCGGCGGCAACGGATCCTGCGCGCGCGCGCATTGCCAGCGTGGCCACTGGCAATCGATCGGCACCTCACCGTTGAAACGCAGGCGCAGGCCAGCGTCGACCACCTGCACGCTGGCCAGGCGCAGGCGTGGCCCGCTGGCAGCGAAGGGGGCCACCGCTGTGTCCAGCGCGGTGGGCTCGAACAGGATCTGGCGACGGGCCGTTGCCGGATCGACCAGCACGGCCTGGCGCCGGCCCTGTGCGTCTTCGCGCTCGTACCAGAAGCGCCCGTCGGGCAGCCAGTTCGGCAGTACCGACGCATTGCGCAGTGCACCGCGCAGATGACTGTCGTGCACGCGTTCGGCGCGTTGGTAGTCGCTGGCCTGCAATGCATGTGCAGGCGTGGAAGAAAACAGCGCAGCGCTGGCCAGTACGGTCGCGCGGACCATCTTCTGAAGCGGGTCGGGCAGGTGCAAGGCAACCTCCTGTTGCAATCGTCGAGGGATCACAAATGCACGCGCGGCGCGCGCGTATGCCAGAGAGAGCCTGAATCAAGGCAAAAAATTCAGCAATGCGAAGACCGCTGTTTTCAGGGAGCGTTGTGGCGAATAACGGAGAATTTACATTCCCGATGCGATGGCGCCCTGGCGCTGCTGCACACCATAAGAAAGTAAAGGTGTACCCCCATGAAGAATTCGCTGATTGCTCTGGCCCTGGCCGCTGCCCTGCCGTTCACCGCTTCGGCCGCTGAGAACCTGTCCTACAACTACGCCGAAGCCAACTACGCCAAGACCGACAACGATGCGTTCAAGTCCGATGGTTGGGGCGTGAAGGGTTCCTACGGCTTCCTGCCGAACTTCCATGCCTTCGGTGAGTACAGCCGCCAGGAATTCGACCACACCAACGTCAAGCTGGACCAGTGGAAGATCGGTGCCGGCTACAACGTTGAAATCGCTCCGTCGACCGACTTCGTTGCCCGCGTTGCCTACCAGAAGCTCGACCAGAAGCACGGTCTGGACTTCAACGGCTACAGCGCAGAAGCCGGTGTTCGCACTGCCTTCGGTGCCCACGCCGAAGTCTATGGCCTGGTCGGCTACGAAGACTACGCCAAGAAGCACGGCGTCAATCCGGATGGCCAGTGGTACGGCCGCCTGGGTGGTCAGGTCAAGCTGAACCAGAACTGGGGCCTGAACGGCGAGCTGAAGATGAACCGTCACGGCGACAAGGAATACACCGTCGGCCCGCGCTTCAGCTGGTAATAGCTGCCCCGGCGCGATCGCGCGCTGGAAAAGCTTCAACAGGCCCGGCTTCTGCCGGGCCTGTTGCGTTTGCGAAGGCGCAAAACCGAATGCCATCTGACTGATGGGTCAGGCAGGCCTGGCATTGCAAGGAATTGGATTCCGCCGCTGCGGGCTCCGTTCTACCGTGTCTGTCCCATGTTGCTGGACATGCCCCCCATGCCGCCCGCACTTCCACCCTTGCTTCCCGACCGGCCCCAACGCCTGGCATTGCTGGACCCGCATCCGGTATTGCGATTGGGCGTGGAAGTGCTGTTGCGACAGCAGAGTGGCGTGCAGGTCCGGGTGAGCCTGTCCAGCGAGGCGCATCTGCTGCAGCTGCTGGAGCGCAGCCCGACCTGTGTGGACCTGCTGCTGATCGACGCGCTGCCGATGGGCGATCTGGGCGATGGATTGGCCCTGCTGCGCCGCTTGTCGCAACGCTGGCCGGCGCTGCCGGTGCTGGTGTTGTCGGCACACTGCAACGCCAGCACGGTGACCACCAGCATGCGTGCCGGCGCGCGTGGCTTCCTGTCCAAGTCGACCGCGCCGGATGTGTTGCTGCACGCGATCGACGTGGTGGCCCGCGGAGGATGCTTCGTGCCACCGGAGCTGCGTGCGGAACTGAACGCATCACGCGCGCGCAGCACCCCGGCGCCGGTGCTGGCGCCGTTGAGCCGACGCGAGCGCGAAGTGCTTGGCCTGGTGCTGAAAGGGGTCAGCACCGGCGAGATGGCGCTGCGATCGGGGCGTTCGGCCAGCACGATCAGCTCGCAGAAAACCTCGGCCTACCGCAAGCTCGGCATCCGCGGCGACGGCGACCTGTTCCGCTTCCGCCACCTGCTCGATTGCGGATGAGCGGGCTTATTCGCCCTGGTACTGCTTCTCTTCCACCAGCACCGAACCGGCCACGCGGTTGATTTCGTTCTTCACCTGCACGCGTTCGCCGTTGGTGCCATAGACGCCACGCGCCAGCTGGATGAACGCATCGTCGAACACCTGGGCCGCTTCCTTGTCGCGCAGCTGGTCCTGGATGTCCCACATGCGCTCGTTGATCACCTTCAGCTGCTGCTTCAGCGCGGCCAGCTCCGGCTGCGCCTGCAGCAGCTGCTGCAGCAGCGGCAACAGGCCATCCAGCTCGGTATGGATGTTGGCCAGCTTGGCGGCATCGTCGATGCGCTCGACCTTGATCTCGAGAATGGTGATCTTGTCGATCAGCTCGCCGATCGATACCGGGGTCAGGATGGCGTCCACGTGGTTGGTTCCTGGTAACAGGCCAGCATGATAACGCGCCCATGCCGATGCGCCGCTCCTCCACGGGATTTACGCCGAATTTGCGCTGCGGGCGGGGCAACGCCCTCGATCCGTTACGGCCCGGCCCCCGACACTGCCGTCCCGGCGGCACGACCGCCTTCGACGAGGAAAACAGTGCAGTGAACAGCAAGGGGACGATGGCGGCCATGGTGGCCGCCCTGGCAGGGCTGCTCGCAATCGGCAGTGCGCAGGCCCAGGTACAGGTCAGTGGCAGCGCGGCGTTGACCAGCGACTACGTGTGGCGTGGCAGCTCGCAGAGCGACGGTGACCCGGCGGTGCAGGCCGGTGCGAAAGCAGCCATCGCATCGGGCTGGTACGCCAGCGTGTGGGGCTCGAACGTTTCGTTCAAGCCGGACAATGGCGCGCGCAGCGAGTTCGACCTGGTGGCGGGCTGGTCCGGCACGCTCGCGCCGGACTGGGCGCTGGATGCCAACCTGACCCGCTATGTGTACCCGGGCACCGGTCGCGCGCTGGACTGGACCGAACTCAACACCACGCTGACCTGGAAGCAGCGCGCCTGGCTGCAGCTCGCACACTCCAACGACGCGCTGGCCGGCGGCCATCGCGGCACCTATGCCCAGCTGGGCGTACGGGTGCCGCTGCACGAGCGGGTCCGCCTGGAAGCGGCGGTGGGCCAGTACTGGCTGGCCACCGCGCAGGGGCCGGATTACCTGCATGGCCAGCTCAGTGCGGTTGCCACGCTGGCGCCGGCATGGGAACTGCGCGCCACCGTGCACGACACCGACAGTGCGGCCAAGCGCCTGTTCCCGGGCAATGCCGGTGGACGCTGGGAGCTGGCGCTGCAGGGCAGCTTCTAGTTCGACGCCGCAGCCTGGCGCGCGCGCAGCGCGCCGGGCAGCCACAGCAGCAGGGCCAGCACCGCCACCGCGGCACCGGCCACGCACACGCCGGTCCAGCCGAAGCGCTGGTAGACCTGCGCCGACAGCAGCGAGCCCAGCGAACCGCCGATGAAGTAGCCGGTCATGTAGCCGGCATTGAGCCGGTTGCGTGCGGCAGGCTGCAATGCATAGATCAGGTTCTGGTTGCTGACGTGCAGCAACTGCGCGGCCAGGTCCAGCACCACCACGCCGACCAGCAGCGCCAGCAGCGAATGTGCAGACAGCCCCAGCGGCAGCCATGACAGCAGCAACAGCACCAGTGCGATGGCGGTGGCGCGGCCAGTCTGCCCGCGATCGGACATGCGCCCGGCCAGGCCCGCGGCCAGCGTACCGGCGGCACCGACCAGTCCGAACAGGCCGATGGTGGCATCGCTGTATTCATACGGCGGTTGTGCCAGCAGGAAGGCGAGCGGGGTCCAGAAGATCGCGAACATGGCGAAGCTGCAGGCACCGAGCAGGGTGCGCTGGCGCAGCACCGGTTCCTGTACGAACAGCACGCCGATCGAGCGCAGCAGCGCGAAGTAGCCCAGGCCGGCGCTGTGATGGAAACGCGGCAGCCCGCGCTGCAGCGCCAGCGCGGTCAGCACCAGCGTGCCGGCGGCGATCGCATACACCAGGCGCCAGTCGCCCAGGCTGGAAAGCAGGCCGGCCACGGTGCGTGCCAGCAGGATGCCCAGCAGCAGGCCACTCATCAGCGTGCCGACCACCCTGCCCCGATGCTCCGGCGCGGCCAGCGTGGCGGCGAACGGCACCAGCACCTGCGCCACCACCGAGAACAGGCCGGTGATCGCGGTGCCCACCAGCAGCCAGGTCAGCGACGGTGCGCAGGCGCTGATCACCAGGCCGCCCGCCGACAGCAGGCTCATCACCACGATCAGGCGGCGGCGTTCGAACAGGTCTCCCAGCGGCACCAGCAGGATCAGCCCGGCGGCATAACTCAGCTGCGCAGCGGTGACCACCATGCCGACCTGGCCGAACGGCACGCCGAAGGCATCGGCGATGGTGTGCAGCAGTGGCTGCGCGTAGTAGTTGCTGGCCACCGCGACACCGGTGGCGACCGACATCAGCAGCACCTGCCAGCGATGCAGTGGGGGGAGAGTGGGGCTCACGCGATGTTCCAGAAAGCGGGGTGCACAGTGTCCGCCTGCTGCAGTCATGATGGAAATGAATCATCATCATCCCTGTCATCTGGAATTGAGATGGTTGCGTGAATCTCAAGCAGCTCGAATTCGCCGTGGCCCTGGCCGAGGAGGGCAACTTCACCCGTGCCGCCGAGCGCTGCCACGTGGTGCAGTCCGCGCTCAGCCACCAGATTGCCTACCTGGAGCAGGAACTGGGCACGCCGCTGTTCGAGCGCCTGCCGCGCCAGGTACGCCCGACCGCCGCGGGTGAGGCGCTGCTGGTGCATGCGCGCCAGGTGCTGGCCAGCCTGCGCCACCTGCGCGCCGACGTGGCCGCCGTCAGTGGTGAAGTACGCGGGCTGCTGGCGATCGGTCAGATTTCGTCGCTCACCGACATCGACGTGGTGGCGATGCTGGCTGCCTTCCAGCAGGCGCACCCGCAGGTGGAGTTCCAGCTGCGGGTAGAGAAAAGTGAAGTGCTGATCGCGCAGGTGCAGTCGCGCGAGCTGGATGTGGCACTGGTCGGGTTGGCGCCGTCGGCGGCGCTGGACGGCGTCTGCCACCGCATGCTGCAGGAGGAGGATCTGGTGGCGGTGCTGGCGCCGTCGCACCGGTTGGCCAGGCGCAAGCGGCTGCCCCTGGCCGAACTGCAGGATGAGGCACTGGTCGACTTCCCGCGCGGTACCGGCGCGCGCCGTCAGACCGATGAGGCGTTCGCTGCTGCGGGACTGCCGCACACGGTGCGCTTCGAGGTCAACCTGATGGAACTGGTCGAGCGTTTCGTCCGCCACGGGTTGGCGGTCGGCATCGTGCCGGCGTTGATCGCCGACGGTTTCGAGGGCGTGGTGCAGATTCCGCTGCAACCCACCCCGACCCGCCGCGTGCACCTGGTCTGGCAGCGGGTGCCGACGCCGGCGGCGCGCGCGTTCGTCGAGGCCGTGCTCAGCCGCGCAGGCGCAGGCTCAGGCCCTTGAGGAAATTGCGCAGCATCTGGTCCAGGCAGCGCCGGTAGTTGGCATGGCCGGGCTGGCGGAACAGTGCGCCGACTTCCGACTTGGATGCCTTGAAACCGGCGCTGGCGAAGATCTCCATCAGGTCCACGTCACGCAGCTGGAAGGCCACCCGCAGCTTCTTCAGCACCAGGTTGTTGTCGATGCGGGTTTCCACCGCACGCTGCGGCTGGCTCTCGTCGCGGCCGCGCAGGTGCACGATCAGGCCATCGAGGAAGTGCGCCAGCGCGCTGTCGCTCATTGCTTCGAAGCCGGCTTCGTCCTCGCGGCGCAACCAGGCCTTGACCTGCTCGGTATCCACGGCGAACGCCGGATCGGCCATCTGGCACAGGGTCACCACGTGGTGGTCGCCCAGGTCCAGGGAGTAGCGCACGCTGCGCAGGACATCGTTGTTGATCATGGCGCAATTGTACCGGTCACCCCGACAGGTGGGGCCGGATCTGGCCGATCCGGCAACGCAAGCCCCGGCCGACGGTGCCAGAATGGGGGTCTGGTTCCCCACGGAGTTGCCTGCATGACCCGCACCGTCCTGATTACCGGCGCCACCTCCGGCTTCGGCGCCGCCGCCGTCCACCGCTTCGCGCAGGCTGGCTGGAAGGTGATCGCCACCGGCCGTCGCAGCGAGCGCCTGCAGCCGCTGGTCAAGCGCTATGGCAAGGACGTGGTGCATGCCGCCGCCTTCGACATCCGCGATCCGGTGGCGATGGAAGCGGCCCTGCTGGCGTTGCCGCCCGCGTTCGGCGAGATCGATCTGCTGGTCAACAACGCCGGCCTGGCGCAGGGCACCGCGCCGGCGCAGGGCGCCAAGCTGTCGGACTGGACCACGATGATCGACACCAACATCACCGCACTGGTGACCCTGACCCATCGCCTGCTGCCGCAGCTGGTGGAGCGCAAGGGCGCGATCATCAACATCTCGTCGGTGGCCGGCGTCTATCCGTATCCCGGTGGCAATGCCTACGGCGGTACCAAGGCCTTCGTCAGCCAGTTCTCGCTGGGCCTGCGTTCGGACCTGCACGGCACCGGCGTGCGGGTGACTACGATCGAACCGGGCATGGCCGAAACCGAGTTCACCGTGGTGCGTACCCATGGCGACCAGAACGCGTCGGACAAGCTGTACAGCGGCGCCAACCCGATGACCGCCGAGGACATCGCCGAACAGATCTTCTGGGTGGCCACGCTGCCGCCGCACCTGAACATCAATCGCCTGGAACTGATGCCGGTCAGCCAGTCGTTCGCCGGCTTCCAGGTGGCCCGCGAAGGCTGAAGCCCTCGTAGAGTCGAACTTGCTCGACTGCTCTTCTGTTTTTGAACGGCAGTCGAGCACGGCTCGACTCTACGGGAGCAAAAAAAAGCCGGGCAATGCCCGGCTTTTTCCGTTCAGGCCCGAAGGCTCACTGTGCCTTGATCGCCATCGCCTGCAGACCGGTGCCATCCAGCTTCTGCTTGGCCTCGGACAGCTCGCCGGCGCTGCCATACGGCCCCATGCGCACGCGGTACACGGTCTTGCCGTTGATCTGCGCCGACTCCACGCGTGCGGCCAGGCCCATCATCGCCAGCTTGGCCTTGGTCGCTTCGGCATCGCCGGAAGCACCGAACGCGCCGGCCTGCAGGATGTAGCGGGCATTGTCCACGGCGGCCGGTGCGGCAGCGGCCGGAGTGCTGGTTGCTGCCGGTGCGGTTTCCGCGCGCGCGGCCGGCGTGGCAGCGGCGGTGCTGGTCGATGCCGGCGGCGTGCTGGCCGGCGGCGTTGCCGCAGCCGGACGCTCGCTCAGCGGAGCCGGCAGCGGACGGTTGGTGGCCGTCACCTGCGCGGTGCTGGCGACGCTGGCGGTCGTTGCCGGTGCAGCTGCGGTGGCCGCAGCCGGCGGTACCGGCTTGCCTTCCAGTGCGGCCTGCGCGCGCTGCGCCTCGGCCTTGGCCCGGCGCTGGTCTTCGGCGCGCGCGCTGGCGGCCAGTTCGGCGTCGGACATTTCAACTTCCTTGCCCGGCAGCAGGGTGTAGAAGTCGTACTGGGTGGCGGCCGGTTTTTCCGCTTCGGCCGGCTTCGGCGTGGCGGGCTGCGCGGCCGGCTGGGTACCGACATCGCTGTCGGCATCGGCGACCGGGGCCGGCTGCGCGTTCGGGTTCGGCTGTGGGCCGGCGCGAAGGAAACCATCGCCTTCGCCCTTGAACAGGTTCGGCGCCGCCAGGAACACCACTGCAGCAATGGCCACACCGGCGACCAGCCACACCCATCCGGGTGTGCCCTGGCTGCCGCTGTTGCGTCGTGCCTGGCTTTTGCCGCGTCGTGCTGCCATGAGTACTGCGTCTCCTGATGCTTACATTTTTTCCGGGGCGCTGACGCCCAGGAGGTCGAGGCCGTTGGCCAGCACCTGGCGTGCCGCGCAGGCCAGGGTCAGCTTGGCATTGCGATCGGCGGCGTCATCCACCAGTACCGGCGTCCCGTGATACCACGTGTGGAACGCATGCGCCAATTCACGCAGGTACTGCGCTACCAGATGCGGTTCCAGCGCCACGCCGGCCGCTTCCACCACTTCCGGATACCGCGAGATCTCGTTCATCAGCAGCAGCGAGGCGTCGTCGACCAGGCGGCCGAGATTGGCCAGGCCGTTGCCCTGCTCGTACACCAGGCCCTTTTCCTGCGCCTGGCGCAGCAGGCTGCAGACGCGGGCATGCGCGTACTGCACGTAGAACACCGGGTTGTCGTTGCTCTGCTGGCGGGCCAGGTCGATGTCGAAGGTCAGCTGCGAATCGGGCTTGCGCGCAATCAGGAACCAGCGGGTCGCGTCGCGGCCGGCTTCTTCGATCAGGTCGCGCAGGGTGAAGTAGCTGCCCGCACGCTTTGACAGCTTCACTTCCTCGCCGCCGCGCATCACGGTGACCATCTGGTGCAGCACGTATTCCGGCCAGCCCTGCGGGATGCCCACTTCCATCGCCTGCAGGCCGGCGCGCACGCGCGCCAGCGAGCCGTGGTGGTCGGCGCCCAGTTCGGTGATCGCACGCTCGTAGCCGCGCTGCCACTTGGACAGGTGGTAGGCCACGTCCGGCACGAAGTAGGTGAAGGTGCCGTCGGACTTGCGCATCACGCGGTCCTTGTCGTCACCGAAGTCGGTGCTGCGCAGCCACAGCGCGCCGCCTTCCTCATAGGTGTGGCCGGAGGCCTGCAGCTTGGCCACCGCTTCGGCTACCTTGCCGTCGGCATACAGCGAGCTTTCCAGGAAGTAGATGTCGAAGTCGACGCCGAACGCGGCCAGGTCCAGGTTCTGCTCGTTGCGCAGATAGGCCACGGCGAAGCGGCGGATCGCCTGCATGTCATCCGGGTCCTTGGCGCCGACCACGGTGCTGCCTTCCAGATCGACGCTGGCGCCGGCCATGTAGGCGCGGGCCACGTCGGCGATGTATTCACCGCGATAGCCACCTTCCGGCCAGCCGTCCTGGTCTGGTGCGATGCCCTTGATCCGGGCCTGGGTGGACAGCGCCAGGTTCTCGATCTGCACGCCGGCATCGTTGTAGTAGAACTCGCGCTTGGCGTTCCAGCCATTGGCATCGAGCACGCGGGCCACGCAGTCGCCGATCGCTGCGGCGCGGCCGTGGCCGACGTGCAGCGGGCCGGTCGGGTTGGCCGACACGTACTCCACGCCTACCGTGCGGCCATTGCCGGACAGGTTGCGGCCGTAGTCATGGCCTTCCTTGATCACCGACGCGGCTTCGCGCTGGTACGCGGCCGGGGCCAGGTGGAAGTTGATGAAGCCAGGGCCGGCGATCTCGACCTTGCTCACGTCCTCGCTGCGCGGCAGCGCCTCGACCAGCGCCTGTGCCAGTGCGCGCGGATTGCTGCGCGCGGCCTTGGCCAGCAGCATGGCGGCGTTGGTGGCGAAGTCGCCGTGGTCGCGGGTCTTCGGGCGCTCGACCACGAAGTCCGGCGGCAGGGAGTCGGCGGGCAGGGTGCCATTGGCGCGCAAGGCTTCGATGCCTTGGCTGATCAGGGCGCGGAGGAGATTTTTCACGAGGCCTGCTGTGAGAATGAGCGGCGGAATCGCCCATTTTAGCGCAGATACCAGTGACCACGCTGACCAGGACATGCCTGCGGGGACGGCCGGTGGCCCCGGGTGGGCGTGCGCTCAGCCGAACAAGCGGGGCTGGGGCGGGGACAGCAGGCCTCGTTCAGCAAACGAAACGGGGCGGCCCTCGCCCACTACGAAGTGGTCCAGCAGGCGTACGTCCACCAGCGCCAGCGCCTGCTGCAGCTCATCGGTGATACGGGTGTCGGCCCCGGAGGGCTCAGGATCGCCCGAGGGATGGTTGTGGCTCAGGATCACCGCCGCCGCGTTGTGCAGCAGGGCACGCCGCACCACTTCACGCGGGTAGACCGGGGCGGCGTTTATGGTGCCGTGGAACAGTTCCTCGCAGGCGATCAGGCGGTGGCGATTGTCCAGGAACAGGGCCATGAAGATCTCGCGTGCCTGTCCGCGCAGGCGGTGCTGCAGGTAGCGGCCGACCGCGGCGGGGTTGTTGCCGACCGCCTCGCCGTGCTCCAGTTCGGCGGCAAGGTAGCGGTGGGCCAGTTCCAGCCCGGCCGCCAGCGTACAGCTGCGCGCCGGCCCAAGCCCGGGCAGGCGGGCCAACTCGCGGGCGGGGCGGGCGAGCAGCGTCCGCAACGGACCATGGGCCTGCAGCAGGTCGCGCGCGGTCTGCACGGCATCGCGGCCACCGAATCCGGAGCCGAGGAACAGTGCCAGCAGTTCGGCATCGGAAAGTGCCGCAGGCCCGCGGGCGATCAGCTTCTCGCGGGGACGTTCCTGTTCGGGCCAGTCGTGGATGGGCATGCGCGCATCATCGCGGGCCCAGCCGCCGGCTCCCATCAGGCCACGCCGCGGACCCGGGTCGGCCGATGCCTCACTCGCGCCGGGTCTTCAGGTAGTCGAACAGCTCCTGGTTGTTCTGCAGGCCCAGCTTGCGCTTGGCTTCGGCCTTCTGCCGGCTGATCGTCTTCGGGCTGCGCCCGCAACGCTCGGCGACGGCGTTCACGTTGAGGCCGGCCGCGAGCAGATCCAGCACTTCCTGCTCGCGTGCCGACAGCGGCGCCGGCTCGCGTGGGAACAGCAGGTCACGGGCCTGCAGGTGGTGGCGCAGCTGCTGGGAGACGAACACCTGCCCGGCCAGTGCCGCGTTCAGCGCCTGCGGCAGTTCGGTGAAATCGGCGCATTTGTCGACCAGGCCGCTGATGCCTTCGCGCAGCAGGCCGTCGAGCAGCCCGGGATGGCGTGCGCCGGTCAGCACCACCACCGGCAGGCCGGGATGGCGAGCGCGCAGCGCATCGATCAGTTCCGGACCATCCGGGCCGTCCCCCGGCATCGACAGGTCGGTCAGCACCACGTCGCAGTCGTGGCGGGCCAGCAGCTGCAGCAGCCCGGCGCCGTCGCAGGCACTGCCGACGACCTGCATCAGGTGGGCCTGCAGCACGATGCGGATGCCGTGCAGGACCACGGGATGGTCGTCGGCGATGATGATGCGCGGATGCACGCGGCTCCTCGGAGATCGAACAGACCCCTGCGCGCAGCGGCCAACGCCTGATTCTGCAAAAGGGCAGGGCCACAGAGGTATAGGAAAGGTCCGAAAGCGTTGCCGGTGAACCCCGGGTCGATGCGGGAGGACTCCATCTGCTCATAGCTGTGCGCTATGTGCGCCATGCACCGGGACATTACCGGCCATCGGGTAAGCTAATGCCCTCGTTTGCACAGGAATTCCAGGTGGCTGACTCCCCCAACGCTTCCCCCGCGCCGGCCCGCGCGCTGGAAGGTCAGAAACTGCTGTTGTGCGTGGGAGGCGGGATCGCAGCCTACAAGGCCCTGGAACTGGTGCGGCGCCTGCGCGACGCGGGGGCCCAGGTGCAGGTGGCAATGACCGCCGGTGCCCAGCAGTTCGTCACGCCGCTCAGCTTCCAGGCGCTGTCCGGGCAGCCGACCCGCACCACGCTGTGGGACAGCGCCGCCGAACAGGCCATGGGCCACATCGAACTGGCCCGCTGGGCCGACCGCATCGTGGTCGCGCCCGGTACCGCCGATCTGCTGGCACGGCTGGCCCAGGGCCACGCCGATGACCTGGTCAGCACCCTGTGCCTGGCCAGCACCGCGCCGCTGACGATCTGCCCGGCCATGAATCACCGCATGTGGCTGCATCCGGCGACCCAGGCCAACATCGCCCTGCTGCGCCAGCGCGGTGCGCAGGTGATCGGCCCGGTCGACGGTCCGCTGGCCGAAGGCGAATCCGGCCCCGGCCGGCTGGCCGAGCCGGGCGACATCGTCGCCGCGCTGGCCGCCAACGGCGGCGCAGCGGCCCCCGTGGCGCCGCCGGAGACCCGCGCGCTGCAGGGCCTGCGCCTGCTGATCAGTGCCGGCCCCACCTATGAGGACATCGATCCGGTGCGCTACGTGGGCAACCGCAGCAGCGGCAAGATGGGCTTCGCCCTGGCCGCCGCAGCGGCGGCGATGGGTGCGCAGGTGGTGCTGGTCAGCGGCCCGGTGCAGCTGCCGACGCCGCCCGGCGTGCAGCGTGTCGATGTGCGCTCGGCCGCGCAGATGCGCGATGCCGTGCTGAAATCGCTGCCGGCCGACATCTATATCGGTGCCGCCGCGGTGTCCGATTACACGCCGCGCCAGGTGGCCGCGCAGAAGCTGAAGAAGACTGCCGACAGCCAGTCGCTGGTGATCGAGCTGGTGCGCACGCCGGACATCCTGGCCGAGGTCGCCGCGCAGACGCAGGCGCTGAAGCTGGTGGTCGGCTTTGCCGCCGAGACCCACGACGTGGAGAAATACGCGCGCGGCAAGCTGGTCGACAAGCGCCTGGACCTGGTGATCGCCAACCAGGTCGGCATCAGCGGCGGCGGCTTCGAGAGCGACAACAATGCCGCCACTGCCTTCTGGCAGGACGGTGAACAGGTATTCCCGGCCACCTCCAAGCGCGAGCTGGCCGAACAACTGCTGGCGCTGATCGCGCGGAGACTCCAGGCATGACCCAGGCTTTCACTTCCCAACCGCTGCAGGTCAAGCTGCTCGATCCGCGCTTCGGCGACAGCTGGCCGCTGCCGGCCTATGCCACCGAAGCCAGCGCCGGCATGGACCTGCGCGCGGCGCTGGATACCGCGCTGACCCTGCAGCCCGGCGATACCGCGCTGGTCCCCAGCGGCCTGGCCATCCACATCGCCGATCCGAACCTGTGCGCGGTGATCCTGCCGCGTTCGGGGCTGGGCCACCGCCACGGCATCGTGCTCGGCAACGGTACCGGCCTGATCGACGCCGACTACCAGGGGCCGCTGCTGATCAGCGTCTGGAACCGTGGCCGCGAGACCTTCACCATCGAGCCGGGCGATCGCATCGCTCAGCTGGTGGTGGTGCCGATTGCCCGCGTCAGCCTGCAGGTGGTGGATACTTTCACCGACAGCGTGCGGGGAACGGGTGGATTCGGCCATACCGGGGTGCGTTGACAGGGGACATCGATGAGCGGCATCGGGGAAGGACAGCGGGGACGGTCGTTGGGACGCAGCGCGCCACTACTGGGGGTGCTGCTGGTCCTGCTGGCCGGCTGGTTCGGATGGAGCGCGGTGCAGCAATGGCGGCAGGAGGCCAACGGCCAGGCGCTGGAACACGCGCGTGACCAGGCCGTGCAGGGGCTGCAGGAGGCCGCCGCTGGCCAGCTGAAGCAGCTGCAGCAGCAGTTGAAGAATGAACGCGTGCAGCAGGCCCTGCAGGCCGGCGATGCCGCCGCGGCAGCACTGGCCGTGCGCGAGAGCTGGACCGGCGTGGAGCAGGTGGACGTGCTGGCCGCGGATCTGGCCAACGCCTACGCCGACCCGGCCACCTTCGGCTATGCCCGATTGGCACTGCTGGAAGCCGCACTGGCCGACGGCAAGCCGCGCCTGCGCGTGGTCCGCGACGGCGGTGGCAACCGCCTTGGCCTGGCGGCACCGGTCGAGCTGGGCAACCTGGGCCCGGCCGTGCTCTATGTGCGCCAACCGTTGCTGCGCCTGACCTCGCCGCTGGACCAGGTGAGTGCGCCGTCCACCGGCTTCCTCGGCCTGCGCCAGGGCTCGCACGATCTGGTGACGCAGGGCAATGCGCATCTGGCTGAGAGCGCCGAGGCGCTGGCGCGGCCGGTGGCCGGCACCCCGCTGCGGCTGGTGGCCGCGGTGCCCAATGTCGAACCGGGTCCGCTGGGACTGGGGGCGCTGGCCAGTGCCATCGTTGCGCTGCTGCTGGCCTTCATCGCGGTGCTGCTGGTGGTCGGTCGTGGCCGCCTGCCGAAGGCACTGCCGCTGCCGCGCCGCGCCGCGGCGGCGGACGCCGATCATGGTCCGACGCTGAGCGAGAGCCTGCAGATGGCACCGCCGCCGGTGGCCACCGCCGCCGCCAGCGAGGAAGGCGCGCCCCCACCCCCGCCACCGGTACCGGCCGAGGAACTGGCGGCCGGCATCTTCCGCGCCTACGACATTCGTGGCGTGGTCGGCAGCGAGCTGACGCCGAAGACCGCGGCGCTGATCGGCCAGGCCATCGGCACCGCGGCACTGGAGCAGGGTCTGCGCGAGGTGGTGATCGGTCGCGACGGCCGCCTGTCCGGGCCGGAGCTGGCCGCCGGCCTGGCCGAAGGCCTGCGCCGTGCCGGCTGCGCGGTGATCGACATCGGCCTGGCACCGACCCCGCTGGTGTACTACGCCGCCTTCCATCTGCGTACCGGCACCTGCGTGGCGGTCACCGGCAGCCACAACCCGCCCGAGTACAACGGGTTCAAGGTGGTCATCGGCGGCGAGACGCTGTCCGGCGAGGCCATCACCGATCTCTACCAGCGCATCATCGAGGGCCGCCTGGTGCAGGCCGCCGAACCTGGCGATTACCAGCAGCGCGATGTCAGCGCCGACTACATCCAGCGCATCGCCGATGACGTGCAGCTGGACCGCCCGTTGAAGGTGGTGGCCGACGCCGGCAACGGCGTCGCCGGCGCGCTCGCACCGCAGCTGCTGGAAGCGATCGGCGCCGAAGTGATTCCGCTGTACTGCGATGTCGACGGCAGCTTCCCCAACCATCATCCCGACCCCAGCGAACCGGCCAACCTGGAAGACCTGGTGCAGACGGTCAAGCGCTTTGGTGCCGATCTCGGCGTTGCATTCGATGGCGATGGCGACCGGCTGGGCGTGGTCACCGGCGAAGGCAGGATCATCTATGCCGATCACCTGCTGATGCTGTTCGCGGCCGACGTGCTGATGCGCAACCCGGGCGCGATGGTGATCTACGACGTGAAGTGCACCGGCAAGCTGTCCGACCACGTGCTGCGCAACGGCGGCAGCCCGCTGATGTGGAAGACCGGGCATTCGCTGATGAAGGCGAAGATGCGCGAGACCGATGCCGAACTGGCCGGCGAGATGAGCGGGCATTTCTTCTTCAAGGAGCGCTGGTTCGGGTTCGACGATGGTCTGTACGCCGCCGCGCGCCTGCTGGAAATCCTGGCCCAGCGCGAGGAATCGCCGGACGAGGTGCTGGGCGAGCTGCCGCAGTTGGTGGCCACGCCCGAACTGAAAGTACCGGTGGCCGAGGGCACGCCGCACGCGCTGGTGGCGATGCTGGTGGCAGCGGCGCAATCGCCGGACAACCCCTATGTGGGCGGCCGACTGTCGACCATCGACGGCCTGCGCGTGGACTTCCCCGATGGCTGGGGCCTGGTGCGTGCCTCCAACACCACGCCGGTGCTGGTGCTGCGTTTCGAGGGCAGCGACGAGGCCGCACTGGAACGCATCCAGGCGTTGTTCCGCAGTCAGCTGCAACCGGTGCTGGGCGATACCCCGCTGGGGTTCTGATTGATCGGGATTGGATCGATCGGGTAGTGCCGGCCGCTGGCCGGCAACCACAGGATGGATCAGGGGTTCATGAGGTTGCCGGCCAGCGGCCGGCACTACCCCTTGAACCGCAGGCCCACGCCCGGTTCGGTGAACAGGTAGCGCGAATCCAGTGCCGAATCGCCCAGCTTGTGCCGCAGCTTGCCGACCAGGATGCGCAGGTAATGGGTGTCCTGCTGGTGAGTCGGCCCCCAGATCTCCTGCAGGATCTGCGGCTGGGTCACCACCCGCCCGGCATTGCGCAGCAGCAGCGAGAGCAGTGCATATTCCTTGCGGGTCAGCGCCACCGGCTCGCCATCCAGCGCCACTTCACGGCGCACCAGATCCACGTGCAGGTGGCCGTCATCGAACACCGGTGGCGTGCCATCACTGGGCACGCTGCGGGTGCGTAGCAGCGCCCGTACCCGCGCCATCAGTTCCTGCGTGCCGAACGGCTTGGTGACATAGTCATTGGCGCCGGTATCCAGCGCCCGCACCTTCTCGGCCTCGCCGGCGCGCACGGTCAGCATGATCACCGGCACCTGGCTCCACTGCCGCAGCTGTTCAAGCACCTCGTGGCCTTCCATGTCCGGCAGGCCGATATCCAGGATCACCAGGTCCATGTCCTCGCTGGCGGCCAGCTGCAGGCCTTCCTGGCCGGTGGCCGCTTGCCGCACCTGGTAGCCCTGCGCGCGCAGGCTGATGTCCAGGAACCGGCGGATCTGGGTTTCATCGTCGATCACCAGCACGCGCGCGGCCGGCACGCTGGCATCAATCGGGGTCGGGCTCATCGTGGGAGGCTGGCTTGAGCAGGGGCAGGGTGATGCGGATCAGGGTACCGCGACCGTCGCGTCCGGGCAGCGCCTGCACGCTGCCGCCATGCGCGCCGATCATGCCCTGGCAGATGGTCAGGCCCAGGCCGGTGCCGTGGCGGCCACGGTCGCCGCGCTCGACGCTGTAGAACATGTCGAAGATGCGCGCGCGCTCGTCGTCGGGAATGCCGGGGCCGGCATCGATCACGTCGATGCGCAGCTGGCCATCCAGCTCGCGCGCCTGCACCTGCACGGCGGCATCCGGCGGCGAGAACTTGGCGGCGTTCTCCATCACGTTGAACACGGCCTGTTCCACCAGCGCCGGGTGCACCCAGATCGGTGCCAGCGTGGACGGAATGTCCAGCTCCAGCCGCACCTTGGGCTGGTAGCGCTGCAGGCGCCGCGCCGCCGAGCCGATCAGTTCATCCACGCCGATCCAGTCGCGGTTGATCTTCAGCCCTTCGTGGCCGAGCCGGGTCATGTCCAGCAGGTTCTGGATGTAGCGGTCCAGGCGCTCGCCTTCGACCAGGATGGTATCGAGCAGGGCACGGCGATCGGTCGTGTCCATCGCCGCGCCATAGCTGGCCAGGCTGTCGGCCGAACCGATCATCGCCGCCAGTGGCGAGCGCAGGTCATGCGACACCGAAGAGAGCAGGGCCGAGCGCAACCGTTCGGTCTCGTTGCTCACATGGGCCTGCTCCAGCTCTGCCACCAATCGCGTGCGCAGCGCGGCCTGGGCGATGTCGTCGACCATCGCTTCGGCCAGCTGCCGCTGCTCGGGCAGCAGGCGTGCCTGCGCGCCTGGCAGGTACAGGCCGGCCACGCCGATCGCATGGTCTTCGCCATCCAGCAGCGGCAGGAACCACCATTGCGCCCCTGCGAGGGTGTCGGTGAAGCGTCCACTGGGCTGGCCGTGGCGCAGCGCCCAGTCGGCGGCGGCCAGATCGGTGTCGCCGGGCTGGCTGCGGCCCCCGGCCGCGGTATCGGTGCCGATCCGCAGCCACGCCGGCACATCCATGGCCTGTTCCAGCGCATGCCGGCCGGCCTGTGCCACCTCGCCGTTGCCGGCGGCGCTGGCCAGCTGCCGGCCCAGCTGCTGGCGCGCGCGCGCATGGCGGTTGGCCGCGCGCAGCGCGATCACCTGCATGCGCAGCCGCGAGGCCAGGCGTCCGGCCACCAGGGCGGCGGCCAGGAACAGGAAGACGGTGATCACACCCTGGCGCGCACCGATGGCAAAGGTGAAGCGCGGCGCGATGAACAGGAAGTTGTAGGCGAGGAAGCACAGGATCGCCGCCATCACCGCCACGCTGGCACGCGTGCGTGCGGCCACCAGCACCACCGCGACGATGAACACCATCGACAGGTCGGCCATGCCCACCCAACGCTCGGCCAGCCAGGCCACCACGCAGGCCAGCGCCGTGGCGATCAGTGCCTGCACCGGCTCGTGGCTGAAGCCACGCACCGGTGCCATCAGCCCCTCGCGGCGCGAGCGTGCACGTGCCTGCGGCGTGCTGATGATGGTGATCTCGTAATGCGCGCCGCGCTGGATCAACTGCTGGGTCAGGGTGCGGTTGAACATCCGCGCCAGCGGTCGCTCGCGGGTGCGGCCCAGCACCAGGGTCGACACGCCATTGTGCGCGGCATGGTCGAGCAGGGCATCGGCGATGCTCGATCCATGCAGCAGTTCAGCATCACCGCCCAGGCGCCGCGCCAGTGCGAAGGCCGCATCGATCTCGCGGCGGGTCGCGTCATCCTGGCGGCGTCCCTGCACGGTCACCACCGTCCACGGCGCATCGCGGCGCTCGGCGATGCGCCGTGCCACCCGCACCAGGTACTCGCTCTGGCCACCGCCATCGATGGCCACCAGCACGCCGCGGCGCAGTGGCAGGTTGCCTTCACCACGTGCGGCGCGGGTTTCGCGCAGGCTGCTGTCGACGCGGTCGGCGGCTTCCTGCATTGCCAGTTCGCGCAGGGCGGTCAGGTTGGCCGGCGAGAAGAACGCCTGCAGCGCCTGCGTGGCCTGCTCGGGCACATAGACCTTGCCCTGCTGCAGGCGCGCGATCAGTTCGCGCGGCGGCAGGTCGACCAGCACGATGTCATGCAGGCGGTCGAGCACGCCGTCCGGCACGGTCTCGCTCACACGCACGCCGGTGATGCGCATCACCACATCGTTGAGGCTTTCCAGGTGCTGGATGTTGACCGTGGTCCAGACATCGATGCCGGCGTCCAGCAGTTCCATCACATCCTGCCAGCGCCGCTCGTGGCGGCTGCCCGGCGCGTTGCGATGGGCCAGTTCGTCTACCAGCACCAGTGCTGGATGCCGGGCCAGCACGGCGTCCAGGTCCATCTCCTGCAGGGTGTGGCCGTGGTAGGCCACTTCCTTCAGCGGCAGCTGCGGCAGGCCTTCCAGCAACGCCTGGGTATCGGCGCGGCCATGGGTTTCCACCAGGCCCACCACCAGGTCGACGCCGCGACGCAGCTGTTCCTGCGCGCGGGCCAGCATGGTGTAGGTCTTGCCCACGCCCGGCGCCGCGCCGAGGAACACCGTCAGCTTGCCGCCGGCTTCGCGTTGCAGGCCTTCGACCAGGGCATCGGCCTGGCGGGTACGTGCATCAGTCATGGGTGCCGCTGTCATGGCCGCCATTGTGCGCGCAGCGGGTGCAGGCCGGCATCACGGCGCCTTGGCGGCGTGGTCCAGCGCGAAGTTCAGCGTCACCACGTTCACCCGTGGCTGGCCGAACAGGCCCCACTGGCGACCTTCGGTATGCGCTTGCACCAGCGCCTGCACGCGTTCCACCGGCAGGCCACGGGCACGTGCCACGCGCGCCACCTGCAGCTGCGCCGCCTCTGGCGACAGCTGCGGATCCAGGCCGCCTGCAGACTGGGTGACCAGGTCCGCCGGTACCTGCGCCGGCGCTACGCCTTCGCGTGCGGCCACCGCCGCGGTGCTGGCGGCTACGCGTTCGGCCAGCGCCGGGTTGCTGCGCGCCATGTTGGAGCCCGCTGCAGCCATCGGATCGTAGTTGGCGGCCGACGGGCGGGCCTGGAAGTAGCCGTCGCCGGTGAACGGCTGCGACAGCCATGCCGAGCCGCGTACCTGGCCGCTGCCATCACGCAGCAGGCTGCCTTCGGCCTGGGTCGGGTAGGCCAGGCCGGCGAAACCGGTGGCGATGCCGGCGTAGACCGCGCCGGCCAGCAACAGCGTGGCCAGGCCCAGGCCGATGGCCGGGCGCCAGCTGGCGCCATCCTGCAAGCCGGCTACGCGGGCCTCGGCCTTGGCTTCGCGGGACAGGGAAGATGAGGTGGAAGCAGAACGGTTCATGCGCCGAATACCAGGACAAGAAGGAGGTCGATCAGCTTGATCGCCGCGAACGGCAGCAGCACGCCGCCGAGGCCGTACACCAGCATGTTCCGGCGCAGCAGCGCGGTGGCCGTGGCCGGGCGGAAGCGCACGCCGCGCAGGGCGAGCGGGATCAGTGCGGGAATCACCAGCGCGTTGAAGATCAGCGCCGCCAGCACCGCGTTGCGCGGGCTCGACAGCTGCATCACGTTCAAGGCGGCCATGGTCGGCACCGCAGCGGCGAACAGCGCCGGCAGGATCGCGAAGTACTTGGAGACGTCGTTGGCCAGCGAGAAGGTGGTCAGCGCGCCGCGGGTGATCAGCTGCTGCTTGCCCACTTCCACCACCGCCAGCAGCTTGGCCGGGTCCGAATCGAGGTCGACCATGTTGCCGGCCTCCTTCGCCGCCTGCGTGCCGGAGTTCATCGCCAGGCCGATGTCGGCCTGCGCCAGCGCGGGGGCGTCATTGGTGCCATCGCCCACCATCGCCACCAGGCGGCCGCCGGCCTGCTCCTGGCGGATGCGCGCCAGCTTGTCTTCCGGGCGTGCCTCGGCGATGTAATCGTCGACGCCGGCCTCGGCAGCAATGGCGGCGGCGGTCAGCGGGTTGTCGCCGGTGATCATCACCGTGCGGATGCCCATCGCGCGCAGCTGCGCGAACTTCTCGCGCATGCCGTGCTTGACCACGTCCGACAGCTCGATCACGCCCAGTACGTGGCGGCCCTCGGCCACCACCAGCGGGGTGGCACCATTGCGCGCCACCTGTTCGACACGACCGGCCAGCTCGGCCGGCACCGTGCCACCCAGCGCCTGCACATGGTTGCGGATCGCATCCAGTGCGCCCTTGCGGATCTGCCGGCCATGTTCCAGGTCCACGCCGGACATGCGGGTCTGCGCACTGAAGGCCAGATAGTCGGCATGGTCCGGCTCGGCGGTGGCGCAACCCTGCTCGCGGGCCAGGCGCACGATCGACTTGCCTTCCGGCGTCGGGTCGGCCAGCGAGGACAGCAGTGCCGCTTCACGCAGCTGGCTGGCGTCGATGCCGGCCAACGGATGGAAGTGGCTGGCCTGGCGGTCGCCGTAGGTGATGGTGCCGGTCTTGTCCAGCAGCAGCACGTCGACGTCGCCGGCCACTTCCACCGCCTTGCCCGACTTGGCCAGCACGTTGGCGGCCAGTGCACGGTTCATGCCGGCAATACCAATGGCCGGCAGGAGGCCGCCGATGGTGGTCGGGATCAGGCACACCAGCAGCGCGATCAGCAGCAGCGGATCGACCTTGACGCCGACCGCAGCACCGATCGCCGGCAGCGTCGCCACCACTACCAGGAAGGTGAGCGTCATCGCCGCCAGCAGCAGGGTCAGCGCAACCTCGTTCGGGGTCTTCTGCCGGTTGGCGCCTTCCACCAGCGCGATCATCCGGTCCAGGAAGCTGTGGCCCGGTTCGGCGGTCACCCGCACGATGATCTGGTCGGACAGCACCTTGGTGCCGCCGATCACGCCGGAACGGTCGGTGCCGGCCTCGCGCAGTACCGGTGCCGATTCGCCGGTCACCGCCGCTTCGTTGATGGTGGCCAGGCCCTGCACGATCTCGCCATCGGCCGGCACCAGTTCACCGGCACTGACGATCACATGGTCGCCCGGGCGCAGCTCGGCGGCCGGCACCTGGGCTTCTGCGGCGCCCGGCTGCGGCGCCACCAGCCGACGCGCCACCAGGTCCTGGCGGGCCCGGCGCAGCGAGGCGGCCTGGCCGCGGCCACGTGCCTCGGCCACGGCTTCGGCGAAATTGCCGAACAGCACGGTCACCAGCAGGATCGCGGTCACCGCCAGGCCGAAGCCCAGCGGCGCATTGCCGGTCAGGGTGACGATGGCGGCGACGATCGTGCCGGCCATCACCACCGCCATCACCGGGCTGCGTACCAGATGCATCGGCGACAGCTTGCGCACCGCTTCGACCAGTGCACGGCGCAGGCCGGCGCCATCAAGCAGGGCAGGGCGCGATGCATGGGTACTACGGGTTGAACTTGCATGACTACTCATGGGGGTGTCCTCAGTGCAGTCCCAGGCTCAGGTGGTCGGCGATCGGGCCGAGTACCAGCGCCGGCATGAACTGCAGCACGGTCAGGATGACGATCACCGAGACCAGGGTCAGGGCGAAGGTCGGGGTTTCGATCTGCAGGCTGCCGGCAGATTCCGGCGCCTGGCGCTTGGCAGCCAGCTGTGCGGCCACCACCAGCGGAATGATCAGCAGCGGGAAGCGGCCCAGCAGCAGTACCAGCGAGCAGCTCAGGTTCCACCACAGCGTGGCGTCACCCAGGCCTTCGAAGCCCGAACCGTTGTTGGCATAGGCCGAGACATACTCGTAGAAGACCTGGCTGATGCCATGGAAGCCGGGGTTGGAGGTGCCGGCCAGGCCGGGCACGGCCATGGTGATCGCGGTGAACACCAGCAGGGTGATCGGCTGCAGCAGCACCAGCAGGGCCAGCAGGCGCACCTGCGGTGTCTCCAGCTTGCGGCCGAACAGTTCCGGCGTACGCCCGGTCATCAACCCGGCCAGGAACACGCCCAGCAGCAGGTAGACGATGAACTGCTGCAGGCCGCAGCCGATGCCGCCCCAGATCGCGCTGACCAGCATGTTGACCATCGCGATGCCACCGCTCAGCGGCGCCAGCGAATCGTGCATGCCGTTCACCGAGCCGTTGGAGACCTGGGTGGTCACCGCCGCCCACAGCGCGGTGCCATCGGCGCCGAAGCGCACCTCCTTGCCTTCCATCAGCAGCGGGGTGGCGGCGCTGGCGCTATGGCCTTCGCTCCACATCATCGCGCCGGTCGACAGCAGCGACATGCCGAGCATGCAGCTGAACACCAGGGCGCCGAAGCGGCGGCGGCCGGTGAAGGCACCGATCATGAAGATCACCGCCATCGGTATCAGCAGGATGCCGACGACCTCCAGCGCGTTCGACAGCGGGGTCGGGTTCTCCAGCGGGAAGCTGCTGTTCGGGCCATACCAGCCGCCACCGTTGGCGCCCAGCTGCTTGGCCGCGACCATCGCCGCGACCGGGCCCAGCGGCAGTTTCTGCCCGGCCATGCCGGCGCTGGCATCGATCGGCGTGGCCTGCGGGCCGCCGGCCAGGGTCGACGGTACGCCCTGGCTGGTCAGCAGCAGGGTCCAGACCAGGCACAGCGGCAGCAGGAAGCGCACGCACAGGCGCACCACGTCCACATAGTAGTTGCCCACCGCCACCTGGCGGTCATCGCCGGTACCGGTCGCCGCCGCAGCCTGCGGCGCACGCGAGAACAACGCGCGCAGCGTCGCCACGGCCAACGCCAGCCCCATCATCGGCGTCACCACCTGCAGGCCGGTGATGCCGGTCATCTGCGAGAGATAGGACAGCTGCGCCTGGCCCGAGTAGTGCTGCTGGTTGGTGTTGGTCAGGAACGAGATCATCGTGTGCAGCGCGGTGTCCCAGCGCATGTTCGGGATCTGGTCCGGGTTCAACGGCAACCAGGCCTGGGTCATGAACACCGCCTGGGTCAGCACCGCGACCACCACGTTGCTCAGCACGAAGGCCAGCGCATAGCCGCGCCAGGACATCGAACGCGACGGATCGACGCCGAATACCTTGTACAGCGGCTTTTCGATCCAGTGGAACAGCACGTCGACCTTCATCGGCGCACCGCGCATCACGCGCGCCAGGTACAGGCCCAGCGGCCACGCCAGCAGCAGGCTGGCAGCAATAATGACAAGCATCTCAGTCATGGCCGGCTCCGTCAGAACGACTCGGGCCGAAGCACGACATAGAGAAGATAGGCGGCGGCGACCAGCACCAGCACGCCACACAACAACGACAGCCAGGGGGACATTGCAATAGCGTCCTGGTGGAACCCCTCCACCTCAGGCCGCCATCGTCGTCCTGCCCCCCATAAACGCACTACGCGCCGGACCGGGCCGACGCGTAAAGAGTGCATAAATTCGCTGGGCCAACCCGTAACCAGGCCCCGGGTAGCGCCGGGCCACGCCCGGTAGTGGGAGCCTCGTCAGCCGGCCGGTGTTGCCGCCGGCGCCAGCCCCTTCAGCTCGCGATAGCGCTGCAGGCTGCTGTCGATCTCGGCCTTCAGGGCCTGCTGCTGTTGCACGAACCCGGCCTGCAGCCGCTGCTGCGCCTGCAGCTGCACGTGCCGCTGGCGGATCGCTTCGGCCTGCTTGCCGGCCACCTTGCCGCCGGCCAGTTCGCGATCGCCGGCAGCCGCCAGCAGCGCCACCAGCGATTCACGCAGGCTGGTGACGTTGTACTCGGCCGTCTTGAGGTTGTTGTCCAGCACTTCCTGGCGTTCGGCGAACACCCGGCGCAGGTCGTCCTCGCTGCCATAGGTGGTCAGCATCGCCTGCTCGGTGCGCTGGCGGGTCTGTGCGGCCATCAGGTCCAGCTGCCGCTGCGCCGCTTCCGTGCTGGCGGCGGCGCGTTCCTCGTCGGTCAACGCGCGCTGGACCTGCGCATTGCGCAGGCCACTCTTTGCGTTGAACTCGTCGCGGGCATGGTTGACCGCGTCGGCCGGCAGCGAATCGCTGCAGATCCGCTCCTTGCCCTCGTTCCAGCAGTACAGCTTCTTCTCCACCTTGCCACCGCCCCGCGGTTGCGCCGGAACGGAGAACGGCACGGCCAGCAGCAGGCCGGCAAAGAGCACAGCAGGAACTCGGGACATGACCTTTCCCCTGGGTCGGTCAGCGGGTCGAACGGACGCCGTACTGGGCCCGGTAGGCTTCCAGCGGCTGCCGGTAACCCACAAGTTCCGGGTTGCCGGAGGCGAAATCAAGCAGGTCAGCCAGCGACGCCACGGCGATCACCGGAATGCCGGCCTCTTCGGCCACCGACTGCGCGGCGGAGCGGCGGTCGGATTCCGAGGCGATCTCCTGGCGGTCCAGCGCCACCACGATGCCGGCCGGCGTGCCACCGGCGGCGCGGATGATGCCCAGTGCTTCGCGGATCGCGGTACCGGCGGTGATCACGTCGTCGACGATCAGCACGCGCTTGCCATTCATGTCGGCGCCGATCAGCTGGCCGCCTTCACCATGGTCCTTGGCTTCCTTGCGGTTGAACGACAGCGGCAGGTCGCGGCCGCGCTGGGCCAGCTCGCAGGCCATCGCGGTGGCCAGCGGAATGCCCTTGTAGGCCGGGCCGAACACCACGTCGTACTTGATCCCGGTGGCGTCGATGGCATCGGCGTAGCAGGCGCCGAGCTGCGACAGCAGCGAACCGGAGTCGAAACGACCGGCGTTGAAGAAATAGGGGCTCAGCCGGCCGGACTTGAGGGTGAACTGGCCGAAGCGCAGGGCGTCGGCGGTCAGGGCCAGCTGCAGGAAACGGTGGCGGTGGTCGCTCATCAAAACTCGATTCATCTTCATTTGGAGCACAAATCCTAATCCAGCTGGGCGTTTCGCGCTCGTCCGGCCCTGGGTGAGGGCCGTTGCGCCCCCCTCTGGCGGACTGCGCAGCCCTGCGGGCAACCGGTATGCTTGCCCGGTTTCCCGCCGCAGGTCCCCCGCATGCGCATCATCAGTTTCAATGCCAATGGCATCCGTTCCGCCGCAACCAAGGGCTTCCTCGATTGGTTCCGGGCCCAGGACGCCGACGTCCTGTGCATCCAGGAGACCAAGGCCCAAGAAGACCAGCTGACCGACCCGATGTTCCGCCCGGACGGCCACCACTGCTTCTACCGCGACGCCATCACCAAGAAGGGCTACAGCGGCGTGGCGATCTACAGCAAGCGCGAGCCGGACCAGGTCATCACCTCGCTGGGCTGGGCCCCGTTCGACGACGAAGGCCGCTACATCGAGGCGCGCTACGGCAACCTCAGCGTGGTCTCCTTCTATATCCCGTCCGGCAGCTCGGGCGACCTGCGCCAGGGTTTCAAGTTCGAAGTGATGGAATGGCTGCGGCCGATCCTCGAGGAATGGGCGCGCAGCGGCCGCGACTACGTGCTGTGCGGCGACTGGAACATCGTGCGTTCGGCGCTGGACATCAAGAACTGGAAGTCCAACCAGAAGAACTCCGGCTGCCTGCCGGAAGAGCGCGACTGGCTCAACGCCCTGTGCGCCGACCACGGCCAGGCCACAGATGTCGCCGCCGGCCGCGGCTGGGCCGATGCCTACCGCCTGCTCAACCCCACCGGCGAGGACTACACCTGGTGGAGCAACCGCGGCGCCGCCCGCGCCAACAACGTCGGCTGGCGCATCGACTACCAGTTCATCACCCCGGGCCTGCGTGACCGCCTGCGCAGCTGCTCGATCTATCGCGACGAGCGCTTCTCCGACCACGCGCCGTTCATCGTGGACTACGACCTGTGACCGAGGCCGCCACGCCGGTCAGCTACAAGGGCTGGGCAGGCATCAAGCGCGCCTTCGGCACTCCGTCGGCGCTGACCATGGCCATGCTCGGCTTCGGCAGCGGCCTGCCGTTCCTGCTGATCGCCTCGCAGACCCTGTCTACGCGCCTGCGCGACGTCGGCCTGGACCTGGGCAGCATCGGCCTGATCAGCCTGGCCAGCTTCTTCTACCTGCTGAAGTTCCTGTGGGCGCCCCTGCTGGATCGCTATGCCTTCCCGCTGCTCGGTGGGCTTGGCCGCCGCCGCTCGTGGCTGCTGGTGTCGCAGGCGCTGGTCCTGGTCGGCCTGGTCGCGCTGGCCTTCGTGCGCCCCGAGCAGGGCGTCTGGCCGCTGGTGGCCTGGGTGCTGGTGGCCTCGTTCGCCGGCGCCACCCAGGACTCGGCCGTCGACGCCTACCGCATCGAGATCGCACCGCAGGCGGCGCAGGCCGCGCTGGCGGCCACCTATACGCTGGGTTACCGGATCGGCCTGATCCTGGCCGGTGCCGGCGCGCTGTACCTGGCCCAGTTCGAAGGCTGGATCGTGGCCTATCTGGCCATGGCGGCGCTGATGCTGCTGCCGATCGTCACCACGCTGCTGTGCGCCGAACCGGAACGTCCGGCCACGACCGTGCAGCGCCGCATCGATGTCGCCGAGGCGTTCGTCCAGCCCATCACCAGCTTCTTCAGCCGCAACGGCGTGGCGCTGGCGCTGGTGCTGCTGGCCTTCGTCGGGCTGTTCAAGTTCCCGGACCAGGTCATCGGCGTGATGGCCGGGCCGTTCTACCTCGACTCCGGGTTCGACAAGGCCGACATCGCGACCGTCTCCAAGCTGTTCGGTGTGTGGATGGGCATCGGTGGCGCCTTCCTGGGCGGCATCGCGGTGGCCGCGTTCGGTTTCCGCCGCATGCTGCTGGTGGCCGCGCTGGGCGTGGCGCTGTCCAACCTTGCGTTCCTGCTGATGGCGCACAACCCGGGCAAGCTGTGGGCGTTCTATGCCGCGCTCAGCGCCGACAACCTGTTCCAGGGCTTTGCCGGCACCGTGCTGGTGGCCTTCATGTCGTCGCTGACCGACCGCAACTTCACTGCCACCCAGTACGCGCTGCTGGTCTCGCTGGCCAACCTGCCCGGCAAGTTCGTCGGTGGCGTTTCCGGCTATATCGTTGAAGCCACCTCCTACAGCACGTTCTTCATCCTCAGCTCGGTCACCGTGGTGCCGACCCTGCTGCTGCTGGCCTGGTTGTGGCCGCGGATCGTGGATCGCGGGCCCCCGCCGGTCGCCTGATTGCCTGTACGTCCGGTCTGCGGGATCATCGCCCCGACGCGCCGAGGGGGCGGTGCCTTGCGAACGGGGAAGTGAGCATGGCCGACGTTGTGCTGCGGGACCTGGACCCGCTGCTGCTGGACCGTATCCGTCGAGTCGCGGTTGCCCGCGGCTGGACCCACGAACAGACCTGCGCGGCCCTGCTGGAGCAGGGGCTGTTCAGCAGTGAACTGGAGGTCCGTTCCGGCTTCGGTGACCCCGAAGTGGACGCCCTGTCCGACGCCATCGCCGCCCTGCAGGCCCTGCCCGCAGGGCAGGGGTTTGATTAGCGCCTTTGTAGCGTCGAGCCTTGCTCGACTGCTTCTGCTCACGCCAGATGGATCGCCCCGAGAATCCGCGGCCCGTTCGCCCCGGTCACGCTCGGCAGGTTGCCGGCCAGCCCGTCCATCGTCCGCTGCGCCAGCCACGCAAACCCCATCGCCTCTACGTACTCCGGGTCCAGCCCGTGCATCGCACTGGACTCCACCTGCACCTCTGGCAGCCGTGCCGCCAGCCGCTTCATCAGCTGCCGGTTGCGCACGCCGCCGCCACAGACCAGCAGGCGCCGGGTCTGCGGCTGCTGCGCCAGCAGTGCATCGGCCACCGTCGCCACGGTCAGCTCCAACAGGGTCGCCTGCACGTCGGCGGCGGCGTATTCGCCTTCGCCCATGTGCGCCTCGGCCCAGGCCAGGTGGAACTGTTCGCGGCCGGTACTCTTCGGTGGCGGCAGGTCAAACCAGGGCTCCGAACGCCAGCCGGCCAGCAGGCCTTCGTCCACCGCACCACTGGCGGCATAGGCTCCATCGGCATCGAAGGTGCGGCCGGTGTGGCGCTGGCACCAGGCGTCCATCAGCGCATTGGCCGGGCCGGTATCGAAGCCACGCACCGCGCCTTCGCGCGGGATCAGGGTCAGGTTGGCGATGCCGCCCAGGTTGAGTACCGCGCGGTCTTCATCGGCGGTGCCGAGCATGCCCAGGTGGAAGGCCGGCATCAGCGGTGCGCCATGGCCTCCGGCCGCTACGTCGCGGCGGCGGAAGTCGGACACCGTGGTGATCCCGGTCAGTTCAGCGATGCGGTTGCCGTCGCCCAGCTGCACGGTGAACGCAGGGTCGGCCAGCGGCCGATGGCGCACGGTCTGCCCATGCGAGCCGATCGCCCGCAC
Source organism: Stenotrophomonas maltophilia (assembly GCF_001274595.1). GTDB lineage: Bacteria > Pseudomonadota > Gammaproteobacteria > Xanthomonadales > Xanthomonadaceae > Stenotrophomonas > Stenotrophomonas forensis. The sequence continues at coordinate 363,958 of NZ_CP011010.1, forward strand.
CTGCGCCGGGTCCACGCCCGCCTCGGCCAGCAGCTGGTTGGCGGCGTCGGCGAAGCTGATCGCGATCCGCGCATCCAGCTCGCCCAGTTCCTCCAGCGAGTCCAGTGGACCGCCTTCGCCCAGTGCTACCAGTCGTGCGCGCAGCACCGGCTCCCAGCGGGTGGTCAGCCCGTGCACGAAGCGGCAGCCGCCAGTGGTGGGGAACTGCACCAGGGCAGCGTCGATGCCATCGGCGCTGGTGCCCGACATCAGGCCAAGGTACAGGGGGGCGTCAGCGTCGGCAGTGGTGTTCATGGCAGGCATAAAAAAAGGACGCGGCAAGCTTGGGCTGCCGCGTCCTTCTTCGTCAACGCAGGGGCTCAGCCGCGCTTGCGGCCGGCGCTGCTCTTGTCCTTGGCGCTGGCCACCTCGGGTGCGGCCTCGTCGCGGCTGGTCGGGGCCGGGCTGGCGTCGGCGTAGATCAGCTTCTCCATGCCCTGGATGCGTGCCATCGCTGGCGCGGTCTGCGCACGGAAGGCCACCAGCTCGGCGCCCTTCAACGGTTCCGGCGGCGGCATGGTCACCGTCAGCGGGTTGCGGTGCTCACCGTTGACGCGGAATTCGTAGTGCAGGTGTGGGCCGGTGGCCAGGCCGGTCGAGCCGACATAGCCGATCACCGTGCCCTGGGCCACGCGCTGGCCGGTCTTGATGTTCGCAAAGCGCGACATGTGCCCGTACAGGGTGGTGTGGCCGCGGCCGTGGTCGAGGATCACCACGTTGCCGTAGCCGCGCTGCACGCCGGCGAACTGCACGCGGGCATCGCCGGCGGCCATGATCGGGGTGCCGGTGCGCGCGGCGTAGTCCACGCCCTTGTGCATGCGCATCTTGCCCAGCACCGGGTGCTTGCGCGCGCCGAAGGTCGAGCTCAGCCGCGCGAACGGGATCGGCATGCGGATGAAGCTCTTCTTCAGCGAACGCCCGTTGATGTCGTAGTACTCGGACTTGCCGTTGCGGTCGAAGCGGAAGCCGGAATAGGTCTTGCCACCGGTGGTGAAGGTCGCCGCCAGGATCTTGCTGGTGTCCACCTTCTCGCCTTCGCGCCAGGTTTCATCCATCACCACGCTGAAGCGGTCGCCCGGCTGCAGGTCCTTCGAGAAGTCGATGTCGTACTTGAAGATGTCGTCGGTCATCGTCGCGATCGCCGACGGCGACAGCCCGGCCCGGCGGGCGGCGGCATACAGCGAGCTGGTGATCTCGCCGCTGGTGACCACCGTGCGCGTGGAGGTCTCGCGCTTGGTCACCTTCTCCTTGATGTCATCGCCGGCCAGGCTCAACTCGACCCGGTTGTCGCCATCACGGTCGAAGCGGATGCTGCGCAGGTCGCCCGAGAGCGGCATGTCGAAGGCGATTTCGGTACCGGGGCGCAGCTTGGTCAGCGATTCGCGGGCGCCGGGATGGTCCAGCACGCGGTGCAGGGTGCTGGCCGGAATGCCGGCCTGGTCGAACAGGTCGCTCAGGGTCTGGCCGCGCTGCACCCGCAGCACCTGCCAGCTGTCGCCCGGCACCTGCTGCTGGCGGGCCATGCTCAGCGGCGGCAACGGCAGTGCCAGGCTGGTGTGGCTGTCGGCGAACGGCGCGTCGATGGTGTGCGAGAAGCCGGGGACGATCGTCGCCACCAGGGCGCCGATGGTCGCAAACAGGCTGGCATGCATCCAATGGCGCCGGGTCCAGCGTTCATTGAATGCGGCGGGGAGGTGTTGCCTGAGCTTCCGATGCAGGGCGTTGTCGTGCAGGACGTGGAGGCGTTCCTGGAAGCGCTGCTTGCGTGCGCGCCCTTGTTCGGAGTTGTGCATCGGCGATTTTTCCTGACGGCCCGGGAGCGCGGGCCTAAACGCCGGTTACCATAGACACCTGAGAAAACCGCGTCAAACCCTTGTGCCCATTGGCTTTTGTGAAGCCAATCGGGTTAACTTTGCTTTAACACCCCACACAAGAATCGGCGTTGCCGGGAGTAGTCACGTGTCCTCGATTGAAGAAGCCCTTGCCCTGATCGGCCGTGGTGCCGACGAGATCCTCAAGCTCGAGGATCTGCGTGCGCGCCTGCAGGAAGGCCGTCCGCTGCGGATCAAGGCTGGCTTCGACCCCACCGCGCCCGACCTGCACCTGGGCCATACGGTGCTGCTGAACAAGATGCGCCAGTTCCAGGACCTCGGTCACCAGGTCATCTTCCTGATCGGCGACTTCACCGGCATGATCGGCGACCCGTCGGGCAAGAGCCTGACCCGCAAGCCGCTCAGCCGCGAGGACGTGCTGGCCAACGCCCGCACCTATGAGGAGCAGGTGTTCAAGGTGCTCGACCGCAGCCGTACCGAAGTCCGCTTCAATTCGGAGTGGTTCGGCAAGATGGGCGCGGCCGACATGATCCGCCTGGCCGGCCAGCACACTGTGGCGCGCATGCTCGAGCGCGACGACTTCGCCAAGCGCTACGCCGCCCAGCAGTCCATCGCCATCCACGAGTTCCTGTACCCGCTGGTGCAGGGCTACGACTCGGTGGCCCTGGAGGCCGACGTCGAACTGGGCGGTACCGACCAGAAGTTCAACCTGCTGATGGGCCGCGGCCTGCAGGAGCACCATGGCCAGAAGCCGCAGGTGGTGCTGACCATGCCGCTGCTGGAAGGCCTGGACGGCGTCAACAAGATGTCCAAGTCGCTGGGCAACTACATCGGTATCAGCGAACCGGCTATCGACATCGTCACCAAGACCATGAAGGTGGACGACACCCTGATGTGGCGCTGGATCGAGCTGCTGTCGTTTGATATCAGCCAGGCCGAAGCCGTGCAGCTGCGCGAGCAGGTGGCCTCCGGCGGGCTGAATCCGCGCGTGGTCAAGCTGCGCCTGGCGCGTGAACTGGCGACCCGCTTCCACGACGCTGCGGCCGCCGAGCAGGCCATTGCCGGCTGGGAAGCGGCGGTGACCGGGCAGGGCGACATCACTCAGCTGCCGCTGCAGGACGTGGTGATCCCGGCCGAGGGCCTGCGTATCGCCGCGCTGCTGACGGCGGCCGGGCTGACCCCGAGTAACTCCGAAGCCAACCGCAAGCTCAAGGAGCGCGCGGTCAAGGTGGATGGTGACGTGGTGGAAGACGGCCAGCAGGTGCTGCTGCCGGGCTTTGAAGGCCTCCTGCAGGTCGGCAAGCGCACCTTCGCCCGCGTGCGCCTGGTCACTGCCTGACAGGAAGGAAGGGCCGGCGCCAGCCGGCCCTTCCTTTGCTTCTGCTCTTCGCGGCATGCGTCCGCGGGCGTGATGGATGAATGGATGCAACATCCGTTGAAAAAAATCGCCACACCCCCTTCACAAATGATCCAGATGGGGACATACTTCTCCTCCCCCGTCGCAGGGGTCGCCACCAAGGGGCTTCAGCGACAACAGGGCGCCCACCACCGCCGAACGAGATGATCGAACGAAGGTGTTGACGGACTGAAAAAGTCTGGCATAATGGGCGGCTCGCTACGAAGGAAGCTTCGCAGCACACGGGAATGGCGCTGAGGCCACTTCCCAAGATCT